>NZ_CP023549.1:475000-775000 GCF_002407205.1 Rhodobacter sp. CZR27 | reverse complement strand
GACCTCGACCCGGGGAACCTGCGCTCGATCGCTGCGTGGCGTGCGCATGCCGCCGCGCCGAACCTTCGCGCGCCGATCGTCCTCGATGCGGCCCGTCCGGGCTGGTCGGCGGACCATCGGGCCGACGCGATCCTGATCGTCAACCTGCTGCACCTGATCCCCGAGCCCGCCGCGGCCACGGTTCTCGCGGAAGCGGCGGCAGCACTTCTGCCCGGCGGCAGGCTGCTCCTCTACGGCCCGTTCCTGCGCGACGGCCGCGCCACCAGCGAGGGCGACGCGGCCTTCGACGCGAGCCTTCGGGCGCAGGACCCGGACGTGGGCTACAAGGACAGCCGCTGGGTCGAGGAGCGCCTGGCCGCGGCGGGCCTCGTTTCCCGCTGGACCTCGATGCCGGCGAACAATCTGATGCTGGTCGCCCGCCGCACTTGAGATGGATCAAGGCCCCCGCCCCGCCGGCCGTGCGACCTCCTGCCCGAACATATTCATATGAGGGCATGTGATGGACTGGAAAGACAAGAACGCCAACATCCGCGACCAGCTCAAGACGCTGCGCCAGCTGATCCCGGAGGCCACCAAGGGCTTCGGGGTCCTGTCGAAGGCCGTGAAGGACGGCGGCGTCCTGGACTACAAGACCAAGGAGTTCGTCGCCCTCGGCATGGCGGTGGCGGTGCGCTGCGAGGAATGCATTGGCCTCCATGTCGAGGCGCTGCACCAGGCCGGCGCCACGCGCGAGGAACTGGGCGACGTCCTGGCCATGGCGATCCAGATGGGCGGCGGACCCTCGCTCATGTATGCCGCCAAGGCGTTGAGGGCGTGGGACGACATCACGGCCTGAGGGGTGACAGGGACCCGGATCTCGGCCAAAGTCGGGCGACCTTCGCCCGACCTTCCCCGGAGAACCATGACCCGTCGCCTTCTCGCCCTCGGCCTTGCCGCCCTTCTGCTGTCCTGCGGCCGGCCCGACGTTACTGCCGAACTTCCCTCCGGCCAGACCGTCACCATCTCTCAGCCCACCTTCGGCGATGCCAAGCCGCACCCGTGGAACGGGCGCGCGCCCTCCTCCTACCAGGTGCACGGCATCGACGTCTCGCGCTTCCAGGGGCCGATCGACTGGCGCACCGCCGCCGATGCCGGCGTCTCCTTCGCCTTCATCAAGGCAACCGAAGGCGGCGACCGGGTGGATGCCGCCTTCCACGACAACTGGCGTGCCGCCGGACGCGCCGGGGTGCCGCGCGGCGCCTATCACTTCTTCTACTTCTGCCGCCCGGCGGCAGAGCAGGCGGAGTGGTTCATCCGCAACGTGCCGAACTCGCCGCGCGCCCTGCCCCCGGTGCTCGACATGGAATGGAACCCGTTCTCGCCGACCTGCACCTTCCGGCCCGAGCCCGGGGTGGTGCGCGCGGAAGCGCAGGTCTTCCTCGAGGCGGTGACACGGCACTACGGCAAGCGGCCGATCATCTACACCACGGTGGACTTCTTCGAGCGGAACCAGATGTGGCTGCTCAACGGCTACGAGTTCTGGCTGCGCTCGGTCGCGGCCCATCCGCACGAGCGCTATGACGGCCACCCATGGACGTTCTGGCAGTATACCGGCACCGGCATCGTTCCCGGCATCGGCAAGGTTACGGACATCAACGTGTTCAACGGGGACGCGACCGACTGGGCCGGCTGGCTCGCCCGGAACCTCAGATGAGAAAGGGGCGGGAAGATCCCGCCCCTCAGGTCTTCGCCGGACGGGATCAGCCGTCCTGGCGAATGCGGGCGTTGGTCGGGTCGAAGGGTGAATCCTCCGCCACCACCGCCTCGTAGGTTTCGCGGAACATCCGGACCTGCAGCTTCGTGCCGACCTCGGCCAGGTCGGGGCGCACATAGCCCATGCCGATCTGCTTGCCGAAGGCCACCGACCAGCCGCCCGAGGTCAGGCGCCCGACCTTCTCGCCGTTCAGCAGAAGTGCCTCCTTGCCCCAGGGATCGGCATCGGCCGGCCCGTCGATCAGCAGCGTCACACATTTCGACCGGATCCCGGTCTCCAGCATCGCCTGCTTGCCCTGGAAGTCCTTCGAGAGATCGATGAAGCGGTCGAGACCCGCTTCCATCGGCGTGGCATCCCGGCCCAGTTCGTTGCCAAAGGCGCGATAGCTTTTCTCCTGCCGCAGCCAGTTCTGCGCCCGCGCGCCCACGAGCTTCAGCCCGTGCTTCTCGCCGGCCTTCAGCAGCAGGTCCCAGAGATAGGTCGACATCTCGATCGGGTGATGCAGTTCCCAGCCAAGCTCGCCCGTGTAGGCCACGCGCACCGCCCGCACCGGGCACATGCCCAGCTCGATGTTGCGCCAGCTGAGCCAGGGGAAGCGCTTGTTCGATAGCACCGTCTCGGGCTGCGCGTCCCTGACGATCTCGTTCAGGATCGCGCGCGAGTTCGGACCGGCCAGCGCGAAGACGCCCCACTGGGTCGTCACGTCGTGGATGTCGATCCAGCCGAAGTCGCCCATCCTGTCCTCGGCGCATTTCTTCAGCCAGTCGGCGTCATAGGCCGTCCAGGCGCCGGCCGAGACGAGGTAGTATTCGTTCTCGGCGATCCGCACGATGGTGTATTCGGTGCGGGTCGTGCCGGTGGGCGTCAGCGCATAGGTCAGGTTGATGCGCCCCACCGCGGGCAGCTTGTTGCAAGTGAACCAGTCGAGGAAGGCGGTCGCGCCCGGCCCGCGAACAAGATGCTTGGTGAAGGCGGTCGCGTCGATCAGGCCGGCGGTCGCGCGCAGCGCTTCCGCCTCGGCCTTGGCAAAGGGGTGCCACGCGCCGCGCCGGAAGCTGCGGGAGTTGTGGTCGAAGTCGGGCGCTGCGTCGAGCGGGCCGTAGTAGTTCGGCCGCTCCCAGCCGTTCACCTGCCCGAACTGCGCGCCAAGCGCCTTCTGCCGGTCATAGACCGGCGCGGTGCGCAGCGGCCGGCAGGCTTCGCGCTCCTCGTCGGGGTGGTGGAGGATGAAGACGTGCTCGTAGCACTCCTCGTTCTTCCGTGCCCCGTATTCGGTCGTCATCCACGAGCCGTAGCGCTTCGGGTCCAGCGAGGCCATGTCGATCTCGGCCTCGCCCTCGGTCATCATCTGCGCAAGGTAATAGCCGGTGCCGCCTGCCGCGGTGATGCCGAAGCTGAAACCTTCCGCCAGCCACATGTTGCGCAGGCCCGGCGCCGGACCGACCAGCGGGTTGCCGTCCGGCGTGTAGCAGATCGGGCCGTTGTAGTCGTCCTTGAGGCCCACCGTCTCGGACGAGGGCAGCCGGTGGATCATCGACATGTATTCCGCCTCGATCCGCTCCAGATCCAGCGGGAACAGGTCGGCGCGGAAGCTTTGCGGCACGTCATAGAGGAAGCGCGCCGGGGCGTTCCGCTCGTAGGGGCCGAGGATCCAGCCGCCGCGTTCTTCGCGGACATACCACTTGGCGTCGGCGTCACGCAGCACGGGGTGCTGGGGGTTGGTCTTGCGCCATTCCACCAGCGCCGGATCGGGCTCGGTCACGATATACTGGTGCTCGACCGGGATCGCCGGGATCTTGATGCCCAGAAGCCGCGCGGTGCGCTGCGCATGGTTGCCGGTCGCGGTCACCACATGCTCGGCATGGATCTCGAAGGTGTCCTCGGTCGGCACGAGGTTGCCGCCCACCTCGGCCATCCGGCAGCAGGAAACGATCCACTCGCTGCCGGTCCAGCGATAGCCGTTCACCTGGATCTTGCGCTCGATGGTGCAGCCCAACTGCCGCGCGCCCTTGGCCATCGCCTGCGTCACGTCGGCCGGGTTGATGTAGCCGTCCTGCGGGTGGAACAGCGCGCCCTTCAGGTCCTCGGTGCGGACCAGCGGCCAGCGATCCTTGATCTCCTTCGGGGACAGGAACTCGTGATAGACGCCTGCGGTCTCGGCGACCGACGAATAGAGCATGTACTCGTCCATCCGCGCGTCGGTCTGCGCCATGCGCAGGTTGCCCACGACGTAGAAGCCGGCGTTGAGGCCGGTTTCCGCCTCCAGCCCCTTGTAGAAATCCACCGAATACTTGTGGATGTGGGTCGTAGCATAGCTCATGTTGAACAGCGGCAGCAGGCCCGCCGCGTGCCAGGTCGAGCCCGAGGTCAGTTCGTCCCGCTCGACCAGCATCGTGTCCCAGCCGGCCTTGGCAAGGTGATAGGCGATCCCGTTCCCGACGGCGCCGCCGCCGACGACAAGGGCTTTCACATGGGTCTTCATCCGGGCACTCCGTGACGGGCATGGTCTGCCGCATCAATGACGCATCAGGGCGGTCCGGAACAGGTCAGCCCGACCTTTGGCGTCCGAAAACGACATGCGGCGAAGAAGCTGATGTTGCAGGCGCGACCGGCCCCCGCCCGGCCGCCTCAGGGGCGGCGCAGGACGGCCGAGGCCGCGAAGGCCAGCGCCGCCGCGGCCACGATCGAGGGCCCGGCCGGCGTGTCGAAGGTGAGCGACGCCCCGAGGCCGGCAAGGCTCGCGCCTGCGCCGATCAGCGCGGCGAGAATCGCCATGGGCTCGGGGTTGCGTGCCATGCCGCGCGCGGCCGCGGCCGGGATGATCAGCATGGCCGAGATCAGCAGCGCCCCAACCACCTTCAGCGCCACCGCCACCGTGACGGCCAGCGCCAGCGTCAGCACGAGCCGCTCGCGCGCCGGATCGAGGCCCGAGGCAGAGGCCAGATCCTCGTTGATCGTCGTCGTGAGCAGCGCCGACCAGCGCCACGCCAGCAGCGCCACGACCGCGGCCGCTCCGCCCCAGATGAAGGCCAGATCCGTGACCGAGACCGCGAGGATGTCGCCGAACAGCCAGGCCGACAGGTCGGTGCGGACCGCCGGCAGGAAGCTGACCGCCACGAGGCCGAAGGCAAGCGCCGAATGGGCGAAGACGCCCAGCGTCGTGTCCATCGCCCAGCCCCGGCCGGCAAGCCCTGCAACCGTCACCGCCATGGCGAGCGCCACCGCAAGCGTGCCGAGGCCGACCGGCAGGTCGGTGGCCAGCGCGAGCGCAACGCCGAGGATCGCGGCATGGGAGGTGGCGTCGCCGAAATAGGCCATGCGCCGCCAGACCACGAAGGCCCCCAGCGGACCCGCGGCCAGCGCCACGCCGATCCCGGCCAGTGCCGCCCGGACAAGGAAATCGTCAAGCATGATGATGCCCATGGTGAGGGAGCGAATCGTGAGTGTGGTCGTGGTCATGGTCGTGGCGATAGAGCGCCAGCGCCCCCTGCGTGCCGTGACCGAACAGCGCCCGATACTCCGGCGCGTTCGACACCACGCGCGGCGTCCCCTCGCAGCAGACATGGCGATTGAGGCAGATCACCCGGTCCGAGGCCGCCATGACCACGTGCAGGTCGTGGCTGACCATCAGGATCGCCGCCCCGGTGGCCGAGCGGACCTCCTCGATCAGGCGGTAGAAGGCGGCCTCGCCCGGCTGGTCGAGACCCTGCGTCGGCTCGTCGAGCATGAGGATCTCGGGCTCGGTCAGCAGCGCACGGGCCAGCATCACGCGCTGAAGCTGGCCCCCGGAGAGATTCGCCATCTGCCGCTCCGCCACCTCGGGGACGCCCACGCGCACAAGGGCGGCCGCCGTGGCCGCCGCCGTCTGGCGGACGGGCAGCGAGAGGAACCGGCGCACCGTGATCGGCATGCTGCGGTCGATCTGCAGCTTCTGCGGCACGTAGCCGATCCGCAGCCCGGGCTTGCGGCTCACCGCCCCGGAGGCAGGCGGCAGGATGCCCAGCAGCGCGCGCAGCAGCGTGCTCTTGCCCGAGCCGTTGGGTCCGACGATGGTGACGATCTCGCCCGGCTCGACGGAAAGGCTCACATCGGACAGGATCTCCTCGTGGCCCTGGCGGACGGCAAGGTGATGGGCGGCGATCAGCGTCATGCCGCCCCCCGGCAGGTCGGGCAGAGGCCCACGGCCTCGACGTTGCTGCGCTCGATGGCGAAGCCGAGTCGCGCGGCCGCGTCCTCCAGCGCCGCGCGCACCGGCTCGGCCGGGGCCTCGGCGACGATGGAGCAGCTGCGGCAGATCAGGAAGGCGGGCGCATGGGCCACCCCCGGATGCATGCAGGCGGTGAAGGCATTGAGCCGCCGGATCCGATGCGCGAACCCCTGCTCGACAAGGAAATCCAGGGCCCGATAGGCCACCGGGGGCTTGTTGCCGAAGCCCTCCTGCGCCAGCCGCTCCAGCACCTCATAGGCCCCAAGCGCACGATGCGCCTCCAAGAGGATCTCGAGCGTGCGCCGGCGCACCGGCGTCAGCCGCACGCCCGCCTCGGCCGAGGCGCGCTCGGCATGGGCAAGGATGTCACCCGCACAACGGCTGTGATCATGCGGCTCGAATGCGGCGCTGCCTCCGGTCATCGCATCTCCCATTGACGTGTTACGTTATAACGTCTTAATTCGACACCATCCCGAAGGAAAGGTTCCGGAGAATGCGTTATACCATATCATTCGCGCTCGCCAGCCTGCTGGCAGGACCGGCCGCGGCCGAGGCGCCGCGCGTCGTGACGGACCTGCCGCCGGTCCATTCGCTGGTGGCGCAGGTGATGGGCGAGGTGGGCCAGCCAGAGCTGTTGCTGGACCGGGGCGCCGATGCCCATTCCTTCCAGCTTCGTCCCAGCCAGGCGCGCGCGCTGGCCGAGGCGGACCTCGTGGTCTGGATCGGCCCCGAGATGACGCCCTGGCTGGAGCGCGGTCTCGACGGCGAGGCCAGGCCGCAATTGCGCCTTGCCGAGGTCGCGGGGACCCACCACCAGGAGTTCGGCTCGCACGAGGCGCATCATCACGAGGACGAGCACGAGGGTCACGGCCATGAGGGCTCCGACCCGCATCTCTGGCTTGATCCCGGCAATGCGCAGGTCTGGCTGGGGGCCATTGCCGCGGAACTGGGTCGGCTCGATCCCGACCACGCCGCCGCCTATGCGGAAAATGCGGCGCGGGCGCAGGCTGCCGTGAAGACGCTGGAAGCCGAGACCGCGGCGCGGCTTGCACCGGCCCGCGGCGTGCCGTTCTACGTCTTCCACGACGCCTATGGCTACTTTGCCGCCCATTTCGGCCTGACCGTTGCCGGCAGCATCGCCGGTGGCGACGCCGCCGCGCCCGGCGCCGCGCATCTGGCCGAGTTGCGCGCAGAGATGGAGGGAACCGCGCGCTGCCTCTTCCCCGAAGCGCAGCACGATCCGAAGCTGGTCCGCCGCGTGGCGGAGGATGCCGGGGCGAAGCTTGGCCCGGCGCTCGACCCCGAGGGCAGCCTGCTCGAACCGGGTCCCGACCTCTATGCAAGTCTGATCCGGGATCTGGCCGAGGGCATCGCCGGCTGCGTCGCGCCTTGACCGCGCGGGGCGGGTCGCCCAGCCTTGGACCATGGAGGGCCCGCCATGACGATCACTCGCTTCGGCACCACCCCTGACGGGCAGGCCGTCCATCGCCTGTCGCTCCGCGCGGGCGATCTGCGCGTGGCGCTGCTCGACTGGGGCGCGATCCTGCAGGATGTGCGGCTGGAGGGTATCGACTGGCCGCTGACCGCCGGCTCGCCTGACTTCGCCGCCTATCTCGGCCCGCTGCGCTGGTTCGGCGCCATCGTCGGCCCGGTGGCCAACCGGATCGGCGGCGCGCGCGCGCTGATCGGCGGCCGTCTCGTGCGCTTCGAGCCCAACGAGGGCGGGACGCTCCTGCACTCGGGCGCCGGCGGCACCCATGCGCGGCTCTGGCAGGTGGTCGAGGCGACCGAGGCGCGGGCGCTGCTGCGCCTTGACCTGCCGGACGGCTGCGACGGCTTTCCCGCCACGCGGCGGATCGAGGCCGGGGTCACGCTCGAGCCGCCCGCAGGCCTGCGCCTGTCGCTCACCGCCCGAAGCGACGCGACGACACTGATGAACCTGGCGAACCACAGCTACTGGACCCTGGACCCCGAGCCGGGAATCGCCGGGCAGCAGTTGTCGGTCAACGCGCAAGGGTGGCTGCCGACCCGGGCGGGCCTGCCCGTCGGAGAGGTCGCCGCGGCCGCCGGCTTGTTCGACCTGCGCGAGGCCCGGCCCCTGGCGCGGGACGAGGTGATCGACCACAACTTCTGTCTTGCGGACGCGCCCCGCGCGCTGACCGCCGCTGCCACGCTGACCGGGCGGGCCGGGCTGCGGCTTGATCTTTCCACGACGGCGCCCGGCCTTCAGGTCTACAGCGGGCGCGAGATCGACAGCGGCACCTTTCCCGGCCACCACGGCCGACCCTACGCCCCCTTCGACGCCATCGCGCTCGAGCCGCAGATGTGGCCCGATGCGCCGAACCATCCGGGCTTCCCCCCGATAACCCTCAACCCGGGCGAGACCTTCCGGCAGGAGACGCTTTTCACCTTCTCGCGCTGATCAGCCCGCGACCGAGCGATACCAGCGCACGATCGCGGCACGCTCCCCGGGCTCCATGAAGCTCAGGTTGCCCGGTGGCATGGCATGGCTGATCCCGGCCTGTAGGTAGATCCGGCGCGCCTCGTGCGCGATCTGGGCCGGCGTCTCGAGCCGCACGTTCTTCGGCGGCCAATGCAGGCCGTCCCATCCCGGCTCTGCCGCATGGCACATCGAGCAGCGGCCCATCACGATGTCGGCCACGTCCTGAAAGCCCTCCGCCCGGGCAAAGCGCGCGGCGCTGCCGGTCAGCGCGGCCTCGTCCTCGGGCGCCGAGGCGCGCATCGGCGCGGTGGACAGCCAGGCGATCAGCAGGAAGATCACCGCGGTCGCGGCCCAGGTCCAGTGCGGGTTGCCCTTTCGCGCGTGGCGCGTGTTGAACCAGTGCCGGATCGTCACCCCCATCAGGAAGACGAGGCTGGCGATCAGCCAGTTCCACTCGGTCGCGAAGATCAGCGGATAGTGGTTGGAGAGCATCAGGAAGATGACCGGCAGCGTCAGGTAGTTGTTGTGCAGGCTGCGCTGCTTGGCGATCTCGCCGTATTTCGGATCGGGGCGTCGCCCGGCCTTGAGGTCGGCCACCACGATCCGCTGGTTCGGCATGATGGTCAGGAAGACATTGCCGCTCATGATCGTCGCGGTGAAGGCACCCAGATGCAAGAGCGCCGCCCGGCCCGAGAAGACCTGCGTGTAGCCCCAGGCCATCGCCACGAGCACGCCGAATAGCACCAGCATCAGCGCGGTGGGATGCCGGCCGATCGGCGACCGGCAAAGCCCGTCATAGACCATCCAGCCCAGGGCAAGCGAGCAGAGCGAGATGACGATGGCCTGCCCGACCTCCAGATCCATCACGGTCGAGTCGATCAGGAACAGTTCCGCCCCGAGGTAGTAGAACAGGACCAGCAGGGCAAAGCCCGACAGCCAGGTCGCGTAGCTCTCCCACTTGAACCAGGTCAGGTGCTCGGGCAGGAAATCCGGCGCCACGAGATACTTGGTGATGTGGTAGAAACCCCCGCCATGCACCTGCCACTCCTCGCCATGGGCGAGGGGCGGCAGCGAGGGTGTCTTCCTCAGCCCCAGATCCAGCGCGATGAAGTAGAAGGACGAGCCGATCCAGGCGACGGCGGTGATGACATGCGTCCAGCGCGCAGCGATCAGCACCCATTCCCAGAGCACGGCGTAATCGTACATCGGCAAGCTCCCCGGCTGCGCCCGCTCGGGGCCACCTGCCCAGTTGTTCCCGGATCGCGGCGAAAGTGCAATCGCCGGTCGCGCCCGCGGGGCCGGTGGACGCGGTTTTCCGGCAGGTCGAAACCGATCCCCGCGATGCCGGTTTCACCTTCGCAACGCCGGGCGCATCGGGCAGACTGGCAGGTGCAAGGGAGGGCGCAATGAAGGACGCATCGATCAACGTGCTGGGCGGGCCGCTCGAGACCTGCTCGACCGCCCCGCTCACCGGCTTCTTCCGCAACGGCTGCTGCGACACCGGGCCGGCCGATGCCGGGCAGCACACGGTCTGCGCGCTGATGACGGCGGAATTCCTCGCGCTGTCGAAATACCTTGGCAACGATCTTTCGACTCCACGGCCGGAATACGGCTTCCAGGGACTGAAGCCGGGCGACCGCTGGTGCCTCTGCGCGGCGCGTTTCCTGCAGGCGCATGACGAGGGCGCCGCGCCGCAGGTGCGCCTTTCCGCGACCCACCGCCGGACGCTCGACGTGGTGCCGCTGGAGATCCTGCAGCGCTACGCCGTCGATCCGGTCTGAGGGCGGCGCGGCCGCATCCGCCGCGCCGCGTCCGTCTCAGATCTTCATGTCGAAGCCGAGGTGCTTGGCCACGGTGAAGATGTCCTTGTCACCCCGCCCGCACATGTTCATCACGATGATGTGGTCGCGAGGCAGCGTAGGCGCGATCTTGATGACATGCGCCAGCGCGTGGCTCGGCTCCAGCGCCGGGATGATCCCTTCAAGCGCGCAGCAGAGCTGGAACGCCTCCAGCGCCTCGGCATCGGTGATGCTCACGTATTCCGCGCGGCCGGTGTCGTGCAGCCACGCGTGCTCTGGCCCGATCCCGGGATAGTCGAGACCGGCCGAGATCGAGAAGCCCTCGAGGATCTGGCCGTCCTCGTCCTGCAGCAGGTAGGTTCGGTTGCCGTGCAGCACGCCCGGCCGCCCCCCGGTCAGCGAGGCGCAATGCTGCATCCGGTCATCCACGCCCTTGCCGCCGGCCTCGACCCCGATGATCCGCACGGACGGATCGTCGAGGAAGGGATAGAACAGCCCCATGGCGTTCGAGCCGCCGCCGATGGCCGCGATCACCGTGTCGGGCAGGCGGCCTTCGCCCTCCTGCTCGGCCAGCTGCCAGCGCACCTCCTTGCCGATGATCGACTGGAAGTCGCGGACCATCGCCGGATAGGGATGCGGCCCCGCGACGGTGCCGATGCAGTAGAAGGTGTCGCGGACGTTGGTCACCCAGTCGCGCAGCGCGTCGTTCATCGCATCCTTCAGCGTGCCGCGCCCCGAAGTCACCGGCACGACCTCGGCTCCCAGCAGCCGCATGCGGAACACGTTCGGCGCCTGCCGCTCGACGTCGTGTGCGCCCATGTAGACCACGCATTTCAGCCCGAACTTGGCGCAGACGGTCGCCGTCGCCACGCCGTGCTGGCCTGCGCCCGTCTCGGCGATGATCCGGGTCTTGCCCATGCGACGCGCGAGGATGATCTGGCCGAGCACGTTGTTGATCTTGTGCGCGCCGGTGTGGTTCAGCTCGTCGCGCTTGAGGTAGATCTTCGCCCCGCCCAGATGCTCGGTCAGCCGGGGCGCGAAGTAGAGCGGCGAGGGCCGGCCGACGTAATGCTTCCAGAGGTCGTCCATCTCGGCCCAGAATTCCGGGTCGGTCTTGGCGTGTTCATAGCGGGCCTCGAGGTCGAGGATCAGCGGCATCAGCGTCTCGGACACGAAGCGCCCGCCGAAGATGCCGAAGCGCCCCTGCTCGTCCGGTCCGGTCATGAAGCTGTTGATGCCGTCGTCCGCCATTGCGCCTACTCCTGTGGTGTCAGCGCCCGTTTATATCCGATGTGCGAGGCGGTAAAGCCGAGCCGCTCGTAGAAGCGGTGCACCCGTTCGCGGCTCTGGTGCGTGGTCAGCTGCAGGAGAGTGGCGCCCGCGGCACGCGCCCGCGCCTCGGCATCGGCCATCAGAAGCGCGCCGAACCCCTGCGAGCGCCAGTCCGAGGCGACGCGCACGGCCTCGATCAGGCCGCGCGTCGTGCCGCCCAGCGACAGCCCCGGCAGGATCGCCAGCTGGTAGGTTCCGATCACCCGGCCATCGATCTCGCCCACGATCAGCAACATGCCGGGCACCGCGGCGATCCGGTCGAAGGCGGCCTGATAGGTCTCGAGCGGCGCGGTCTCGCGCCCCACGCCGAGCAGGTCGTCAGCAAGAAGGCCGACGATCGCCGGCACATCCTCGCGCCGGGCTTCGCGAAAGGTGATCATCGCGCGGCCTGCACGAAGGCGGCAATCCGTGCGGGATCCTTGATGCCGGGCGCCGACTCGACGCCGGAGGAGACGTCCACCTGCCGCGCGCCGGTCCGACGGATCGCCTCGGCCACGTTCCCCGGGTTGAGGCCGCCCGCCAGCATCCACGGCCGCAGCCAGTGCCGCCCTGCGATCAGCCGCCAGTCGAATGTCAGCCCGTTGCCGCCGGGCAGGGCCGCATCCTTCGGCGCCTTGGCGTCGATCAGGATCTGGTCGGCCACCAGCGAATAGTCGAGGATCTGCGGCAGGTCCCCCTCGTCCGCCACGCCCACCGCCTTCATCACCGGCAGACGGTAGCGCTCGCGAACCTCGGCCACCCGCTCGGGGCTCTCGTGGCCGTGCAGTTGCAGCATGTCGAGCGGCACGCCCTCGATGATCGCGTCGAGCGTGGCGTCATCGGCATCCACCGTCAGCGCAACCTTCGCCAGTCCTGGCGGCGCCACGAGCGCCAGTGTCCGCGCGACCTCGATGCTCAGGTGGCGCGGCGACCGGGGGAAGAACACAAGACCGAAATAGGCCGCGCCCGAGGACGCGGCCGCCTTCACATCCGCCTCGGTCCGCAGTCCGCAGACCTTGACGCGGACCTCGGCCATCAGGCCGTTTTCGTCAGCGCGGTCAGAACGTCGTTCTTCGGCGCATTGGCATTGGCCGCATCGACCTTCGACTTCAGGGTCGAGACTTCGCGCTGCAGGGTCTTGACCTCTTTCGTCTTCCGGCGGGCCTCGGCGCGGTGCTTGTGCTCGCGCATCCACTCCCAGAAGAAGCCGATCAGCAGGCCGGCGACGATGCCGCCAAAGATCACCGCATAAAGCGGCAGGTCCATCGACCATGTTGCCCAGTCGGTGGCGACGAAGGCCGCCAGGTTTTCGGGCATGAGTTTCACCGTGACAGGGTCACGATGGGCCAGCGCGACGGTCAGCAGCACCACCGCCAGCACAAGGAGGAACAGAATACGCAACCAACGGATCATAGGGTCCTGCTCACCATTCAGAGGGCCATGCTGTGCGTCACTTCGCGTTCAGGCGGTCGCGCAGCAGCTTGCCGGTTTTGAAGAAGGGAACCTTCTTGTCTTCGACTTCGACGGCTTCACCCGTTCTCGGGTTGCGGCCGACTCTGGCATCGCGGGACTTGACCGAGAATGCGCCGAATCCGCGCAGTTCCACCCGGTCGCCGCGGGCAAGCGCCTCGATGATCTCCTCGAAGACCGTATTCACGATCCGCTCGACATGGCGCTGGGTGAGATGGGGATTCTCGTCGGCGATTTTCTGGATCAGTTCCGATCGGATCATCCTTATCCCCCCTTCGCCGCCTTCGGCGGACGCTCTTATGTCCGGAGAGGATAGAGGAAAAGATTGCGCCATACAAACAGGAAAACCCTGTATTAAGCGGCACTTCCGGGCCATGGGCGGAGGAATGCAAAGGGCCCCGCATCACTGCGGGGCCCCGAACTCGCCGGAAGGCGTGGATCAGCCGCGCTCGCTGTTGCGCAGCGCCGCGCCGAGGATGTCGCCCAGCGACGCGCCCGAATCGGACGAGCCGTACTGTTCGACCGCTTCCTTCTCTTCCGCGATCTCGCGCGCCTTGATCGACAGGCCGAGACGACGGGTCTTCGGATCGACGTTGGTCACGCGGACGTCGACCTTGTCACCGACCTGGAAGCGCTCGGGGCGCTGGTCGGCGCGGTCGCGCGACAGGTCCGAGCGGCGGATGAACGACTTCATGCCGTTGTAGTCCACCTCGATCCCGCCCTCTTCGATCGCAGTCACGGCGACGGTGATGACCGAGCCGCGCTTCACGCCTTCGATGGCTTCCGAGAAGGTGTCGTCGCCCAGAGCCTTGATCGAGAGCGAGATCCGCTCCTTGTCGATGTCGACCTCGGTCACGACCGCCTTCACGACGTCGCCCTTGCGGTAGTTCTGGATGGCTTCCTCGCCGCGCTGGTCCCAGCTGAGGTCGGAGAGGTGCACCATGCCGTCGATGTCGTGCTCGAGACCCACGAACAGACCGAACTCGGTGATGTTCTTGACCTCGCCCTCGATCGGGGTGCCGACCGGGTGCGTTTCGGCAAAGACTTCCCACGGGTTGCGCATGGTCTGCTTGAGACCGAGCGACACGCGGCGCTTGGCGCTGTCGATTTCCAGCACCATGACGTCCACTTCCTGCGAAGTGGAGACGATCTTGCCGGGGTGCACGTTCTTCTTGGTCCAGCTCATTTCCGAGACGTGGACCAGACCCTCGACACCGGCTTCCAGCTCGACGAACGCGCCGTAGTCGGTGATGTTGGTCACGCGGCCCTTGTGGACCGAACCGATCGGATAGGCTTTTTCCACCGCATCCCACGGATCCGACTGGAGCTGCTTCATGCCCAGGCTGATGCGGTGGGTTTCCTTGTTGATCTTGATGACCTGGACCTTCACGGTCTCGCCGATCGACAGGATCTCGGACGGGTGGTTCACGCGGCGCCACGCCATGTCGGTGACGTGCAGCAGGCCGTCCACACCGCCGAGGTCGACGAACGCACCGTATTCGGTGATGTTCTTGACGACGCCGTCAACGGTCTGGCCTTCGTAGAGGTTCGAGATGACCTCGGCGCGCTGTTCGGCGCGGCTCTCTTCGAGGATCGCGCGGCGCGACACGACGATGTTGCCACGGCGACGGTCCATCTTCAGGATCTGGAACGGCTGCTTCATGCCCATGAGGGGGCCGGCATCGCGCACCGGACGCACGTCGACCTGCGAGCCCGGCAGGAAGGCCACGGCGCCGCCGAGATCGACGGTGAAGCCGCCCTTGACGCGGCCGAAGATCGCGCCTTCGACGCGGGTCTCGTTGGCGTAGGCCTTTTCGAGACGATCCCAGGCTTCCTCGCGCTTCGCCTTGTCGCGGCTGATGACAGCCTCGCCGCGGGCGTTCTCGACGCGATCAAGGTAAACCTCGACGTCATCGCCGACCGAGATGTCGACCGAGCCCGACATGTCGGCAAATTCCTTCAGGTCGACGCGGCCTTCCATCTTGTAGCCGACGTCGATGATGGCCTGGCCCGCCTCGATGGCGATCACGCGGCCCTTGACGACCGAACCCTCCTGGGGGGTGTCGATCGCGAGGCTCTCGTTCAGAAGGGCCTCGAATTCGTCCATGGTTGCTTTAGCGCACATACAGTCTGATATCCTTTTCGTGTCATTTCACTGGCCTGGCGGTTGGCTCCGCCGGTCTTTCACGTCGTCCGGGCGCGGCCCGTCTCAAAACCAGAAGGGCCGAGGATTACTCCCGACCCTGTGCCTGCCTGAGCTCGATGGCTTCGATGGCCTTTCGGACTGCCGCGTCTATAGTCAGTTCCGTCGTGTCAAGCAAGAGCGCATCCGGCGCGGGCCTCAGCGGCGCCGTCTCGCGCTCGCGGTCGCGGCGGTCGCGTTCCTTCAGGTCGGCGAGGATCTCGGCCTCGGTGGCGGTGCCGCCCTTGGCCGCAAGCTCCAGCCAGCGCCGCCGCGCCCGCTCCTCGTCCGAGGCGGTCACGAACAGCTTCACCTCGGCCTCGGGGCAGATCACCGTGCCGATGTCGCGCCCGTCCAGCACCGCGCCGCCCGGCTGGCGGGCAAAGCGGCGCTGGAACTCGACCAGGGCCGCGCGCACGTCGGGCAGGGCCGCCACCCGGCTTGCGGCCTGCCCGGCCTCGGCCGACCGCAGGTCCGGCCGCTCCAGATCCCGCGGTTCAAGGCCGCGGGCGGCCTCCACCGGATCGGCGCCATCGGACACCTTCGCGCCGACCGCGCGATAGAGCAGCCCGGTGTCGAGATGGGAAAAGCCGAAATGCGCCGCCACCGCGCGCGAGATCGTTCCCTTCCCCGCGGCCGCCGGCCCGTCGATCGCCACCGTGAAGCCCACGTCCATCCCCTTCGCCCTGATCCAGCCCCCGCCCGCGCCCTCAGCCCTCGGACACATCCGCACCCAGGGTCCGGACGAGCGGCAGGAAGGCCGGGAACGAGGTCGCGATCGGCGAGCCGTCATCCACCGACACCGAGTGCTTCGCCGCCATCCCCAGCACCAGAAAGCTCATCGCGATGCGGTGGTCGATGTGCGTGGCGCAGGTCGCCCCGCCCGGCACGCCGCCGGCGCCCATGCCGTGCACGATCAGCGTATCCTCATCGTCCTCGACGCGGACACCGCAGGCCTCGAGTCCGCGGGCCATGGCGTCGATCCGGTCGCTTTCCTTCACGCGCAGCTCCTTGATGCCGCGCATGACGGTGCGGCCCTCGGCGAAGGCGGCCACCACCGACAGGATCGGATATTCGTCGATCATCGAGGGCGCGCGCTCGGGCGGGACCTCGACCCCCTTCAGCGCCGAGAAGCGCACGCGCAGGTCGGCCACCGGCTCGCCGCCCTCCTCGCGCGGGGATTCGAAGGCGATGTCGGCGCCCATCTCCAGCAGCGTGACGTAAAGGCCGTCGCGCGTCGGGTTGCGGCTGACGCCGGGCACCACGATCTCGGACCCCTCGACGATCAGGGCGGCACAGACCGGGAAGGCGGCAGAGGACGGATCGCGCGGCACCGCCACCACCTGCGGGCGCAGATCCGGCTGGCCCGTCAGCGTGATGACCTGGCCCTCGGCGGTAGCCTCGACCGTCAGCTCCGCGCCGAAGCCGCGCAGCATGCGCTCGGAATGGTCGCGCGTCGGCTCGCGCTCGATCACCACGGTCTGACCGGGCGCGTTCAGCCCGGCAAGCAGCACCGCCGACTTCACCTGCGCCGAGGGCACCGGCACGGTGTAGCGCACCGGGACGGGCTCTGCCGCGCCCACCAGAGTCATCGGAAGACGCCCGCCTTTCCGGCCATAGGCCCGCGCGCCGAACAGCGCCAGCGGATCGGTCACCCGCCCCATCGGCCGCTTGCGCAAGGACGCATCGCCCGTGAAGGTCGCGGTGATCGGCGAGGTCGCCATGCAGCCCATGATCAGCCGCACCCCGGTGCCGGAGTTGCCGCAGTCGATCACGTCGGACGGTTCGGCAAAGCCGCCCACACCCACGCCCTGCACCGACCATTCGCCGGGCGCATGCTGTGTGACCTCCGCCCCGAAGGCGCGCATGGCCTTTGCGGTATCGAGCACGTCCTGCCCTTCCAGAAGCCCGGTGATCCGCGTCTCGCCCACCGCCATCGCGCCGAGGATCAGCGCGCGGTGGCTGATCGACTTGTCGCCCGGCACCTCGGCGCGCCCCCTCAGCGGACCCGAGCGGCGGGCGGTCATCGGTTGCGAGGCCCCGTGTCCGGACATGATCTTCCTCCAGAAATCCCGGCGAGAGCCTTAGCGAATGCGCCCGGCCCGGTCCAGCGCCATCGGGTCCCGGTGCAGGTGGGCCGCGCAGACGGCAGATGGCGCCGGCGGTGCGTCACAGGAAGCCGGATAGCTTAGTGTCTTCAATGTATTGTCGGATATACTTCGCGCGGTGTTTGAGCTTCCCCGAAAAGGAACGCCTACCGGCGACGAAAGGTCAGGTAGTGCGGCACCCGCCCCTCGCGCAGCGCCTTCTGCTCGTAACGGGTCGAAAGCCAGTCCTCCCACGACACCCCGCCCTGCGCGACCAGATCGAAGCCCGCCTTCGGCACCTCTTCCAGCGTCTGGCGCACGTAATCGGGAATGTCGGTCGCGACACGGAATTCGGCACTCGGGGCCAGCACGCGGGCCAGCGGCGCCAGATAGCCCTGCGTCACGAAGCGGCGCTTGTGATGGCGCGCCTTGGGCCACGGGTCCGGGTAGTTCAGGAAGGCCTTCGCGATGCTGCCCTCGGGCAGGACGTCGAACAGGTCGCGCGCATCCCCGGGATGGACCTTCAGGTTCTGCACACCCGCCGCGCGGATCTTTCCCAGAAGCATCGCCACGCCGTTCACGAAGGGCTCGCAGCCGATCACGCCGACCTGCGGATTGCGGGCGGCCATGTGGACCATGTGTTCGCCACCGCCGAAGCCGATCTCGAGCCAGACCGGCCGGCCCGGCCCGAAGAGAGAGGCAAGGTCGAGCGGCAGGCGGGCCGGGTTCTCCTCGCGCGTCACGCCCGGCGGCCGCAGGCGGTCGAGATCCTCGGCGAGGTAGCCGCGCTGGCTCGGGCGGAGCGTCTTGCCCGACCGCCGCCCATAGAAGTTGCGCCAGGCCGGCCGGGAGCCTGAATCGGGGTCGGTCTCGTCAGTCATCACGGGCCTCATCTGTGCATGGCCAGCCCCTAAACAGCCTCCGTGTGCGCGTCAACCGCAGACGGAGCAAAATCCGGCACAACGGGAACCGGGCGGTCGGCGGAAAAGCGTCTGCCATGAAATCAATGACTTGAGGCACTGGCGGGGGGCCTGTTATCCGATAGCAGCCTCGAGTTTTTGCCTGTCACGGCCATTGGACCCAAGTTGACGGCAGCAGATGCGACGCCCCAAAGCGGGCGCTACCAACGGAGACACGCATGACCATCGACATTCGCAAGACAGCCATCGCAGCACTCGCCGCCCTGTCGCTCGTGCCGGCCGCGGCCGCGCCCGCCCATGCGCTCGGCAAGAAGGACAAGGCCTTTATCGCCGGCGCCGCGACCGCCGTCGTCGCCGGGGCGGTGATCAACAACATGCGCAACAACGGCACCTGGCCCTTTGCCGCTGGCCAGCCGCGCTACGCGGCCCCCGCCCAGCCGCAGTATTACGTCCAGCCGCGCACGACCTATTCCGCGGCACCCCAGCGCGTGACCTACCAGCCGCGCTACGTGGCGCCCAGCGTCCACTCCACCCCGGCCGCGCAGGCCTTCCGCGAGCTTTCGCCCCAGATGCGGCGCGAGGTGCAGATCTCGCTCGCCCGCTACGGCTATTACTCGGGCTCGATCGACGGCGCCTGGGGCCCCGGCACCTCGACCGCGCTCGAAGCCTATGCCCGCGACAGCGGCCGGACCGGCCAGCTTGGCACCGTTTCGGGCGCCTACGGCATCATGGACGGCCTTTCGGGCTGACCCCGGTTTCAACAAGACCTTTTCAGGAAGAGTTTCAGAACGACAGAAGCCCCGGCATTTCCGCCGGGGCTTCATTCGTTTCCGGGTCAGGACGTCAGGACCGTCAGACGGCCTTGAGCAGCGCCTCGGTCAGGTCGGTGCGCTCCCACGAGAAGCCGCCGTCCTCCTCGGGCGCGCGGCCGAAGTGGCCGTAGGCCGCGGTGCGGGCATAGATCGGGCGGCAGAGGTTCAGATGCTCGCGGATGCCCCGCGGCGTCAGGTCCATGCACTCGGCCACGGCCTTCTCGATCTGCGCCTCGTCCACCTTGCCGGTGCCGTGGGTGTCGACGTAGATCGACAGCGGCTTGGCCACGCCGATGGCGTAGGAGACCTGCAGGGTGCAGCGATCGGCGAGACCCGAGGCCACGACGTTCTTCGCCAGATAGCGCGCCGCATAGGCCGCAGAGCGGTCCACCTTGGTCGGGTCCTTGCCCGAGAAGGCGCCGCCGCCGTGCGGGGCCGCGCCGCCATAGGTGTCCACGATGATCTTGCGGCCCGTCAGGCCCGCATCGCCGTCCGGCCCGCCGATCACGAAGGTGCCGGTGGGGTTCACCCACCATTCGGTCGCGTCGGTGATCCAGCCTTCGGGAAGCGTCTCGCGGATGTATGGCTCGACGATGGCGCGGATGTCGGCCGAGGTCTGCTCCTCATGCGCGTGCTGGGTCGACAGCACGATCGAGCGCACCTCGACCGGCTTGCCGTTCTCGTAGCGCAGCGAGAGCTGCGACTTGGCGTCGGGACGCAGGTCGGGCTCCTGCCCGGACTTCCGCACTTCGGCCAGGCGGCGCAGGATGGCGTGGGCATACTGGATCGGCGCCGGCATGAGTTCCGGCGTCTCGCGGCAGGCATAGCCGAACATGATGCCCTGGTCGCCCGCGCCGTCGCGATCCACGCCTTGCGCGATGTGGGCCGACTGGCGGTGCAGGAAGTTCGAGACCTCGATGGTCTTCCAGTGGAATTCCTGCTGCTCGTAGCCGATGTCCTTCACGCAGTCGCGGACGATACCGTCCACGCGCTCCATGAACTCGTCGAGCTTGGCGGGATCCGACAGGCCGACCTCGCCGCCGACGACGACTCGGTTCGTGGTGGCGAAGGTTTCGCAGGCGACGCGGGCGTTGGGTTCTTCGGTCAGGAAGGCGTCGAGGACGGCATCCGACACGCGATCGCACAGCTTGTCGGGGTGACCTTCCGAGACGGACTCGGAAGTGAAGACATAGTTCGAACGAGACATGGGAAGTGCTCCGTTGGGGTTAACCCCGTCACGCCAGGAAGCCGTTGTGACGGTTGGGAACCGCGCTACACCCCGCCCGGGCGTGGGTCAAGCGCGGCGCATGCCGCGGGGGCGGAACAGAAAGCCGCAGAGCCCCGCGAGGACAAAGAGCACCGGCATTTCTCCCAATTGCGAGAACGGGGTAGCCGGCAGCGGTGCGGGAAGTGCGACATCTTTGTAGCCGGCCTGTCCCAGCGGCAGTTCGGCCAGCACGCGCCCCCTGGCGTCGATCAGGGCCGAGACGCCGGTATTGGCGACGCGCACCAGCGGCAGCCCCTGCTCGATCGCGCGCAGCCGGGTCTGGGCGAGGTGCTGGTAGGGACCGTTGAAGGTGCCGAACCAGGCGTCGTTGGTGATCTGCAGGATCCAGTCCGCGCGGGTATCGGTGCGCAGGTCCTGCGGAAAGACCGCCTCGTAGCAGATCAGCGGCAGGACGCGCCCCAGTCGCGGCCCGAGGTCCAGCACCTTTGGCCCGTCCCCGGCGGAATAGCCATAGCCCTCCTGCGCGGCGAAGGCCCTGAGCCCGAACAGGTCGAACATCAGATCGCCCAGCGGCACATACTCGCCGAAGGGCGCAAGGTGGTGCTTGTCGTAGGTCGCGACGAGCCGGGCGTCCGGCGCCACCACGGCCAGACTGTTCCAGAACCGCCAGCCCTCGCCCCGCTGGATGCCGATCACCACCGGCGCGCCACGGCCCGAAGCGGCGACCTCCTCGAGCAGCCCCGGCGAGCGGTCGAGCATGTAGGGGACCGAGGTTTCGGGCCAGATGGCAAGGTCGGGCCGGGGCCCGGCCGCGGTGAAGGACAGCAGCCGGCGGAAATGGCTGGCCGCAAGGGCCGGGTCCCATTTCATGCTCTGGGCCGCATTGGGCTGCACCAGCCGCAGGGTCAGGCCGGGGGGCTCCGGCTCGGGCTGCCCGAGACGCAAGAGCCCGAACCCCGCCATCGCGCCCACCAGCGCCGCGGACAGGGCAAGGCCCCTCCAGCGCAGGGCGACCGGAAGCGCGGCCGCCAGCGTCGTCATCAGCGTCAGGCCCGACGGCCCTACAAGGCTTGCCACCTGCGCCGGCCAGGCCCCGACCCAGACATGTCCGATCATCGCCCAGGGAAAGCCCGTGAGCAGGTAGCCGCGCGCGAGTTCGGCCGCGGCGAGCGTCGTCGCGAAGCCGATGGCCCGGTGACCGGGGGCAAGCCTGCCGGACAGCCAGCCCGCCGCCCCCCAGAACAGCGCCAGGCCGAAGGCCATCAGGACCAGCGCGAAGGGCGCCATCCAGCCGTAGCGCTCGACGTCGATCAGGAAGGGCTCGACGATCCAGCTGAGGGCGAGCGCGAAGTGACCCGCTCCGCCCAGAAGCGCGAGCAGCGCCGCACGGCGCGCAGTGGCGGCCGAGGCCACCAGCCCGGTCAGCGCGACCAGCGCCGGCAGCGCCAGCCACCACAGGCCCAGCGGGGCCTGCCCGGTCGCCATCACCAGCCCCGCCGCGAAGGCGAGGCCGAGGCGCGTGCCCAGGCTGGCGGGAAGGCTGAGGACGGTCATTCCGGCTCCGAAGTCTGCGGCAAAGGGGTGCCCCGGCAACGGCGCGGCGTCAAGCTCCGCGCGGTCGCGACCGTGTGAGGAGGCGGTTGTCAGGAAGGGGAGAGGACCCTCGCGTGGCGGCGCCACCGGAAACCGGTGGCGCAAGGCTCCCGGCCCTGCCGCGCCGGTCGGGGACCCGCTACTCGGCCGCGCTGGCGGCCGGCACCGCCGCGGTTGCGTGACCCGGCAGGCGGACGCGCAGCCGCTTGATGCGCCGGGCATCGGCGTCGATCACCTCGAACTCGGCGCCGGTTTCATGCGGCACGATCTCGCCGCGCACCGGCACCCGGCCCGTCCTGAGGAACACGAGCCCCCCGAGGGTATCGATCTCCTCATCCTCTTCCTCGTGGCGCAGACGCAGGCCGATCTCGGCCTCGAACTCGTCCAGAGGGGCGCGGGACTGCGCGATGTAGCTTCCCGGCTTCTCGAGCGACCAGAGCGGGCCTTCGGCCTCGTCATGCTCGTCCTCGATCTCGCCGATCACAGTCTCGATCAGGTCCTCGATCGTCACGAGGCCGTCCACCCCGCCGTATTCGTCGATCACCAGCGCCATGTGCACGCGATCACGCTGCATCTTCTGCAGCAGCACCCCGATCGGCATCGAGGGCGGCGCATAGAGCAGCGGCCGGAGCATGGACTTGAGGTTGAAGGCGCCGTTGCCGTTGAAGCCGTGCTGCAGCGCCAGATCCTTCAGCAGCACCAGCCCGACAGGCTGGTCCAGCGTGTCGCGATAGACCGGAAGGCGCGAGAAGCCGTGTTCGCGGAAAACCTCGACCAGCTCGTCCTTGCCGATGTCCACCGGCACGGCCACGATCTCGACCTTGGGAATCGCCACGTCGTCCACCCGAAGGCGACGCAGATTCGCAACGCCGGGAAGCGTAAGGCTGCTTTGCGCCATCTCGATCGTCCTGTCCTGCGGAGAGGACGAGGCGCCACCTCCGTCAGAAGGCGAGAAGGCATTGAGAATGCGTCCGAATATCCCTCGCGGGCTACTCTCGGACTGGTCGTCCTCCGTCTGGTCCGGCGCGCCATGCGCTGCCATAGACCCGTCGTTGCTGCTGTCCATCGGTCCTTTCCGAATTGCCGCGCCCGTCCGGCGCCCCGTCAATATGGGTCAGGCACCCCCAACCCCGCAAGTATGCGCGTCTCCGTTGCCTCCATCAGGTCGGCATCCGCGTCCTCGACGTGATCATAGCCGAGCAGGTGAAGGATGCCATGAACGAGAAGATGTGTCACATGGTCCTGCATGGGCTTCTGCTGCTCGGCAGCTTCCCGCGCGCAGGTTTCGAAGGCGATCGCGATATCGCCCAGATGCTCGGGGTCGTCGGCTTCGCCGGGCTCCGGCGGTTCGGGAGGCTCGCCCGGAACCTCGGCGCCCCGCTCTTCCGATGGCCAGGACAGCACGTTCGTGGGCTTGCCCTTCTGGCGGAACTCGCCGTTCAGGTCCGCGATGCGCGCGTCGTCGCATCCCATGACGACGACCGAGAAACCCGTGACGGGCAGGGACAGCGCGGCGAGGGTCGCCTCCGCCGCGCGCGTGGCGAGCGCCGGGAGGTCGGTGCCTTCCCAGCGCGCGTCTTCGATTACCGTATCAACCAGAGGCTCCATCCTCGGCCTCATACGCCTCGATGATGCGGGCAACAAGCGGGTGCCGCACCACGTCCCTGGCCGAGAAATAGTTGAACGACACGCCCCTGACCGATTTCAGCACCCGCTCGGCATCCGCAAGACCCGAGGCGGTCCCGCGCGGCAGGTCGATCTGGGTCCGGTCGCCGGTGATCACCATGCGGCTGCCCTCGCCCAGACGGGTCAGGAACATCTTCATCTGCATGGTGGTCGCGTTCTGCGCCTCGTCCAGCACCACGAAGGCATTGGACAGGGTCCGCCCACGCATGAAGGCCAGCGGCGCGATCTCGATCCGCTTCTCCTCCATCAGCTTCTGCAGCTGCTTCTGCGGCAGGAAGTCGTTCAGCGCGTCATAGAGCGGCTGCATGTAGGGGTCGATCTTCTCCTTCATGTCGCCGGGCAGGAAGCCCAGCCGCTCGCCCGCCTCGACGGCGGGACGCGAGAGAATGATCCGGTCCACCAGGCCGCCGATCAACATGGTCACGCCCACCGCCACGGCGAGATAGGTCTTGCCCGTGCCCGCAGGCCCGATTCCGAACGCCAGTTCGTGATCGAAGAGATTGGCCACATAGGCCTTCTGCGCCTCGGTGCGCGGCTCGACCGGCTTCTTCCGGGTCCGGATCTCGTATTTTCCCGGCGTGAAAAGTTCGATCTGCTCGCCCTGCGCCGCGTCGGGTGCCGGACGCCCCAGGCGGATCGCCCCGTCGATGTCGCCCGCGACCACGCCGCGCCCGGCCTCGAGCCGGGAGTAGAGCCCGCGCAGGATCGAGGCCGCCTGATCCCTCGCATCCCTGTCGCCGATCACCGCCAGCCGGTTGCCCCGGCGCAGGATGTGCACCCCCATCTGGTGTTCGATCTGCGCGAGATTACGGTCGTATTCTCCGCAGAGGTCGATCAGCAGGCGATTGTCGGGGAACTCGAGGAGCGTTTCGACGACATCCTCGGAACGGGTCGGGGGGGTCAGCGCGCTGAGGCCCAAAGACAACTCCTTGTGCTGGAGGGCTATGGATAAAGAGTGGGGCTGACATGGCCCCAAGGCAAGATTTTTGGTGCATGAACCACAAATTCTTGTGACTCTGCACGGAAAGGACGCAAGAAATGAAAAGGCCGCGGACGGTGCCGCGGCCCGAGCCCGGCTTGCGCCCGATCAGATGGTCAGACGTTCCCCGGTCAGCGAATTCGCCTGACTGGCCGTGATGCGGACGCGGACGAGATCGCCCGCCTTCGCGTCGGGATCGGCCACATGGACGGCATGCAGATGGTCCGACTTGCCGACCATCTGGCCGGGCAGGCGGCCGGACTTTTCATACAGCACGTCGACCTCGCGGCCGATCATCGCTTCCTGCGCCGCGCGCTGCTGCCCGGCGATCAGCGCCTGCAGCGTCTGGAGCCGCGCATCGCAGATCTCGGCCGGCAGTTCCGGCTTCTCGGCGGCGGGCGTTCCCGGCCGGGCGGAATACTTGAACGAGAAAGCCGAGCCGAAGCCCACCGCGCGGATCAGGTCCAGCGTCGCCTCGAAATCGGCATCGGTCTCGCCGGGGAAGCCCACGATGAAATCCGAGGTCAGCAGGATGTCGGGCCGCGCGGCGCGGATGCGCTCGACGAGGCGCAGGTATTGCTCGGACGTGTGCTTGCGGTTCATCGCCTTCAGGATCCGGTCCGATCCCGACTGCACCGGCAGGTGCAGGTAGGGCATCAGCTTCGGCTCCACCCCATGCGCCTCGATCAGGTCGTCGGCCATGTCGTTGGGGTGCGAGGTGGTGTAGCGCAACCGCTCCAGCCCCTCGATCTGCGCCATCTCTCGGATGAGATCGCCAAGCCCCCTGCCCTCGTTCCGCCAGGCGTTCACGTTCTGGCCCAGAAGCGTCAGCTCGCGCACGCCCCTGGCCACCAGCCCGCGCGCCTCGCCCATCAGCCGCGCGAAGGGCCGGCTTACCTCGGCGCCGCGGGTATAGGGCACGACGCAGAAGGCGCAGAACTTGTCGCAGCCTTCCTGCACGGTCAGGAAGGCGGCGGGCCCGCGCAGCACCTTCCGCTCGGGCAGGTGGTCGAACTTGTCCTCCTCGGGGAAGTCCGTGTCGACGACGCGGGCGCCGCCGTCGGTGCGGGCGAGCATCTCGGGCAGGCGGTGGTAGCTCTGCGGCCCCACGACCAGATCGACCAGCGGCATCCGCTTCAGGATCTCGTCGCCCTCGGCCTGCGCCACGCAACCCGCCACGCCGATCTTCAGACCGGGCTTCGCGGCCTTCAGCGGCTTCAGCCGGCCGAGGTCGGAATAGACCTTCTCGGCGGCCTTCTCGCGGATGTGGCAGGTGTTCAGCAGCACCATGTCGGCCTCGTCGGCGACATCGGTCAGCTCGTAGCCCTGCGCCCCCAGCGCCTCGGCCATGCGCTCGCTGTCATAGACGTTCATCTGGCAGCCGTAGGTCTTGATGAAGAGCTTGCGGGCGTCGGACATGGCGGGGATCCCCTGTCGGTCAAGCCGGCGTATTAACCGGAATCACAGGGGGCTTGCAATCCGGCGGGCCGGCGGGGAATGGTGCCGCGGGCAGACAACGGGGCGAGGATGCGATACGGAAGCCTGGACATCTTCCTGTCCGTCGCGACGGCTGCGCTGTCGCAGGGTCCGATCGCCGTGATCTTGGCCGAAGACGGGGTGGAGCTTGAGCGCACGATCTCGCACCATGCCCGGGCGGGCTTCCGGTCGATCCTGCTGCTCGCCCATCCCGATCTCGACCTGTCCGCGACGGCCGAGGCGCAAGTCCACCGGATCGACCACGACGTCTTTGCCACCAATGCGCTTGTCGGCGCGGTGAACCGGCTGATCCCGGCCGTGCCGGGCCGATGGCTTTATTACTGCTACAACGCCGAGTTCCTGTTCCATCCGTTCTGCGAGACGCGCAACGTCGCAGAGATGCTGGCCTTCCATGCCGAGGAGCGGCGTGAGGCTTTGCTGTCCTATGTCATCGACCTCTATGCCGGCGACCTCGACCGCTATCCCGATGCGGTCTCGGTCGAGGAGGCGATGCTGGACCGCTCGGGCTATTATGCGCTCGGCCGGCCCGATCCGCTGAACCACAACCACCCCCGGGAACGGCAGCTCGATTTCTTCGGCGGCCTGCGCTGGCGGTTCGAGGAGCACGTGCCGGCGGATCGGCGCAAGATCGACCGGATCGCGCTTTTCCGTGCGAGGCAAGGTCTGGTGCTGCGCCCCGACCATACCTTCAACGACGAAGAGATGAACACCTACGCCTGTCCCTGGCACCACAACATCACCACGGCGGTCTGTTCGTTCCGCACGGCCAAGGCACTCAAGACCAATCCCGGATCGCGCCATGCGATCGGCAGTTTCCGCTGGCGGAACTCGGTGCCGTTCGAATGGACGTCGCAGCAGTTGATGGATCTCGGCCTCATGGAGCCGGGACAGTGGTTCTAGCCGCCGCTGCCGACGACATCCGGCACGGAACTGGCCGCGGGCGCGGCGAAAGCGGCGGCGATGGCCGGCCCCGCCCCCTGCCTGCCGCGGCACAAGCCGCCTGAAGCCCCCCGACGCATCCTTTTCCGCGACCGCGCCCGTGCACGCATTCGGGCCTTTTCGTGCATTTGACGATCCGGCCAAACGGGCGTAGCGTTCAGGGTGCGAGTTGGTATCCCTTTTAACGAGTGATGTCGCGACTGACGGCGTGGGCCTCGGTTTGCAATCGCGCTGACAACTCGCCAGATCGAAGCCGTGCAACCATCGGGCGTGGCGACAGCTTGCCCAACCTGTGCCTTCGATCCGGGCTTGCGGCCGCCCGAACCCGACCAACATCGGGAGTGTTCATAGTGTCCAAGACATGTCTTGCTGCAACGCTCGTCATCCTCGGCATGCAGGCCGCGGCGGCGGATGAAAAGGCCGACCTGATCAGGAGCGCCGAAACCGCAGCCCCGGCGGCCGTCTCGTCCGAGGCCACGATCTACGGCATGGGCCCGGACGGGAAGATGCAGACCCTGCGCGAAGGCACCAACGGCTACTGGTGCATGCCGGACGACGCCACCACCCCCTCGTCCGACCCCATGTGCGGGGACGCGAACGCGATGGAATGGGCGATGGCCTGGATCAACAGGACGCAGCCTCCCGCCGACAAGGTGGGGCTGATCTTCATGCTCGCCGGAGGCTCGGACGCGAGCAACACCGACCCCTACGCCACCGCCGAGACGAACGACAACCACTGGGTCACCACCGGGCCGCATCTGATGATCATGAACGCGACCCACCTGATGCAAGGCTATCCGTCAGGTCCGGACCCTGACACGAAGATGCCCTTCGTGATGTGGGCGGACACGCCCTATGCCCACCTCATGGTGCCGGTCGAGTAACGGACCCGGGCAGGGGCGGCCCCGGCCGCTCCTGCCCTGCCGGATGCCCGCCTGCCGCGGACGGCGGCACGGCACGAGTGACGCGCGCATCCACAATCGTTTGGGGATGCGCGCGCACCTGCCCCGCACCGATCCCATCGCCAGCGGGCACCACGTCCGGGCGCGGCTCAGCCCGCTGCCGAGGGGACCGTCGGATCGATCGCGGCCTCCATCTCGCAGGTCACGCCTTCCGGGTCGAACCTCAGACGGACGCTGCCCTCCATCTCCGCGGCCAGCGCCTGCTCGATCATCCGCGTGCCGAAGCCGCGCCGGGTGGGGGGCGGGACGGGCGGGCCGCCTCGTTCCTGCCAGACGAGATGCAGCCGGCCGGGTGCCGTCAGCTGCCACCGGATCGCCACCCGGCCACCCGGCACCGACAGCGCGCCGTATTTCATGCCGTTGGTTCCCAGCTCGTGGATTGCCATCGAAATCGTCACCGCCGTCCGCGGCGGCAGCATGATGTCGGGCCCCTCGAGCACCACCGCCGCCGTCCGGGCGCCGCAGCCCTCGAGCGAGCCAAGGACGATCTGGCGCAGCGGCGCCTGCGACCAGCTTTCGCGGTTGAGATGGCTGTACGCACAGGACAGCGCGCTCAGCCGGCCGGAGAAGGCATCCCGTGCCTCGGCCGCTTCGGGGACCACGCTGAACGTCTGGCGGGCCACCGCCTGCACCAGCGCCAGGATGTTCTTCACCCGGTGCTCCATCTCCTCGAGCATCAGCTGCTGGCGTTCCTGCGCCAGCTTCATGTCGTGGATGTCGGTGCAGGTGCCCATCCAGCGCAGGATGCGCCCGTCCTCGCCCCGCACCGGAACGGCGCGGCACAGCACCCAGCGATAGCCGCCGCCGACATGCCTCATGCGGCACTCGACCTCGTAGGGGTCGCCGGTTCTCAGCGCGCGTGACCAGCGCAGCCCGATCCCGGCCCGGTCGTCGGGGTGGAAGACATCCTCCCAGCCGGCGCCCTCCGGCGCCGAGGGGCCCACGAAATCGTGCCAGCGCCGGTTGAAGAAATCCGGCTGCCCGTCGGGACGCGCCGACCACACCATCTGCGGCATGACCTCGGTCACGGTGCGGAACAGGGCCTCGCTCTCGCGCAGGGCGTCCTCGGCGGCACGGCGGTCCGAAAGATCGAGCACCGAGCCGATGTGGCCGGCAAACCGCCCCTCGGCGTCGAAGCGGGGCTGGGCGCTGTCGAGCACCCAGCAATAGCCGCCATCGGCGCGGCGCAGCCGGTATTCGATCCGGCAGGGCGAGAAGTCGTCCCGCGTGGCGAGGAAGGCGCCGACCGATGCGGGCCTGTCCTCGGGATGGACCATGTCCGTCCATCCCCACACAAGCGCCCCTTCCACCGGCTGGCCGGTGAAGGCCGTCCAGCTTCGGCTCATGAAGGTGCAGGCGCCGGTCGCGTCGCTCAGCCAGACCATCACCGGGGCGTCGTCCGCCATGTGGCGGAAGCGCGCCTCGCTTTCCACCAGCGCATCCTGCGCGCGCTTCCGCTCGGTCACGTCCTTGAAGACGAGCGCGAACCGGCCCGGCACCGAAAGGGGCGTGGCGAAGACGTCGAACCACCGTCCCATCGCCTCAGACGACATCTCGAACCGCAGGGTCTCGCGATCCAGACCGACGCGGGCGTAGGTGTCGATCCAGTGCCGCTCGAGACCGGGGACCAGTTCCAGCGCCGTCCGGCCCACCGCATCGGGAAGTCCCGTCATGAGTCCGAACAGGGGGTTGGCCTCCACGAAGCGGTAGTCCACCGGCTTGCCGGCCGGGTCCGTGATCATGTCGCAGATGCAGAACCCCTCGTCGATGGCGGCGAAGACGTCGCGATAGTGCTCCTCGCTGGCGCGCAGGCGCTCCTCGGCTGCCTTGCCGGTCGAGATGTCGTGGATCACGCCCACGACGCGCTGCGGCCGGCCCGAGCCGTCAAGCTGCGCCTCGCCAAGCGAGCGGAGCCAGCGCCGCTGGCCGCCCGGAAGCCGGATGCGGAACTCCACCTGCACCGCCTCGCCCCGCAGGGCCGCGGCCTTGGCCGCCATGACCCGGTCGAGATCCTCGGGATCCACCGCGGCATCGAAGAAGCCGACCGGGATCTCGCGCGGAAGGCCGGGCACCCCGAAGAGCGCCGCCAGCGACTCGTCGATCCGGACCACCTGCCGGCCAAGGTCGAGGTCCCAGACCGCCATGCGCCCGGCGCCTAGCGCTAGACGCAGCAATGCCTCGCGATCCTCGGGAACCCGGCCCCGCGGGTCCGGGCCGTCGAAGGCGCCGACCACCGGCGGGCGGGCCGTCTCCGCGGCGGGCGTTGGCGCGATCGCGACCTCGGTGATGTCGCAGTCGAGGCCATGCAGGCGGGCAGGCCGCCCGGCCTCGTCAAGCTCCAGCCGCGCATGGCTCAGGATGCGCCGGATGCCGCCATCGGCGCGCAGGATGCGGAAGCTCTGGCTGTGACCGCTGCGGCGAAGCGACAGCGTCGCGGTCACCGTCGAAACGACGCGCGCGCGATCCTCGGGGTGCACGAGGTCGCAGAAGCGGGCGACGCTCACCTCCGGGCCGGCCTCATCTAGGCCGAAGATCGCGCGCTGCTCCGGCGACCAGGTGATCGTGCCGCCGTCCAGATCCCATATCCAGCGGCCGATCCCGAAATCGGCTGCCGCAATATCGCGGGAGAGATCATCGGAGGCCTGTTCGAACATCGGCTCGATCTTTCGCCCGAAGGGACTGTGGAAAGGCAATCTCAGCCCCAGAGTATGGTTCCATCGGCGAATTCTGCAACTTCGGCGGGGTCGAAGCCGGCAAGATTTCTCAACGGAGCTTGTTTCGCGGGATTGTCCCGCGATGCGCGGCGCCGCATCTTTCGGCGGCACGCGCCGCTCAGTCGCCTTCGGAGCGGATGTTGACGACGCGGCCGCAGTGCTTGCAGTGCACGGCATCCCAGTCATGCAGTTGCAGGCCACAGTCGGGGCAGGGATGGCGCACCTTGTTCGGACGGAACAGCGTCTGGGCGAGCCGCAGGAACAGCGTCACGCCGCAGATCATGATCACGATCGAGATCATCCGCCCCCGCGTGCCTTCAAGCGTGATGTCGCCGAAGCCGGTCGTGGTGAGGGCGGTCACAGTGAAGTAGAGCGCATCCGCGTAGTTGCGGATCTCGGGGTTGCGAGAGTGTTCGGAGGCATAGACGATGCCGGTCATCACGAACAGGAAGACCACCAGGTTCGTCAGCGCGAGAAGCACCTCCTCGTTCTTGCGGAAGAACGGCAGGTCGCGCCGGAGACGCGAGAGCATCGGATAGGCGTGCAGCAGCCGAAGCGTGCGCAGCACGCGCAGGAAGCCTGCGGCCTCTCCGCTCAGCGGCGCAAGGAACGAGCCGACGGCGACCACGTCGCTCAGCGTCGTCGGATAGACGAGGAAGCGCATCGGGCGCGGATTGCTCATCAGCCGCGCCACCAGATCCGAGAGGATGAACAGGCCGATCACCACGTCGACCCCGTCGACCCACGGACGGCGGGGCATGAAGGACGTGCCGATCACGAAGGCGATGGTCGCAAGGTCGAAGGCCAGCAGGGCGTAGCGAAACCGATGGGCGCGCTGGCTCGTGCCCTCATACAACTCCCGAACGGCTTTGCGCACCCCGCATCCCCCCTCGTGGCGATCGGTCAGACCCGACCCGGGCGGCTGACCCCGTCGCCTTGATAGCATGCCCGACGAAGGGGGAAACATCCGTCGGACCGGCAGGATCCCGGCAGATGCGGGACCACCGCCGCGGGCGATCCCTCGCCCTGCACAAGGCGCGCCTTCGCGGGTGGGCGCCCGACGCGCCACCCTCAGGCCGGGAGGGTCCCGATGGCAAGCGCCAGACCATCCACCACGGCGGTGAAGGCCTCGGCGCTCTTCAGCTCGGCCCCCGGGCACAGCGCCCGCGCCTCGTCCGCGACGAGGCCCATCAGGCTCGACCCGCCGACGAGGATCACCGTGCCGACCCGGTCCGGCTCGACCGCGGCGAGGCGGCAGGTTTCGGCAGCAGCCTCGCGCAGCACCCGCCGATGCGGGGCAAGGGCTGCCTCCAGCGAGGCGGCGGTGATCTCGGCGTAAAGGCCGCGCTCGATCCTGCCCATGCGGATCATCGCGCCGGGGCGGCCGGCGTTGGCCTCGATCTTCCCCCGCTCGACCGCGAAGGCAAGGTCGTGGCCCAGCTCGTGCTCCAGCACCGCGGCAAGGCGGCGGAGAAGCCGCGGCTCGACCGCCCGCTTCAGCATCCCGGCCACCGCCGAGCGGGTCTCGCGCGTGTAGAGGAAGGGGATCTTCGCCCATGTCGCGAGATCCACGAAAAGATCGTTCGGCATCGGCAGAAGGCCCGGCCCCATCTCGCGCCGCAGCGATCCGCCATGACCGAGGCAGGGCATCGCATGGGACAGCGAGACCGACTGATCGAAGTCCGTCCCGCCCAACCGGATGCCGTGGCTGGCAAGGATCCCGACCCGTCCATCCCGGACCCGGAACACCGAGAAATCCGAGGTGCCGCCGCCGATGTCGACGATCAGGCCGGTTCCCTCCGGGTGCCCGAGGCCATGGCTCGCCAGGGCCGCGGCCTCGGGCTCGTGCAGGAAGTCCACGGCGTCGAAACCGGCGGCCAGGTAGCAGGCGCGCAGATCCGCCTCGGCCCGTGCGTCGCGGCCCGAATCGGCACGAAAGCGGACCGGACGGCCCGAGAGCGCGCGGCGGAACCGCCGGTCCGTCAGCTGTTCCGAGCGGCGCTTCACCTCGGCGAGGAAGGCGGCGATCACCTCGGCCAGCGTGCGCCGACGCCCGCCGATCAGGCGCGGCTCGTGCAGCAGCGGGGTGCCGAGCACGCTTTTGAGCGCGCGCATGTAGCGGCCTTCCTCGCCCGCGATCAGCGCCTCGCCAGCCGCGGCCCCGATCCGCATGGGCCCGCGGTCGGCCGGGAAGAAGACGGCGGTGGGCAGGGTCTCGGCGCCGGTTTCCAGCGCCAGCCGGCGCGGCACGCCGCCGTCGAGGATCGCCGCGGCGGAGTTCGAGGTTCCGAAGTCGATCGCGAGGGTCTCGGCGGGCATGGCGGGGCTTCCGGGTCGGGCAAAGCCTGCGCCGCTACCGGACTTTCCCTCCTGCCGCAAGCGGCTATCGCTCGACCCGGCTGCGGGTAAGCACGTTGCCCTCGGCATCGACCGTGAAGCGGAGGCGCGTGCCGCGATGCCGGAAGGTGACGCGGAAGCGGCCGGCGTCCGCGTCGCGGCCCTCCTCGACCACACCGGTGATCTCGCCCCGGCGCATCAGCAGCGGCACCTCGGCGGGCGCGACGCCCAGAAGCGGCGCGAGATCCTCGGCCTCGATGCTGAAGCGGCCGTTCACGATCCCGATCCGCATCGCCCCCCCTCACAGCCGTGGCGGCTCGGCCCCGAGGCCGTTGCCGCGCCGCTGGTTCTCGATGTTCGCCGCGATGGCCACGGCAATCTGTTCCGCCTTCGCAATGACATGGGCCGCCCCGGCCGGAGGGCAGACCTCATGCGCCGTCGCGCGGAACAGCTCCAGCCAGCGGTCGAAGTGCCGGGCTTCCAGCGCGAGCGGCATGTGCTTCTGCATGGGCCGACCGTGATAGCGCCCCGTCATCAGCGCGACCGAGGACCAGAAGGCGGCCAGCCGGTCGAGATGGCTGTCCCAGTCGTGCACCGCGCGGTCGAAGATCGGGCCCAGCACCGCATCCCGCCGCACACGGCCATAGAAGTCACGGACGAGGCGGTCGAGCATCGCCTCGTCCAGCCCTGTGCGCGCCATCAGCTCGGCGGTGATGGCGGGGCGGGCGCTGTCGATGGCGGGCGTGTCTGTGCGTTTCATGGGATGCTCTCGGGCGGACCTGCCCAACATAGGTGATCCCGGGCGGCCCTGCTTGCCCCCGCACAACATTTTGCACCAGCGGCGCCGCTTCCTTCGCCCGGCGCCCCGGGCCTCTCTATGACTGGCTTGGGCCGAGCCTGTCGGGTCCTGCCCCCACCGGGCTTCCGAGCAGGCGGATGGTCCCCACCCGCCGAAGCAAGCGGCCTAGTTCAGATGCACGCTTGCCCCCTGCAGCCGGTTCGCGCCGCCTGCGCGGCTGAGGATCCGCGTTCCCAGCACGGTCACGCTGCCATCGGCCGACAGCGTCAGCGAGGCCTGCCCGCAGCGCAGCACGATCTCGCGCGTGGCCTCCAGCGTGAGCCGGTTCCCGTCGATCACGACCTCCGCTTCCCGCGCCGGCCGAAGGATGCCGAGGACGACCGGCCCCTCCTCGAGGCGAGCCACCACCGCCTCGGCCCCGGCATCCGCAACCGAGCCGGCGACGCAGAACCGGGCCGGGACGACCTGCCCGTCAAGCGTCACCCCGAGCCGGCCGTCCTCCGTCAGGGCAAGCCGCGCGGTGCAGAGCCCGGGCACGAGGCCCGGAAAGCCGCCGTCATGCATGGTCCGCCTCCGTCCCGATGTCATAGGAGAAGCCGCCGTCGCCCCCCCTGACCGTGATCGTCGAAAAGCCCAGTCCAGCAAGCTGTCGGTTCAGGACCTCGCGGCTGAGGTCCGGCAACAGGCTGCCCGTCAGGATGGCGTCGATCATCCGCCCGCCGGATGCCACCTCGGTGCAGCGGGCGCGGATCGTCTCGATCACCCCCTCGCCCAGCACCAGTTCCGCGCCATGCGCGGCCTTCAGCCGCCGGCCGATGGCGGCAAGCTTCTGCGTGGCGATGGCCGCGATCATCGCGTCGGACAGCGGCAGATAGGGGATCGCCGTCATCCGGCCGAGAAGCGCGGCGGGAAACACCTTCAGGAGCGGCGGGCGCAGGGCCGCGGCCAGAGCCTCGGGGTCCGGGGCGCCGCTTTCGGCCAGCGCCATGATCTCGTCGCTGCCGACGTTGGAGGTCAGCACGATCAGCGTGTTGCGGAAGTCGATCCGGCGGCCCTCGCTGTCGTCCATCATCCCCTTGTCGAAGACCTGGAAGAAGATCTCGTGCACGTCGGGGTGGGCCTTCTCGACCTCGTCGAGCAGCACGACCGAATAGGGCCGCCGGCGGACCGCCTCGGTCAGCACGCCGCCCTTGCCGTAGCCGACATAGCCCGGCGGCGCGCCCTTGAGGGTCGAGACCGTGTGCGCCTCCTGAAACTCGCTCATGTTGATCGAGATCAGGTTCTGCTCGCCGCCGTGCAGCAGTTCGGCCAGCGCCAGCGCCGTCTCGGTCTTGCCGACGCCCGAAGGGCCGCAGAGCAGGAAGACCCCGACCGGCTTTTCCGGCGCGCCAAGGCCCGCCTGCGCGGTCTGGATACGGCTCGCGATCTTGGCCATCGCGTGATCCTGCCCGACGACGCGCGCCGACAGAAGGCCGGGCAGCGCCAGCGCGCGCTCCTTCTGGCTGGCCAGCATCCGGCCGAGCGGAATGCCGGTCCAGTCCTGCACCACCGAGGCGACCGCCAGCCGGTCGACCGAGGGCAGGATCAGCGGCCGCTCGCCCTGCGCCTCGGCAAGGGCCGCCATGCGCTGCCTGAGCGCGCTCCGCGCCTCGGCCCGCGCGGTCTCGTCCGGTTCGCCCGCCTCGTCGCCATCGACGGGCGCCCCGCCTTGCCGCAGCCGCGCGCGGAGCGCGAGGATCTCGTCGACCAGCCCACGCTCGGCCTGCCACCGCGCATCCGCCTCGGCGCGGGCCGCGGCTACCTCGGCCTGCGCGGCCTCGACCTCAGCCCGGCGCGCGGCCGTGTCGATCCCGATGGCTTCCTCGCGGGCGATGATCCCGGCCTCGATCTCCAGCGCCTGCGCGCGGCGGATCAGGTCCTCGACCTCGGCCGGGGTGGCGGATTGCGAGACGGCGACCCGGGCGCAGGCGGTATCAAGCAGGCTGATCGCCTTGTCCGGCAGTTGCCGCGCCGGGATGTAGCGGTGCGAAAGGCGCACTGCGGCCTCGATGGCCTCGTCGAGGATCTCGACCTTGTGATGCGCTTCCAGCACCGCCGCCACGCCCCGGCACATGCGGAGCGCGGCCTCTTCGGCGGGCTCCTCGACCTTCACGACCTGGAAGCGGCGGGTCAGCGCCGGGTCCGGCTCGATGTGCTGCTTGTATTCGGCCCATGTCGTCGCCGCGATGGTGCGCAACTCGCCCCGCGCCAGCGCGGGCTTCAGAAGGTTCGCGGCATCCCCGGTGCCCGCCGCCCCGCCCGCGCCGATCAGCGTATGCGCCTCGTCGATGAACAGGATCACCGGGCTGTCCGAGGCGCGCACCTCGTCCATCACCGCCTTCAGGCGCTTCTCGAACTCGCCCTTCACGCTGGCGCCAGCCTGCATCAGCCCGATGTCGAGCAGATGCAGCGCCACCCCGCGCAGCGGCGGCGGCACGTCGCCTTGCGCGACGCGCAGCGCGAACCCCTCGACCACCGCGGTCTTGCCCACACCCGCTTCTCCGGTCAGGATCGGGTTGTTCTGCCGCCGCCGCATCAGGATGTCGACGATCTGCCGGATCTCGGCATCGCGTCCGATCACCGGATCGATCTGGCCGGCCCGTGCGCGCTCGGTCAGATTCGTCGCATAGCGGCCAAGCGCCGAGTCCTTTCCCGTCGCTTGCGGCTTCGGTGCCGCGGCGGGTTCGCCGCCCTCGGCGGAACCTTCCAGCAGATCCGGCAGGCGGTCGGCCATCGCCTCGGCGTCGACCCGGTCGAACTCGGGGCTGATCCGGTGCAGCAGCGCCTCGAGCACCGGCACCTTCAGCGCGCCCAGCAGAAGATACGCCGAGCGCACGGTGTCGTCGCCGAAGCGCAGGCTGCCGAAGGTCCAGCCCTCGCGGATCGCATGGAAGATGTGGTCGGAAAATTCCTCGACCGCCGTCGCCCCCCGCGGCAGCGCATCGAGGGCGGCGGTGATGTCGGCGGCCAGACGCGCCCCGTCAATGCCGGCCGCCGCGCAGATCAGGGCGAAATCCGACCGCTCCGCCTCGGCGAGTTGCGCCACCAGATGCACGAACTCGACATAAGGGTTGCCGCGCGCCTTGGCGGTGCGGGCCGCCGCCGAGAACGCCATGAGGCAGAGCGGATCAAGCCGCCCGACAAGATCCTTCCGCTTCACCGTCTCGGGAGAACCGCGAGGCATGGGTGCCTCCATGAGATCCGAAATAATCCGACTCCGGGCAACAAAAGATAGATTATGCTGGAATCATTCGGATTGGCGACAGAATTCGCGACGCTCCGGAGGGCCGAGCATGATCGAGGGCAGGCCGGGCGACATCTTCCGCCGCGGCGACATCCTGAACCACACCTACGAGATCGAGGGCCTGCTGGGCCGGGGCGGCACGGGCGAGGTTTACCGCGCGCGCAACCTGATCTCGGGGCGGATCGTGGCCATCAAGGCGCTGAACCGGCAGTTTTCCGGCAGCGACGACTATCTGGGCCTGATGCGGCGCGAGGAGCAGCTCCGCGACGTGAGCCACCCGGCTGTGGTGCGCTACACCGAATGCTCGCGCGACGAGCGCGGCCATGTCTTTCTGGTGATGGACCATGTCGAGGGCCCGACGCTGGCCGCCACGATGGGAGAAGGCCGGCTCGACCCGCGGGACCTGCTGATCGTGGCGCATCGCGTAGCCGAGGGGCTGGCCGCCGCGCATGGACGGGGGATCGTCCACCGCGACCTCTCGCCCGACAACGTGATCCTGCGCGACGGCGCGCCTGAACAGGCGACGATCATCGACTTCGGCATTGCCAAGGACCTTGCCGCCGATGCCCGGACGGTGGTGGGCGAGGGCTTTGCCGGCAAATACGAATATGCCGCCCCCGAGCAGTTCGACGGTCGGACCGAGCCGCGGTCGGACCTCTATGCCCTCGGCGCCACGCTGCTTGCGGCGTGGCGGGGCGAGGCGCCGCTGTCCGGGGCCACGCCGGGCGAGATCGTGCGCCGCAAGGAGCGACCGCTGCCCACCGGGGACCTGCCGGAACCGCTGCGCGGGCTGGTCGAGTGGCTGACCGCACCGCGGCCCGAGGACCGTCCGGCCAGTGCCGCGGACCTCGCCGCGCATCTGGACCGGCTGCTGCGGCCGGCCGGCGCGCCCGCGGAACGTCCGGATCGCGCGCCCTCGCGCCGTCGCCTGTGGGCGGGTCTGGTGCTGGCTGGCCTCGTCGCGGCGCTTGCCACCCTTGCGTCGATGTGGCCGCCGCCCTTGCCGGTCGCGCAGCCCTACCGCCTTGTGGCTTCCGCGGCCGCGGACGGTGCGCCGCACCTGTCCGGCCATGCCCCCGATGCCGAGGCCGCGCGGCGTATCCGCGACGCCTATGGCGCGACCACTGGCACGGCACCCGCGCCGGATGCCGTGATCCCGGCCCGCGGTGCCCCCGTGACGGACTGGGCCGGCGCAATCGAGGAACTCCTGTCGATCGCGGCGCCGCTGGAGGACTGGACGGTCGACCTCGCCGGCACGGGCGCCGATCTGGCGGGCCTTGCTTCCGGGTCGAAGGCGCGCGCCGTGGCCGAGACGGCGTTCCGCGACTGGGGCGCCCGACACGGCTTTCAGGTGACGCTGCGGCTTCAGGCCGGGCCGCGCCAGCTTTCCCCCGAGATCGTGGCCGAGGTTCTGGCGCGTCACGCCGATTGCGGCCCCCTCGTCCAGAGCGCGCCGGACACCGGCTATCCCCTCGGCGCATCCGTCACGGTATCGGGCGACGTGGCCAGCGCAGCCACCGCCGAGGCACTGCGCGCGGCGCTGGCCGACCTGACCGGCGACCGGGTGGTACGGATGGAAACCGCCATCCTGAACCCCGCGATCTGCGAGGTCCGCACCCGCCTTCCGGCCATTCCCGCGCGGGGAGTGTCGATCTGGCTGGGCGATGCCTCCACCGGGCAGCCGAACCTTGCCGGCATCTTCACCACCGGGCAGTTCCCGCAGGTCGAGGTGCGCCTTCCCGCCACGCTCTCCGGGCTGTCGCTCTGGGTCGGGATCGTGGACGTCACCGGCTCCGTCCTCAACGTCCTGCCGAACGTCCATTCGGCCGAAACCTCTCTCGACCGGCTGGGGCAAGTCGCGGACGGGGTGCGGACGGTGCGGGTGATGCCGGTGGAATATGACGCCGGCGGCACGCGCGGACTCTTCGCGCTGCAGGTCGACAGGGAGAACTTCGGCAAGAGCGAGATCGTGGCGATTCTCTCGCGCGGGGATCTTTTTCAGGTGCGCCGCCCGAAGGACGAAAGCGTCGCCTCGTTCGTGCAGGCTCTCGACGAGATTTCCCGCAATGAGCCGGCGAGGCTGGTCGCGCTTGCGCGGAGAATTCTTGAAATGCGAGAGCAGCCTTAACCGACAGTTGCAAAACATCAACCTTTCTGACACCATTTTCGCGAAGGCCGCATTTTCGGCCCTCTCGCTTCAAGACCTTTTCGAAAGGCCGGACGGCCATGGTGGAGCTTCAGGGGTTTCTGGAATCTGTCGGCGCCGACCATCCGTCGGGCGCGGAACTTCGGAACGATGCCCGCTTCCATGCCATCGAGCGGCTGATCGAACCGGCCCATCGCGCGGCGCGGGCTGGCGCTGCCGCAAGCGGCTCCTCGATCCAGGTGGACTGGCCGCAGGTGATCGAGGATTGCCGCGAGCTGGCCGGATCGGGGCGCGATCTGCGGCTGCTGGTGATCCTTCTCCGTGCGCTGGCCGCCGAGGAGGGACTTGCCGGGCTGACGGCGGGGCTGGACCTTCTGACGGAAACCGTCTTGCGCTACTGGGAGACGCTGCACCCCGCGCTGCGCGAAGGGTCGCCAGCCGAGGCCGCCCTGCGCCGCATCAATGCGCTGCGCCAGATCGAGAATCCGGATACCGGGCTGCTGGGCGATCTCGAATTCCTGCCGGTGATCGAGGTGCGCGGGATCGGGCGCATCACGGCGGGCGATCTGGCGGCGGCGGCGCTGTCGCGCTCCGCCGCTCTGGCCGAGGCGCCGCGCGGGCTCGGCCAGAAGGAGACGGAGGCGCTGGCGGCCGATCACGAGGCACGGGTGAACCGGGTCGCGGCGGCCTGCCGCGCGCTTCAGGCCGAGCGGCCAGAGGATCACGCCCGCCTGCGCGACGGGATCGCGGGCGCGCTCGCCGCGCTGGAACGGCTCGAGGCCGCGCTGTCGGTAAAGATGCAGGTCAACGGCTCGGGGCCGCGCTTCCTGGCGCTGACCACGATGCTGCAGCGGATGGCCGTGCCGCTCAGCGCCGCCCCGTCCGATGCGCAATCGCCTGAAGCCCCTGCGGAACCGGCCACACCCACTCCCTCCGGCAGCTTCCGCATCGCGTCGCGCGGGGATGTGGAGCGCTGCCTGGACCTCATCATCGATTTCTACGAGCGCACCGAGCCCTCGTCGCCGATCCCGCACCTCGCGCGGCGGATGCGGCGGATGGTGCCGATGAACTTCCTGCAGCTGATGGAGGAGGTCGCGCCCTCGGGAATGAAGGAATTCCGCGCCGTCGCGGGCGTCGTGGACGACAGGACGAAATGACAGGGAAAGGCCCGGACGATGAGCGAGAGCAAGGCGAAGGTGATCGAACGCAACCGCGCTCCGCGCGTGCAGATCGCCTATGACGTGGAACATTACGGCAGCCCCACGACCATCGAACTGCCCTTCGTGATGGGGGTGATGGCGGATCTTGCCGGCAAGTCCGACTCGCGCGAGGCGCAGAAGTCCGCGGGCGAGCGCGCCTTCGTCGAGATCGACGCCGGCCGCTTCGGCAAGTTCATGGAGGCGCTGGCCCCACGGGTACAGGCCCGCGTGCCGAACCGGCTCGCCGGCAAGGAAGGAGAGCCCGCGGACGAGGAGATCTTCGTGGACCTGACCTTCCGCGGCATGGCCGATTTCGCCCCCGACCGCATGGCCGAGCAGGTTCCGGCGCTCGCGGAGCTGCTGCGGATGCGGCGCCAGCTCGAGGAGCTTCTGGGCTACATGGACGGCAAGGTAAGCGCCGAGAAGCGCATCGCCCAGCTTCTGAACAATGAACCCCTGCTTGCCCGGATCGCCTCCGAGGCGGTGGCAGCCCGGCCCGCGGAGGAATGACCATGGCCGAGGCCAGACAGGACGCCGCCGCCCCCGCCGCAGCCGAAACCGCGGAAGTGGATCTGGGCGAGTTCACCGATCTTCTCGAAAAGGATTTTCGTGTCCGTGAGGACGACTCGGCCAAGCTGCGCCAGCTGGTGCAGAACCTGGCCCTTGCGGCGACCGAGCGCTCGGGCACGGCGACCATTTCGGGCAACGCCATCAAGTCGATCAAGTCGATCATTGCCGGGATCGACGGCCTGCTGACCGCGCAGATGAACGAGATCCTGCACGCCCCCGAGGTCCGCCAGATCGAGGGGACGTGGCGGGGACTCTACTACCTCGTCAACAACACCGAGACCGACCAGAAGCTGAAGATCCGGGTTCTGAACATCACGAAGGACGAACTGGCCGACCAGCTCGAGGATTTCGAGGGCCAGATGTGGGACCAGTCGCCCACCTTCAAGAAGCTCTACACCGACGAATACTCGATGTTCGGCGGCGAGCCCTTCGGCGCGCTGATCGGCGCCTACGAGTTCAGCCACCATCCCCGCGACGTGAGCCTGTTGCGCAACCTGTCGGGCATCTGCGCCTCGGCGCACGCGCCCTTCATCGCAGCCGCTTCGCCGCGCCTCTTCCGCATGGAAAGCTGGCAGGAACTGCCAAACCCGCAGGACCTGCAGCAGATCGTCTCCTCGCCCGACTATGCGAGCTGGCAATCGCTGCGGGAAAGCGAGGACAGCCGCTACATCGGCCTCACCCTGCCCCGCGTGCTGGCCCGCCTGCCCTATGGCGCCGCCACCGTGCCGGTGAAGGGCTTCGCCTTCGAGGAGGAGATCGACGGTCGCCACGACCACTACGTCTGGATGAACGCGGCCTTCGCGATGGGCGTGAACATCAACCGCAGCCACAAGCTCTTCGGCTGGGGCACCCAGATCCGCGGGGTGGAGTCGGGCGGCTCGGTCATCAACCTGCCGGTCCATACCTTCCCGACCGACGACGGCTCGGTCGCGATGAAATGCCCGACCGAGATCGCCATCGACGACCGGCGCGAGGCGGAGCTGTCAAAGCTCGGCATGATGCCGATCCTGCACCGCAAGAACACCGACATCGCGGCCTTCATCGGCGCGCACAGCCTGCAGGACGACGAGGCCCGCGCGGGCCGGCTGGTGGACACCGACGCACAGGCCAACGAGCGGCTGTCGGCGAACCTGCCCTATCTCTTCCCGGTCTGCCGCTTCGCGCATTACCTGAAGGCCATCGCGCGCGACAAGATCGGCACCTTCAAGGAACGCGCCGACATGCAGGTGTGGCTGTCCGAGTGGATCAACCGCTACGTTCTGGCGAACACCGCCATGGCCGACGACAAGCAGAAGGCCCGCCGCCCGCTTGCCGCGGCCGAGGTGCAGGTGGACAGCGTCGAGGGCCGTCCCGGCTACTACAACGCCCGCTTCTACCTGCGGCCCCACTACCAGCTCGAAGGCATCAACGCGAGCCTGCGCCTCGTGTCCGAACTGCCCTCGGTGAAGGGCGGATGACCCGCCCGACGCTGTGACCGAAACGTTCAGCAAGGAAGAACGACATGGCATTCACCGGCTATCTCAAGATCGAAGACATCAAGGGCGAGTCCAAGCGCGCCGACCACGAGGAGGAGATCGACCTCTTCGGCGCCAGTTGGTCGGTCGAGCAGGCAAGCTCGGCCGCCACCGGCAGCGGCCGCTCGCGCGGGCGCGCCAAGGTCAACGACTTCCACGCGCGCAAGTGGATGGACGCGGCCTCGCCCTACCTCGCGCTGGCCTGCATGCAGGGCAAGTCCTTCCCCGAGATGGTCTTCATGGCCCGCAAGGATTCCGGCGAGGCGCATCTCGACTACCTGCAGGTGACGATGAAGAACTGCATGATCTCGAGCTATTCCATGGCGCAGAACGCCCCCGAGGAGGCGGGCAGCGACATGATCGCGGAAGAGATCGGGATCTCGTTCGAGTCGCTCACCTTCAAGTACGTCGTGCAGGCCGAGGATCATTCCGCCGGGGACGAGCACGAGGTCGAATATGACGTGGTGGCCGCGCGCTGAGGCGCGGCCCGGGTCCGGGAGGCGCGGCCTTGTCCAGAACGGTGACGCCCATCCAGTCGCGGCGCGAGGCGGTGCAGCCCAGCCTATGGGACCGGCTGCGCGACGACCTGCCGGGGCTGTCCGCCGAAAGCGATCGGCTGCGCGCGACCCTCGCCCGCGACCTGGGCGAGGAGCGGCTGGCGCGGCTGCTGGCGGCCGGCAGGCGCGCGCTCGACCGCGAGGAAGGGCTGGCCGAGGACGTGCGGCGCTCGCTTCTGGGCCTCTTTACACAGCTGGAACGTCGCGCCTTCCTTCAGGAGAACGGCATCGTCGTCACCGCCGAGACCATCCGCGAGGCGGTGCGGCGCGACATCGAGGCGCTGTTCAACACCGAGCGGATGCAGGCGCGGCTGCTGCTTTCACCCGGGGAGCGCGGCGAGGTCGAGGACCCCGAGGACCTGCTGGCCGACTTCCCCCACGTCCGGCGCAGCGTGCTGAACTTCGGCGTGCCCGCCTTCTCGGGTCGCCGCGCCCGCGACTTCGACCCCGAGCGGCTGGCGCGCGAGCTGAAGGAGGTGGTCGAAGTCTTCGAGCCGCGGCTGAAGCGAGACACGCTGCGCATCCGGGTGAACACCGGCGACCGGGCGGGCCTGCGCATCGCCATCGAGGGCGTGCTGCTGCTGACCCCGATCCCCGAGCGCCTGCGGCTGACCACGATGGTCGATCTCGACACCGGCCGCGCGGCCACCGCGCTGGAGGAGGCGTGATGGACCGCACCTTCCTTGCCTATTACGAATCGGAACTGGCGCATATCCGCGAACTGGCCGTCGAGTTCGGTGCGCTGCACCCCAATGTCGCGCGGAACCTGTCGCTCGACTCCGTGCCCTGCCCCGATCCTTACGTCGAGCGCCTGCTGGAAGGCGTGGCCTGGCTTGCGGCCCGGACGCGGCTGAAGCTCGACACCGAGGCGCAGCGGCAGGTGCGGGCCATCCTCGACTGGCTCTATCCCGACCTTGCGGGGCCGGCGCCGGCCATGGCGCTCGCGGTGCTGCAGCCCGGGGCGCAGGTGCTGACCCTGCCCGATGGCCACTGCGTCCGGCGCGGCACCCGGCTGGTTGCCGGCCTGCGCGAGGGGCTGTCGACACGGGCGACCTACACCACGGCGCAGGACGTGACGCTCTGGCCGGTGACGATCGAGGCGGCGGGCTACCTGCAGGACCGCTCGGCGCTGAAGGCGCTCGGCCTGCCCGACGCGCTTCTCGGCCGCGCCGAGGCCGGCTTGCGGCTGGTCCTTGGCCGCACCGGTCCAGGCGGACTTGCCGACCTGTCGCTCGACCGGCTCGACCTCTGCTTCGCAGGCAGCGCGCGCGCCGGGCCGCTCTTCGACGCAATTCACGGCCGGGCCGCCGGCAGCCTTGCCCGCGCGCCGGGCGGGGCCTTCCACGCGACCGCTGCGGCCACCCTCGTTGGCATCGCCGACAGCGAGGCGCTGCTGCCGCGCCTGCGCCCCTCGTTCGAAGGCTACCGCCTGATCCGCGAATATTTCCTGATGCCCGAGCGGTTCCACTTTGTCCGCCTCGACGGCCTGAACCCGGCGCTGCGCGAGGCACGCACTGGCCCGGTCGAGATCGTCGTCCTGCTCGCCAGGGCGCAGCCCGCGCTTTCGGATGTCGCGGCGGGCGACTTCCGGCCCTTCGTCACGCCGGTCGTCAACCTCTTCGAGAAAGAGTGCAACATCGTCGATCTCGATCCCCGGCGCGAGGCGCATGTTGTCCATGCCGACCGCACCCGGCCGCGGGATTTCGAGATCTACCGGCTGCTTCGCGTCGAGGATGCCGATGTCGAGGGGCCGGAAGCCACGATCCAGCCGCTGCATTCCGCCGAGGCGCATCGCGGAACGTCCCTTCTCTACACCACCGAGCGACGCGCCCGCCGGCCGGGAGAGGACGAGCTGCGCCGCGGCCAGACCCGCACCAGCTACACCGGCGACGACCTGTTCCTGTCGCTCGCCCGCCGCGGGGCCGGCCCGTCGGTGCGGCGTCTCGACATCCGGGCGCTCTGCACCAACCGCGACCTGCCGATCCTTGACGACAGCCCGCGTCTCACGCTGGAAAGCGGCGATCCGGTGGGCCGGGTGGAGCTGCTGGGCGCGATGCGCCGGCCGCGGGGCTCGCTGGCCGCGGGTCTGCCCCGGATGACGCGCGACGCCGAAACGGCGCTGGACGAGCTTTCGTGGCGGCTTGCGGCGCAGCTTTCGCTCGATCACCTGTCGCTCGCGGATGGCGCCGAGGGGGCCGAGCCGCTGCGGGCGATGCTCGACCTTTACGCCGACCGGGGCGATCCGGCGGTGTCCCACCACGCCCGCGCGGTCACCCGCGTCCGCTCGCGCATCGTGACCGAGCGGCTGGATCTGCCCGGCCCGGTCTGCTTCGGCCGCGGGCAAGAGGTCACGCTGGATCTGGACGAGACGATCCTCAGCGGCGGCAGCGCGCTGCTGCTGCCGGCGCTCCTCGCGCAGCTTTTCGCGCGGCAGGCGGCGATCAACGGCTTCATCCGCGTCCGCACCCGGCTCGCCCGCACGCAGGAGGAGGTGGCATGGCCGATGACGCCCGGCACCCGCCCGCCGATCTGATCCCCGAGGGCACGGGCTTCTTCCAGCTGCTGCGCCGGCTGGAGACGGTTGAGCGGCGCTTTGGCCGGACCGGCGGCGCCGGGGACGACCCCGCCCGGCTCGGCCAGCGGCTGCGGCTGCACATGGCCACGCGCGACATCGCCGCCCTGCGCCCTGCGCGCGGGGGGCGGCCGGCCGAGGTGGATGTCGAGGTGCTGGGGCTTTTCGGCCCCGAGGGTGCCCTGCCGCTTCACCTCACGCGCCGCACGATGCAGCGCCTGTCCGAGCGGTGGTTCGCGGGCGACGAGGACGGCGCCTCGGACACCGCCTTCCTCGACTTCTGCAACATGCTGCAGCACCGGCATCTCGCGCTTTTCTGGCGCGCATGGGCCGACAGCCGCCCCGATGTGCAGGCCGAGGTCGCGACCGGCGGCCCGTTCGAGGCGATGCTGCGGGCGATGGCCGGAGTCGGCCCCGGCTCCCGCCTCGGTTCGCTGAAGCGGCGACACGCGACCGCGCTTTCCTCCGAGGTGCAGGGACCGGAGCGGCTGACCCGCATCCTCGCGGACCGGATCGGCGCCCCGGTCGCGCTGCGCGAGTTCGTGGGCTACTGGATGCCTGTCCCCCCGGCCGCGCAGAGCCGGCTGGGCCGTTCCCATACGCGCCTCGGCCGCACGGCTTCGATCGGCCCGCGCAGCTTCCAGCGCCAGACCCGCGCCGAGCTGCGTGTCGGTCCGGTGGACCTGCCGCTCTACCTGAGGCTGGTCGAGGAGGCCGGGCTTGGTGCGGACATCGGCCACCTGATCCGCGTCGCCGCCCCCCGCGGCGTCGATCTCGACCTCCGCCCGCTGCTGCGCCGGGACGCGATCCCCGCGCCGCAGCTGGGCACCATCCGGCTCGGCCGGACGGCGTGGCTGGCGGGCGGGCGGCATCGGGACGCGGCCGATCTCGTCCTGCGCGGCGTGACGGCCGGGAAGGAGGCCGCCTGATGCGCATCGTCGTCGAGCACTCCCCCATCCCCCAGCCGGTGCGCGAGATGCGCCTTGACGGCGGGGAACTCTCCATCGGCCGCGGCGCTGATTGCGACTGGCAGCTGGATGACCCCGACATGTTCGTCTCGCGCCGGCACTGCATCCTGTCGGGCCGGGCGGGCAGCTGGCGCGTCACCGATGCAAGCCGCGGGGGGCTGTTCATCGACGGCGCGGAAGATCCCCTCGGCGCCGGCAACTCCGCCCCCATCGGTCACGGCACGCGGCTGCGGCTGGGCGACGTGGTGCTCAGGGTCGAAGTTGACCCCGAGACCCGCCCGGCAGCCGATCCTCCGCCGGCCCGCCGTCCGGTGTCCTTCGACAGCGACGACTTCTTCGCGCGGCTGGACGCGCCCGCGCCGCCTGCGCCACGACCGGACACCCTGCCCGATCCGTTCGAAGAGGTCCGACGTGCGCCCCCCACCCCGAAAGCCCCGGAATTCGACGGCGACTTCCTGTTCGATCCGCCACCGCGGCTCGTCGAACGTCCCAAGGCGCCCGAACCATGGGATGCGGCTTCCTTTCGCCCCGACGATCCCTTCTCTGCCCAACCTCCGCAGGCAGTCGAAGCCGCTCACTCACCCGCTTCCGCGACCGACCCTGCGCAGCACCGGGAGTGGCCATCAAAGACTGAACCCGAAGCGCCGGGCAACCAGGACAGGCTGGTCCAAGCCTTCTACCGCGGGCTGGGCCTGCCTCCGCAAGCCGCCGGCGAGGCCGAAATGGAGGCGATGGGCCGCCGGTTCCGTGCCTTGGCCGAAGGGCTTGTGCTGCTCCTGCGCAGCCGCGCGCGCGAGAAGGGCTCCGCCCGCGTGCCGCAGACCGTCATCGGGTCGAGCTCCGTCAACCCTTTGAAGTTCCTCGCGACCCTCGACGAGGGCGTGGGCGCGCTCACCTCTCCGCGCGGGCCGGGCTACCTCGACCCCGACGCGGCCATCGAGGCGTCGTTCCGCGACCTTGCCGACCACCAGATGCGCAACTGGACTGCGATCCAGACCTCGCTCCGCCGGATGGTCGACCGCTTCGACCCCGCCCGCTTCGAGGCCGAGATCGAGCGCGAGGGGCTGGTGAGCCAGATCCTCGCCGGCGGGCGCAGCGCGCGGCTCTGGCAGCTTTACACCGACCGCTACCGCGAGATGGCGCGGGCGGCCGAGGATCGCTTCCTGGGCGAGATCGGCGCGGATTTCCGCGAGGCCTACGAAGGACAGAGGAGGAAGGACGATGCCTGACCGACGCACATTCCTGATCGCTTCCGCCGCGGCGCTTCTCGCCTCCTGCGGCGGCCCGAAACCCGGTGCACTGACCGTCAGGGCCACCGGCTCGTCCGGCATGAACCCCGGCCCGGACGGGACCGACCGGCCGCTGGTGGTGCAGGTCGTCCAGCTGCGCACCACGGCGGCCTTCGAGGCGGCCGATGCCTTCGGCCTGCAGACCCCGCAGGCGACGCTGGGCGCGGATGTGCTGAAGGTGGATCTGCTGACACTGGTGCCGGGCGCGCCGGTCACGAAGTCGATCCCGCTCGATCCCGCCGTGACCGCCGTCGGCATCGTCGCGGGCTTCCGCGAGCCCGGCGGACGCAGCTTCCGCAGCCTGCAATCCGTCTCGCCGACCGCGAACGTGGAACTGGTGATCGACGTCGGCAGCCCCGGCCTCGTGGTGGTCATGGGGTAGGGAGCGACAGATGGCGGGCAACCGGGTGGTCTGGTCCGAGGGTCTGTTCCTGCGGAGCCAGCATTTCCAGCAGCAGGACCGGCACAGCGAGGCGCTGATGCGGGCGGCCCTGCGCGCCGCCCCGCTGCAGCCCTTCGGCTTCACCCGGCTCCGGCTCGACTCCGCGGCGCTCGATGCCGGGCGGATCGCGCTGGCCGAGGCCGAGGGCGTCTTTCCCGACGGCACCCCCTTCGCCATCCCCGGGGATGCCGAGCAGCCGCCGGCGGTCGCGATCCGCCGCGAGGCGCCGCCCGGCCTCGTGTCGCTCGCGATTCCCATGGAACAGGACGGCTCGGCGCTGGTCGATCCGGCGCATGCCGAACCTTCCGGTGCGCGCTACCGCGGCCAGTTCGCGACGCTCCGCGATGCGATCCGCGGCGGGGCCGAGCCCGAGGAGATCGAGATCGCCCGCCTCGCCCCCCGGCTGATCCTGCCGGGCGAGCCGACTGATGGTTGCGTGACGCTGCCCGTCGCGCGGGTCGAGGGGCTTCGGGCGGACGGCTCGGTCTCGCTGCCCGAGGGCCATCTGCCGCCCGCGCTGAACATCGGCGCGGTGCCCTGGTATCTGTCGCTGCTGCAGGAACTGGTGACGGGCCTTGACCGGGTGGCCGAGGCGCATGGCGGGCTGGTCCTTGGCGGCTCGGGGCGGTCGGTCGAGAACCTGCTGATCCTCGAGCTTGCCAACGAGGCCCGGCCGCGGCTGGCCCACCACCACGCGCAGGCGCTGATCCATCCCTGCGCGCTCTTCGGCGAACTCGCGGCGCTGGCCGGGCGGATGGCGACCTATGGCTCCTCCTCGCGCCGGTTGAGCGAGTTGCCGGTCTATGACCACCTCGATCCACAGCCCGCCTTCGCCGCGCTGGCCGACACGCTGCGCTCGCTCGCCCTGTCGCTGCGCCATGTGGAGCCCAAGTCGCGCGCGCTGCCGGTGGCGCGGCACGCCCAGAACATCTGGAAGGTGCGGATCGACAACCCCGAGATCCTGCGCTCAAGCCGGATCGTGCTGCGCGTGGGCTCGGAGCTTTCGGACGAGAGCCTGCGCCGGCTTTTCGCCGATCAGGCGACGGTCGGGGCGGCGGATGCATTCGAGCGGCTCTGGACCTCGCGCCTGCCGGGCATTCCGCTGAAGCCCCTCCATTCCCAGCCGCGCGAGATCCCCTATGACGGGGAACGGCTCTGCCTCGAACTCGACCAGAAGTCGGAACACTGGACGCAGCTTTTCGACGCGCCGGGCTTCGTGGTGGGCGTCTCGGGCGTGCTGGAGCGCGAGCCGCAGATCGACTGCTACGCGGTGAGCCGATGACATGACCGGCAAGGACGATCCCTTCGGTCTTTCCACCGATGCCGGCCGGACCCGGATCCGTCCCCCGCCGGCCGAACGCCAGCGCCGGGCGGCGGCGGCCGGACATGATGCCGGTCCCGAGGCCCGCACCCCCGCCTTCCGCCCGCGCGCCCGCAGCCATCCGAACCCGCTGATCGCGAGCTTCGCGCCGCTGCTGGAAATCGCGCCGGAACTGGAAGCCACCGCCCCGCCGCAGGAGCCCGAGGCGCTGCGGGTGCGGCTGCTCGACACGCTGACCGCGGCGCGGGACCGGGCGGTCTCGATGGGTGTTCCGCTGGCGCGCGCCGACCGCGCCGCCTGGTTCGTCGCCGCGCTGGTGGACGATCTTGCGCTCAACACGCCCTGGGGCGGGGCAAGCGGCTGGCCGCGCCAGCCCCTCGTCACCCAGCTCTCGGGCGAGGTGGACGCTGGCACCCGCTTCTTCCAGCGGATCGAGGAGTTGATGCGGCACCCGAGCCTTGATCCCGAGCTTCTGGAACTGGCGCATGTCTGCCTCGCCCTCGGCTTCCGCGGCAAGCATCGCGGCGCGCCCGGGGGAGGAGGCGCCGCACTTCTCGACCTCCGCAGCGGGATCGCCCGACTGCTGCGCGACCCCGAGGCCGAGGCCGCGCCTCTGTCGCCGCATTGGCAGGGGGTGGCGGCCCCCGACCAGCCGCCGCGCTTCGTCGTGCCGGTCTGGACGGTCGGGCTGGCGGCTCTCGGTCTGGCCGTGGCGATCTATATGGCGCTGTCGATGCAGCTCTCCGCCCGAGCGGAAAAGCTTTTCGATCTTGCTGGCCTGGTCCCGCCGCCCGAGCGCGCCTCGATCTACCGCCCCCTGCGGGAGACGGTGGCGGCGCCGCCGGAGGTGAGTGTCGATCCGGTGATGATCGAGCTTCTTCCCGCATTCCGCGCCCGCGCCCCGGCCGCCGTAGCCTCGGCCTTGCAGGGAGACGAGGATGCCGCGCGCACCCGCCTGATCCTGCGCGGCCCGGATCCCGAAGTCTTCCGCTCGGCACGCGCCGAGGTGAATGCCGCCTATCTCCCGCTGGTGGCCGCCATCGCCGCGACACTGGTCGAGAACCGCGAGGTCATCTCGGCCATACGGGTCATCGGCCACACCGACAGCGTGCCCGTCCAGCGCTCCAACCCCTTCGCTTCGAACCAAGGGCTTTCCGAGGCGCGCGCCACGACCATCGCGCGGATGCTGGTGGCGGCGGGCGTGCCCGAGGCGCTGGTCTCGGCCGAGGGTCGCGCGGATACCGAGCCTGCCGCCGACAACGCCACGCGCGAGGGCCGGGCACAGAACCGGCGCGTCGAGATCCGCATCGAGAAGAGGCTGTGAGCCATGCGGATACTGAAAAAGCTTTTCTGGTTCCTGTTCTCGCGAACGCTCTGGACCTTCCTCGGCCTCGTCCTGCTGTCGGCCCTGATCTGGCTCTTTGGCCCGCTCGTCTCGGTCGGCGAGGCCGTGCCGCTCGAGACGCCGCTCGCCCGGGGCCTCACGATCGGCGCCATCGTCGTCCTCTGGCTGTTCTCGCTCCTCCTTTCGCAGCTGCGGGCGGCCCGGAAGAACCAGCTTTTCGTGACCGAACTGGCCGAGACGGCGCCGGTCGCGGCAAAGCCGGGCGAGGCCGCCATCGCCGAGGTGGCCACCAAGTTCCGCGGCGTGCTGGACGAGATGCAGCGCTCGCGGCTCGGCAAGCGGCGCTTCCTGCGCGAGATGCCGTGGTATGTCATCATTGGTCCGCCCGGCACCGGCAAGACCACCGCGTTGCGCCAGTCGGGACTGCACTTTCCCATCGATCTCGGCGACGACCTGAAGGGCGTGGGCGGCACGCGCAACTGCGACTGGTTCTTCACCGAACAGGCGGTGCTGATCGACACCGCCGGCCGCTACGTCGAACAGCAGAGCGATCCCGAGACGGATGCCGCCGAATGGCTGGGCTTCCTCGACCTCCTGAAGCGCCACCGCGGGCGGCGGGCGCTGAACGGGGTGATCGTTGCGCTTTCCACTCGCGAGTTGCTCGGCCCTCCCGCCGAGCTGCGTGCGCAGGGGCGCGAGATCCGCAAGCGCCTGACCGAGCTGAAGGAGCGGCTGCAGATCCGCCTGCCGGTCTATCTGATGATCACCAAGGCCGACCTGATCCCGGGGTTCGAGGCATTCTTCGCCGACCTCACCTCGCGCGGGCGCGAGCAGGTCTGGGGCGCGACCTTCGCTCCCGACCAGCGGATCGACAGCGTCACGGTCGAGCGCGAGGCGCGGGCGCTCTGGCAGGCCGCCGAGGCCCGCGTCAGCGCGCGGCTGGTGGACGAGGCCACCCTCGCGCGCCGGGCCGAGATCTTCCGCTTCCCCGCGCAACTTGCCGCGGCCGAGGCGCCGCTCCGCACGCTGATCGAGACGGTCTTCGGCGAAAGCCGCTACGAGGACAGCCCATGGCTGCGCGGTTTCTACTTCACCTCGGCCACGCAGGAAGGCTCGCCCATCGACCGGATGCTGGGCGAGATGTCGGAGGCCTTCGGCATCACCTCTCCGCCGTCCGAGCGCCGCAGCCATGGCGAGCCACGGTCCTATTTCCTGAACGGGCTGCTGGCCGATCTCGTGTTCCGCGAGGCCGGCCTTGGCCGCTTCGACCGTGCGGCCGAGGAGCGGCGGCGTTGGCTCTGGCGCGGCACCGTCGCAGGCGCGGCGCTGGCGACGTCTCTGGCAGGGCTCGCGTTCCTCTTCTCGTTCCTGCGCTGGTCGGGCGCCATCGAGGATCAGGCCCGGCTGATCTCGGACCTGTCGGGCAGGCTCGCCAACGTGGCGGCACGGCAGGCGCCGACCGAGCCGCTCGACCTGCCGCTGGCGCTCGATGCGGCCACGGCGGCGGCATCGGCGCGCACCGAGGTGGCGACCAGTCCGCTCACGCTTCTCGGACCATCGGCCGAGGCGGAACTCACCCGCGCCCAGCAGATCCTCTACGACCGGACGCTCTCGAACGTGCTGGAGCCGCGGATGGTTGCGCTGCTGGAAGCCACCATGTGGCGCGAGGCGCGCAACCCCGAGTTCCTTCTTGGCGCGCTCAAGGCCTATTACATGGTGACGGGGCTTGCGCCCTACGACCGCGACTATCTTTCGATGTGGTGGCAGGAGCAGCTTCCGCAGAAGGCGGTGCTTGACCCCTTCCCGACCGAGGCCGCCCGGGCGCACCAGTTGGCGGCCCTCGACCGCGCGGGCCTTGACGACGGGGCGACGGCGCCGGACGAGGCGCTGGTCGCGGTGGCGCTGCAAAGCATCTGCACGATCCCGCTTGCCACCCGAGCCTATGGCGCGCTGCTGCAGGATCCCACGGTCACGGCGCTTCCCGAATGGATCCCGGGCGACGAGGCCGGGCCCAACGCGGCCCGGATCTTCACCCGCATCTCGGGCAAGACGCTGCGCGTCGGGCTGCCGGGCGCCTTCACCCATGGGGGCTTCCACGAGACCATCCTGCCGCTTCTGCCCGAGATCGCCGCGCAGGCGACGCTTGACCGGGCGCTCTTCGCAGGCGGCTGCGGCGGCAGCGGCGACGCTTCGGTGACGACGCTCGAGGCCGACATCCTGAAGCTCTACTCCGACGACTTCATCGCGCATTGGGACGGGCTCCTGCGCGACCTGCGCCTCGTGCCGCTGAAGGATTTCGCGACCGCAAGCGCCGCGATGAAGGATCTGGCGAGCCCCGACAGCGCGCTGAAGCGCCTCCTGCGCGCGGCCGTGGCCGAGACCGATCTCGCGCGAGTGCCGGACGAGGCTGGCGCCGCGCCGGAGGGGCTGGTTGCCGCCGCAACCAAGAGGCTCGGCAAGGTCGGCAAGCTGGTGAAGAAGGGGAGCCGCCTTCTGCCCACGCCCGCGCCCGATGCAGAGCCCCCGGGCACTGCCGTGGGCCAGCATTTCGCGCCGCTGAAGGCCGTGGTGACAGAGGTGGACGGCCAGCCGCCGCTGATCGCCGATGCGGAACTGGCACTCGGGGCGCTTGCCAACGCGCTCCAGACCGCGGCGGCCAGCCCCAATCCGCAGGCCGCGCTGACCGAACAGGGGGGCCTGCCGCAACTTACCGGCGGGCTTGCCACCGTGGCGCAGCGCCTGCCGGACCCGATCGACGACTGGCTGACGGCGCTCGCGGGCGAGACCGCGAGTGTCACGCGCGAGGCGGTGATCGCCCAGCTCGAAGCGCGCTACCGGGCCGATGTGCTGCCCTTCTGCAGCGCCGCCACGGCCGGCCGCTACCCGTTCGAGACCGGCAGCGCCATCGACGTGAACACCGCCGACTTCCAGCGCCTGTTCGGGCCGGGCGGGCTGTTCGACGGCTATACGACCGAGGCGCTCGGCCCCTACATCGACACGACGCGGCGGCCCTGGACCTGGCGCGCGGATTTCGGCATCGACCCGGCCGCGCTCGCGCCCTTCGAGAAGGCCCGGCAGATGCGGGACGGCCTGTTCGCCGGTGGGCTGGGTCCGGTCATCGGCTTCCTGCTGGAGGCGAAGGATCTGTCGCCCAATGCCGGCCGCGTGACGCTGAACGTGGACGGCCAGCAGATCACCTACATGAACGCGGCGGTGCCTCCGGTCGGCATGACCTGGCCGGGCCGGAACGGCACGAACCTCATCACGCTCTCCTTCACGCCAGTCGATGGGTCGGCCGAGGCGGTGACCTCGGAATCCGGTGCCTGGGCCTGGCTCCGCATGATCGGCAAGGGCCAGCTTTCGCCCACGGCCCAGCCGGAACTGTTCCGCCTGCGGCTCGCGGCCGGCGCCTATTCCGCCAGCTTCGACCTGCGCGCCAGTTCGGTCGAGAACCCGCTGGACCTCAAGCTCTTCGGCGGCTTCCGCTGCCCGCAGGGCCTGTGACGCGGGTGGGCTTCTTCGGCAAGCTGCCCGCAGCCGGGGATTTCGTGGCCCGCGGCCTGCCCGCGCCCTTCTGTCGTGCCTGGGACGCATGGGTCACGCGCCACCTTGCGCAGCGCCTTGGCAACGGGGCACCGCAGGGCGGGCTGCGCTTCCGCCTCAGCTCGGGCGGGCGCATGGCAGGAGGGGTGATCCTGCCCTCGCAGGATCGCGTCGGCCGCCGCTTCCCCCTGACGCTGGCGCTGGTCGGCGAAAGGATGCCCTCAGCCCCCGCCCTCGATCCCTGGTGCGCGGCGGCGGCGGCAATCGTGACCTCCGCGCTTGCACCGGACGATCTCGCCCGCGCACTGGAGGACCTGCCGCTGCCCGACATGACCCCAGCGCCCGAGAGCCCCGCCCTGCAGCTCTGGATCGCCGGCTCGCCCGCCCTCGTCTGCGACCCGGCCGCGCCGGAGGCGGCGCTGGATCGCCTTCTCGGGTCCGGATGACCACGCAGCCCCCTCGGCATCGCGTCAGTTCATGTTGACCTTCGAGCCTTTCGCAGTGATCTCGCCGCCGGCCTTCAGGTTGATCTTGCCCGAGGCGTCCAGCGTGATGTCCTTGCCCTTCAGCACGATGGTCCCGTCCTTCTTCAGCGTGACCTGCGCCGAGCCGCACTTGATCGTCACCTCGTCCTTCACGTCGAGCACATAGGTCTTGCCGACGCTGATGCCCATCGCGCCATCGGCCTTCTGCATGTCGTCCTTGGCGACGCTCAGGCTGCGCCCGCCGCCCACGCTGGTCGTCTGGTCGGCGCCGGTGCTGATCGTCTGCTTCGCCCCGATCGACACGGACTGGTCGGTGCCGATCGAGACCGTCTGCGCAGCCGCGATCGTCCAGCCGTCGCTTGCGCCGATGGAATGGGTCTGCCCCGCCCCGACCGAGACGCTGCGGCTGGCGCCAATGGTGTTGGACTGCACCGCGCCCACGGTGCGCGTCTCGGCCGCGCCGACCGAATCCACGCGCGCGGCGCCCACGGTCACCGTCTGGACAAGCGCCACGGTCTGGGTGTGGTTCATCCCGATGGTCTCCGATGAGTTCCTGCCGATCGAGATCGTCTCGTTCGACCCGACCGACAGCGAGCGGTTCGAGCCGACCGTCTCGGTGTCGTCCACCCCGATGGAGACCGTCCGGTTGCGGCCGACACTCGTGGCCTTGTCGTTCCCCACGCTTTCCGTCCGGTCATTGCCCACCGACTGCGTCGCGTCGTGACCCACGTCCTCGGCGAAGTCGTTGCCGATGGTGCGGCCCTCGTTGTTCTTGATCAGCTCGTTGTGGTCCTTCTGGGCCTGGAAATAAACCTCCTCCGAGCCGGCCTTGTCCTCGAAGCGCAGTTCGTTCCAGCCGCCGCCGCCGGGCGAGGAATTCGACTTCCAGCCCGATTGCGTGGCGCTGCCGGGCAGACCGTAGGGCGGCATCTGCTCGGCGTTGTAGACGCGGCCGGTGATGATCGGCCGGTCGGGGTCGCCCTCGATGAAGTCGACGATTACCTCCTGCCCGATGCGCGGGATCTGGATGAAGCCCCAGCCCGCCCCGGCCCATGTCTGGCTGACGCGCACGAAGCAGGACGAGTTCTCGTCCTGCCCGTCGAGCCGGTCCCAGAAGAAATGCACCTTCACGCGGGCGTGCTCGTCGGTGAAGATCTCGGCACCCGCCGGCCCCACCACCTTCGCCGTCTGCGGCCCCTTCATCAGCGGACGCGGCGTGCGCCGCTCGGGCCGGAACGGCAGGGAAAGGGGCGCTGCGGTGAACTCGACCTCATAGCCCGCATCGGCGCGCGACTGGCCCGAGCGATACTGGTCGTCCCACATCCGGTAGCGGCAGGCAGTCACCAGATAGGCGTCGTTCTCGGCCTCGCGCGGGAAAAGCTCCAGCCGGAAGGTGCGGCCGGGCCAGAGCGGCCGTGCCGTCCCCTTGCCTTCGATGCGGACATGGGCGGCCTGCAGCTCCTCGAGCCGGATCGCCGCCAGCCGGTCGCCACGCGCAAGCTCGGTATAGTCGCCGGGATAGCGGTAGCTTTCGCTGCGGCTTTCGGCGTGGTCCATCGCGGACTCCGAACGCGCCATCAGGTCCGAGGAGGGCTTGAGGAAGTCATAGTCCGACTGCGTGAAGCAGCCCTCGCGGATCACGGTCCGCGGCAGCCAGCCGGTGATGAAATCGCCCTCGCGGAAGCTGATCCGGCTGTCGGGCTCGTAGGGGAGCGTATCGGCGCCCGGCGCAGGCTTCAGCGCGGCATTGGCGTCGAACAGCACGAGGCGGTGCGCGTCCTCGTCGTGTTCAAAGAAATAGCCGATCCCCTCATGCTCCAGCAGGCGCTGGATGAAGTCGAGGTCGCTTTCGCCATACTGCACGCAATAGTCACGCGGCGGGTAGCTGGCTTGCAGCCGCTTTTCCCATTTCAGGCCCGGGAGCGGGCGAAACACCTCCTCGACGATCTCGAGGACGCTGCGGCCCTGAAAGATCCGGTTGTCGCGACGCAGGCCAAGGAGCGCCAGCACCGGCTCCACCGTCAGGCGGTAATGGGCATGGTCGTCGCGGATCTCGTCCAGCGCAAAGCCGGTGACAAGCCCGTGGAAGTGGCGCGGGGTCTCGCCGGCGACGGTCACCGCAACCCCTGTTCCGAGGATGTCGCCGGCCTTCAGGTCGAGCGACCTGCTCGCGATCAGCAGGCTGTAGCGGAACGGGCGGCCGATCGCGTCCTCGCCGTCGAGCGCCGAGAAATGCACCGGCTCGGCCGCGGCCGGGATCGACACCGAGATTTCGCGTCCGTCGGTCATCGCCGTTCTCCCTTGGGCGCGCCGGGCGCCGGTCACAACACTTGCGGGCAGGAAAGGCCGCGCGCCAGTCGTCGCGCGGCGAGCGGGTTCGCGGAGCTGTCAAAGGCCGCCTCGAGGAACACCCGCGCACCGCCCGCGCGCAGGTCGATGAGAAAGCGCCGCCCGCCGTCGCGCTCGCGCAGGCGATAGGGCTCCAGCAGGCGCAGCAGGCCCCAGGGCCCGGCCTCTGCCAGTCGCGCCTCGCCCTCTGCCGCGCGAAGGGCGATCCCGGCGCCGCGGGCGGGTTCCGGCCCCGGCCAGCGCAACCGAAGGCTGTCGCTGGCCGTCGTGACCGGCCCGCCCTGCCCACCCAGCGCGAAGGTGGCCGAGCCCTTCTCGGCCAGAGCCGTCAGGGTAAAGGGCGCCTCCGCCGGAAGGGCGCCGGCCAGCGCCGCCGCCCGCTCCAGAAAGGCCGCGGTCTCGGGCGAAAGGCCGCTGAATCGCGCCTCGGTCTTCCAGCGCCAGGGGCTCGCCGTCCGGTCGAGCGATGGCGCAGCCCGGCCGAGGAACCGCTCCAGCGCGCCGCCCGGCCCGAAGAAGGCGGCCACCGCGCCCGTATCCGCGTCCGCGCCTTCCGCCGCGAACGGATAGCGGCCCTCGACCGCCGCGCGGCAGGCGGGCAGCGCCTCGGCCTGCCAGCCGCGTGTAAGCGGGTTGGTCAGCTCGCTGCCCTGCGCGGCGCCGGCCTGCGCCAGAAGATCCTCGACGATGCCGGTCACCACGGGCGGCGCCTGCCGCAGCGTGGTGATCGAGCGCGCGCGCTCCTCGGCGCGCATCAGGCGCTGCAGGCCGGTGTCGGAGTCGCGGTCGAGACTGCCGAGCGCCACATTCAGCCCGGCGAAGAGCGCGCCGATCTGTGCCATCCCGCCCTGCTCGACATAGCGCTGCATCGGCCCGAAGGTGGCGGCGATCTGTAGCTGCAGGGGATGCGGCCGCGTCCTGTCCTCGCCGCCCGCCTGGCGCCAGACCTCGCGCAGCAGCAGCGTCAGGGGCGACCCGGGGCGCGCAAGCGTGCCCGAGACGAGAACTGCGGTCTCGGGATTGCGGAACGGCACGACGCGCAGATCGGCAAGGAAATCGGACCAGCGGGCCAGCGTCTCGCGCTGCAGAAGGTCAAGCACGCGGTCGGCGGCGTCGTTCTGCCGGGGCAGGTCCGGGCCGAAAAGGCGCGCCGCCTCGTCCCGCGCCCGCTGCACCGCAAGGCCCGCCCCGCGGTCCCGCGCATGGTTCCAGCCAGCCGGAGTGAAAAGCCCGGGCATCGGTGCGGCAAGCGGGGTGCCCGACCGCCGGAGCACCACCGCGGCCAGCCCCGGCACCGCCCGATCCGCCCGCCAGGGAGGCAAGGCCGCCGCGCCCTCGGACCGTTCGAGTTCAAGCCAGGCCCGCTCGTCCTCGGGTGCGGTGGCGGCGAAGCCCCGCGCCTGCGCCAGAAGCTCGGGATCCGGCGCGGGCAGGTCGTCCGCGGGCGGCAGAAGCACGATCGCATGGCGCGCCAGACCGGCCAGCGAGACGTCCGCTCCGGCGCGCCGCTCGGCCCAGCCGGCCAGCCACGCCGGCGAAAACCCGGCTGCCCCGCTGAGCATGGCCCAGGCGCGCACCGTGTCGTAGGATTCGGCCGGCCCGGCTTCCGAGGCGATGGCCGTGTCGATGGCCCGGGCGAGGGCCGGCGGCAGATCCTTTTGAACGGCGCGGCGATAGGCGGCCTCTGCCCGCTGCGCGGCGTCGAAGCCGAGGAGGGCCGCCCCCAGATGCAGCGGGGCGCGATCCGCCTGCACCGCAACGGCCGCGGCCGCCTCGGCCAGCCCGTCCAGCCTGCGGCCGAGCGGCTGAGCGGCCAGCGCCGCCGCCTGACGCTCGAAGGCTTGCCAGAGCTGGCGATGGAAGGTCCGCTCCACGTGCAGCGCCCAGCCCCCGACGGCGAGGCCGAAGGCCGCGATGAGAACGACGATCATCCCCGTCCAGCTGGCGGTGGCGGGAGGACGAACCGCCGTCCGGCCACTCTCCAGTTCCGACAGCCGGCGCTCGAGAAACCGCCGCGCAGCGTCGAACTCGGGGCCCGCCTCGGCGGCGCGCCGGGCGAAGTCCTGCACCGTCTGGACCGAGACGGCCCGGCCGTCGAACAGGTGACGCTGCGCCGCCGCCGACCACTCGCCGATGTCGAGCCGGCGGTTCTCGCGCGCCCGCTGGTCCACCAGCAGCGCGAGCGCAAGGCGCGCGGGCGGCACGGCCGCGGCCCGCGCCCCGAGCCGCGCCGCCTCGGCGGCGAACCGGCCGAGCATCTGCCCCGCTCGTTCCGCCAGGGCCGGCGCCCGCTCGCCCCGCGCCCGGTCGAGGGCCGCCGCGAAGGCCAGCACCGGGGCGGCGGCCCGCTCCAGCGCGTCGGCATCGGCATCGCTGCGCCACAGATCGCCCGGCACGGCTCAGATCCTCCCTTCCGCACGCCAGCGGCGGAGCGTCTCCTCGCCGACCTCGAAATGCATCGAATCCTCGCGCCCGTAGGTCGCGCCCCAGAACCAGCCCTCCTCGTTGAAATACTCGGCCAGGAACAGCAGGCCTGCCTGCGTGCCGCCATTGGCGAAGGGATCGAGCACACCTTCCAGCGTCAGGTCGATCGCCGTGCCCCACGAATGGTTCGAGATCGAGGTCGTGGAGCCGCGGATGAAGCGCGCGCAGAGCGCGCCGGCGGTGCCGACCTTGGCGTGGATATCCGGATCGGTCTCCTTCAGCCGGTCGAGCACGCGGGCGAGGCTGTCGAGCGCCGGGCGGATCATGCTGACGGTGATCGGCCCGACCTGCCGCTGCTCGATCAGGCCCTTCAGCGCGGGGTTCGTCACCGGCTGGCAATCGGTGCCATAGCTCGCGCGGGGCGACCCGAGCAGTTCCAGCATCACGCGGTTGCGCGGCTGGGTGATGCCCTTGTTGAAGCGGGTACGGGCCAGCTTCATCTCCTCGGTCAGGGCCTCGGTCGGCGCGTTCTCGAAATCCTCGTCCAGGGGCAGCGCGACCGGGGTGACGGCAGGCGCGGTAACCGGAGCGCGATTCGCAAGCAGGCTCGCCTCGTCCCGCAGCCGCCCGAGGTCGGCGCGCAGCGTCGCCAGATCGCCGGCCAGATCCTCGCGCGCCTGAACGGCCTCGGCCAGTTGCCGTTCCAGCCGGCTCAGGCGCAATTCGGTGCCGCCGTCCGCCGTATCGAGCAGCGTCGTCACCACCGCGAAGGCCATCGCCGCCAGAATGACACCTATCGCGACGATGATCGGGGCGACGAGGCTGCGCGGGTCCATCGTTCACGCCCCGCCGATCTCGACGACGATGACCGAGACATTGTCCGGCGCCCCCGCGTCGAGCGCGGCGCGCACCAGCGCAAGGCAGGCATCGTCCGGGGAGGGGGCCGCGCGCAAATGGTCCTTGATCGCGGGTTCATCGACGCAGCAGGTCAACCCGTCCGAGCAGAGGAGCAGCCGGTCGCCCGCGACAAGCCGGGTCGAGACGGTATCCACCTCGACCGCGTCGCCGACCCCCACTGCACGGGTCACGACATGGGCGTCGGGATGGCTGCCGACCTGCGCCACCGACAGCGCGCCGCTGTCGATCAGCGCCTGAACCACGCTGTGGTCGCGGGTCAGCGGCCGCAGACGGCCCTCGCGCAGCAGATAGGCCCGGCTGTCGCCGACCCAGGCGACGTGAGCCGTCCCGCGCTCCACCGCCAGCGCCACGACTGTCGCGCCCATGCGCAGGATGCCGCGCCGCCGCGCATGGGCGAGGATGCCGGAATGGGCGGCCTCGATCCGCGCCGCCAGCGCGGCCGGCACCAGCGCCCCGTCCGGAAGCGTCTCCAGATGGTCGATGACGATATCGGCGGCCACGTCGCCGTGACCATAGCCGCCCATGCCGTCCGCCACTGCCCAGACGCGGCCGGTCGGGTCGGTCAGGATCGCATCCTCGTTGCGCTCGCGGCGGCGGCCCCGATGGGTCAGCCCGCTTCCCGTCACGCGCGGCAGGGGCAAGGGAACGGCGGTGATCGGCCCGGTCATGAGGCGGCTCCCCCGCGGACCATGCGGGCCGGCGGCGGCGCTTCCGGCTCGAACATGGCGCCTGTCCAAAAGGGTGAAACGAATGCGCAAACATGATAACCTGAATCATTCTTTTCATGATGCCCTTTTTGCGGGGTTTCCCGATGCGCCTGCCGATCCTTCCCGCCCTTCTCTGCTGCACGCTCTCGGCGCCCGCGGTCCCGGCGCAGACGCTGTCGGACCAGGATCTGCTCGCGCTGTTCCAGCGCCAGAGGGACACGTTCCGCGCGGCGGCCGAGGGCGGCCAGGGCGCCACGCGCGGGCTGAAGCTCGTGACGCTGGACGGCGCCGGCGCACCGCCTGCGGCACCGGGGGCGGCGCCTGCCGCGCTTGCCGTGCCCGACCTTGCTACCGTCGCGCCCGCGCTGCCCGGTGCAGAGGACGGGTTGCCGGTGACTGGCCAGCGGCCGGGTCTGGCCGAACCCACGGCGCCGGACCGGATCCTGACCGGCGCGCAGCAACCGGCCGCACCTCCCCCGACCACGGAAGAGGCCACGCAGGTTGCGGCAGTCCCTGGCACCTTCGGCCTGTTCGATCCCGAGCTTCAGGTGAATGTGCGCATCCGGTTCGACTTCGACTCGGCCACGCTCGGCCCGGACCAGAAGCCGCTTCTCGCGCAGCTCTGCCGGGTGATGACATCCAGCGACATCGGGCTGTTCCAGATCGTCGGCCACACCGATGCGGCCGGCACGGATGCCTACAACGAGAACCTCTCGCGCCTGCGGGCCGAGGAGGTGCAACGCTACCTCGTCACCGATTGCGGCATCGCCCCCGCCCGGCTGCGCGCGGTGGGCATGGGCGAGCGGTTCCTGTCCGACAGCGCGAACCCGCGCAGCGGCGAGAACCGGCGGGTGGAGTTCCAGGCGCTCAGCTGAGACTCAGGCCACGGCCATCGGTCCCGGCGCTCGCCGGCCGCGATAGGCCGACTTGAAGAAACGCGAGGCCTCGGCGTCGAGGTCGGCGATCTCAAGCCCGAGGTCCGCGCGCAACCGCTGGCCCAGAGCCAGAAAGGTTGCCCGCCTTTCATCACCCACCCCCCAGCGCGGCAGGATCTCGTCGGCCCAGAACCGCCGGAACCAGTCGTAATCGGCGATCCGGCGATGGTCGAACCCCTCGAGCGCGGTCATCGTGCAGCCGAGGCGCGCGCCGAACATCGCCCAGTCGCCATTTTCCACATCCGCCCCGACCGAGCACCAGACCCGGAGCCGTTCGTGGTTGCCCGCCCCGATGTGGCGCAGCAGTGCCTCGGCGCGCGGCAGGTCGGGGAAGGCGTCATGGGCCAGCACGCCTCCGGCAAGATTGAACTTCACCCCCTCGCGGAAGCCGGCCCGGAACGCCTGGAACGGCGTCGCGGTGACATGGACCTCCGAGAGCACGCGGTTGACCTGATAATAGGACACCACCCAGCAGAAATCGACCGAGGCCTCGGGTCGCCGCGCGTGTTCGTGGGTGCGCAGCGTCCGCAGCGTCTCGCGCGGCCAGATCTTCACGCCGCCGTTGCCGTATTCCAGCGCGTTCAGCGCATTGCGGGCGCTGAACGAAAAGACCGAGCCACGATCCCGCGGCGCGACGTCGAAGCGCCCGTCGAGGAAGGCGGGCTCGGTCAGCAGGTTGTCGGCATCCACGGTGACCACATGCGGCGAGGCGGCGATCTCGCCCGCGCGGCGATGGGCGGCGTCGAAGCCCTGCACGCCATGGACGCGCAGCGCGCGGGGCAGCGCCGCGGAGAGGGCCGCGAAATGCGCCTCGGCATTCGGCTCGTCGAAACTGAGGAAAACCACGTCCGAGGCGGCGAGGTCGATCATGACGGCCACTCCGCGTGGCGGCCAAGGTGGACGATGGCCGCCGGCTGCCACTTCGCCACGAGCAGCGTTCGGCGGTGCGCGAGGTAGCTCGCCCAGTCGTCGTCCGGCGCGAAGGGCGCGTTGGCCGCGGCGTTGGGCAGCACGTCATAGGCGAAGCCCGCCGTGCGAAGCCCGCCGAAGCGCAGCATGTCCACGACAAGGACGGGGACCATCCCCTGTTCCTGCGCGACCTCGCGCGCCACCGGCAGCAGCGGCTCGACCTCGGGCCAGTCGAGCCCGGTCAGGTCGACCAGCATCAGGGCAAGCGGCCGGCCGGGCCGAAGCGCGCCGGCAATCACCGGGCTGTCGAGGTTGAAGGGCCATGCATCCTCGTCGGCAACCGGCCTGCGCGCATCGGGGATCGGGCGGCCGGAGGTCATGGCGCGGCCCCGACCCGCGGCGGCCCCGCCGTGGCAAGCAGCGAACCGAACAGGTCGCGCCATGCCGCCGCAACGAACCGCAGGTCGCGCGCCGCGGCAAGGGCGCGTGCCGCTTCACCGCGCCGTGCCCAGACCTCCGCCCCCTCCCCCAGCGCGGTGGCTATCGAGCGCGCCAGCCCCCCCTCCTCGGCCGGATCGTAGAGAAGGCCGGTGCGCGGCGGCTCCACCACGTCCCGCAACCCCGGCAGGTCGGGGCCGACCACCCCGCGCCCCAGCGTCGCCGCCAGCACGGCCGAGCCCGAGGTCAGCGACCGGTCATAGGGCAGCGCCACCAGATCCGCGGCGGCATGGCAGCGCGAGACGACCTCGGGCGGCGCGAAGCCCGGAAGGACAAGGATGCGCCCGTCGCCCGGGTCCGCAGGCACCGCGCCCGGCACGGCCTCGCCCGCCAGCAGCAGCCGGTCCCGCGGGCCGGCGACGCTGCGGAAGGCCGCCGCCAGCGCCCCGGGCTGCTTGTAGGCCGCGAGCCGCCCCGGCAGCAGCAGCACCATCCGCGCCTCCGCCAGCCCCAGCGCCTCGCGCGCCGGGTCGCGGTGCAGGACCGGATAGGCACCATCATAGGACGCATGGGGGATGATGCGCACCTTCCCGGGCGGCAGGGCCAGCACCCGGCGCGCGGCGGCCAGCGCGGGCAGCGAGTGAAGATGGATCGCATCCGCCAGTTCGACCAGACCGGAGCGCAGGTCCGCGATCGCGGGGGCCAGCGCCTCGTTCCGCGGCTCGAGGTTGTGCAGCGTCCAGACGATCCGGCCTCCCCGCGCGCGGAAGGCCAGAAGGGCATCCAGGAACGCCTCGGCCGAGCCGCCCGGCGTGGCGAAGACCGCATGCTCCCAGTGCAGATGGAAGAGCCCGCGCGCGGGCCGGGCCAGCGCATCCTCGATGGTGCCCGGCTGCGGATCGAAGGTCGGGCCAAGCGCGCCGTAAAGCAGGCTCTGATACGGGTTCGTCCCGCTGTAGTCGGGGAACCAAGTCAGCGGACAGGGACGGTCAGGCGGATACCGGAACATGCCGGAAGCCTCCCACGACTCGGGGAGATCCAGCGACAAAATTCTGCAATCCCGCAATAGGTAAAAACCCGATTCATCTTTCTTGACCGGAATCGGCTTCTGGCTTCTACTTGAGGTTTAGGCGGCTTTCCGCAACCCGCGTTTCTCGAAGGAATTGATCATGGCCAAGTGGATGCTGGGCCGGGTTCTGACGTTCGTCGGCGTCATGGGCGCGACTTTTGGCGGGGCCGAGGCCCAGACGCAGGATACCCGCGCCTTCGCCAGCGAAACCGCCGCACGCAACTATCTTCGCCAGTACCCCACCGGGCCTCTGGCCAAGGCCGCCTTCCTTGCGCTGGTCGAGTTCCGGCTGCTGCGCGAGAATCCCGGCCTTTCGCGCGAGCAGATCATTGCCGGCTACGGACGCACGGCGCGCGGACCCGGAGTGCCGCCGGGCCGCCCGGCGGGCGCTGCCTCGGCCGCGCTCTACTAGGACAAGGATCATGTCCCGCGCCCTTCACCGGTGCATGGCGGGACGGGCGATCCTGCTGGCGCTGTTCGCAGGCGTGCCGGCCTTCGCGCAGGAGGCGCCGCTGCTGTCGGGCACCGCGCCGCGCGTGGCGATGGTGATCGGCAACTCGGCCTATTCCAGCGTGCCCGCCCTTCCCAACCCGGCGCGCGACGCGGAACTGATCGCCGAGAAGCTCTGGCAGGCCGGCTTCGAGGTGATCGAGACCATCGACGCCGACCGCGAGACCATGCTCGCCGATCTCGCCACCTTCCGCAGCCGCCTGCGCCCCGGCAGCGAGGCGCTGTTCTACTACGCCGGCCACGGCGTGCAGATCGGCGGGCGCAACTACCTGCTTCCCGTCTCCGTCGCGCCCTCCTCGGTCGAGGAGCTGAAGCTGCAGTCCGTCGATGCGCAGATCTTCGTGGACGTGATGGCGCAATCGGGCGCGCGGCTCAACCTCGTGCTGCTCGACGCCTGCCGGAACAACCCCTTCACATCGATCACCGCCGAGGCGAGCCGGGTTATCGAGACGCGTGCGATCTCGATCGGCGGCACGCGCGAGCAGGTCTCCCGCGGGCTTGCCGACCTGTCGCAGGCCAGCAGCGGCGGGCTGGCCGAGATGACCGCGGGCGGGGCCGAGGCGCTGATCAGCTTCGCGACGGCGCCGGGGGCGGTGGCCTTCGACGGCTCGGGCCGGCACAGCCCCTATACCGACGCCCTTGCCCGCAACATCGATGAGCCGGGGCTCGAGATCGTGGACCTCTTCCGCCGGGTGCGCGGCATGGTGCGCGAGGCGACCGCCGGCGAGCAGATCGCCTGGACGACGAGCACGCTGGAAAGCCGCTTCTACTTCCGCCCACCGCAAGGCGACCTGCGGCAGACCACGACCGGCATGACGACCGACTCCGACACGCTGGGCGGGCTGCCGCCCCGGCGCGTGGTGGACCGCACCTTCTGGCGCGCGATCCGCGAGGCGAACCGGCTCGACGCCTTCACCGCCTATGTCCGCACCATGCCCGACGGCGCCTTCGTCGACGACGCCCGCGCCCGCATCCGCGAGCTTGGCGGCGACCCGGAGGCGATCGTCGTCTCGGACACCTCGCTGCCCGCGACGCGCGGCCTTGTCCTCGCGCCCGCCTCGGCCCGCGAGGAGATTGCGGCGAGCCTTGATCGTCCCGTTCCCGCCCTGCCGATCGGGACGGGAAGCGCACCGCTCGAGGTTGCGCCGCGGCAGGGGGCGTGGGTGCATGTGGGCGAGGCGCCGAGGCTCGGCGAACTCAGCGCGGGCGGCACCGGGCTTTCGGCGGGATCGGTGCGATGGATGGCCGAGGGCGAGCGGTTCGACTACCTCCCGGCGGTCGGCTCGAACGGCGGAACGGACGGCTTCCGCGCCGAGACGCTGCTGGACGGCGGCACGACCGAGCCGCTCGCGGCCGAGGTCGAGGTCTATGTCGATGCCTGCGACATGCTCGCCGGGAACCCCTACGACAGCCAGCGGGTCACCGCAGGCACGCGGCAGTTCATCCTCGACCGCAACTTCGACGCGGCCATCGCGGTCTGCGAGATCGCGGTGGAGAAGCACCCCGAGATCGTCCGCTTCTGGGCACAGCTTGCCCGCAGCTACCGCGCCGCCGGTCGTTACGACGAGGCGCTGCACTGGCAGCAAAAGGCGGTGGACGCGGGCCATGTCTCGGCGATGGTCTACCTCGGGCAGATGTATCTCGACGCGCAGGCGGTGCCGCGCGACCCGGCCCGCGCCAGGGCGCTGTTCGAGGAGGCGGCGGCCAAGGGCGAGACCGCGGCCTTCACCGCGCTGGCCTGGATCTGGCGCGCAGGGGTCGGCGTGCCGCAGGATCATGCCCGCGCGCTCGACTACTACCGGCAGGGCGCGGCGCGCGGCAACGACTGGGCGATGGCCAACATCGCCGAGTTCCACCAGAAGGGTCTCGGCATCCCCCGCGACCCGGCCGAGGCGGTGCGCTGGTACACGGCCGCCGCGAAAAGCGGCGAGCTGACCGCGCAGACCCGCCTTGCCCGGATGTATCAGACCGGCGACGGCATCCCGCGCGACTATGACGAGGCCCGCTTCTGGTTCGAGACCGCGGCCGGGCGCGGCGTGCCGAATGCGCTGACCCGGCTGGGCCTGATGTATGAGGAAGGCCAGGGCACGGCGCAGGACATCGAGGCCGCCGCGCGCCTCTACACCCGCGCCGCGCGGGAAGGCGACGGCGAGGGCTACTTCCGCCTTGGCCGCCTGATGGCCGCAGGCCACCCGCTGCACGACGATCCCGCCCGCGCCGCCGCCCTGCTGGAACGGGCGAGGGCCGAGAAGGTGCCGGGCGCCGCGCGCGAGCTTGGCCGGCTTTATGAAAGCGGCCGCGGCGTACCGAAGGACCTTGCCCGGGCGCGGGATCTCTACGCGGCGGATGCGGCGACCAGCCCTTGGGCCGCCCGCGATGCCGGGCGCGCCTATGCGTCCGACGACGGGGCCGCGCCGGATTTCGCGGCGGCGGCCCGCTGGTTCCGGGTTGCGGCCGAGGGCGGCGTGCCGCGGGCGGCCCTCGACCTCGGCCGGCTGCACGAGGCGGGCACGGGCGTGCCGCGCGACGCGGCCGAGGCGCTGGTCTGGTATGCGACGGCGCTGGCCCGGGCGGCCGAGGATCCGACTCTGGCCGAGGCCGCCCGGCGCGCCGCAGCACCGCATCCGCAGGAGGACCACGTGCGGGCGGCGCAACTGCTGCTGAACCGGCTCGGGGCGGACGTGGGTCCGCCGGACGGCCGGATGGGGCCGGCAACGCGATCGGCCCTTGACGCCGCCTTCACCCGCCGCGGCCTGCCGCCCCGCGCCAGCGTCACCCTCGACACCCTGGCCGAACTCTCGGCCATGCAATAGGAGACCGCCATGCCCCGCCCCCTCCTTCCGCTGGTGGCCACGCTGCTCGTCCTCGTCTCCTGCGCCGACATGCGCGAGGCTCCGGTTCCGGCCGCGGACGAGGTGGCGCGGCTGAAGGCGCTGGGGTTCGTCCCCTTCGCCAGCGCCGGACAGACGCAGGTGCTGCGCTACAGCGGACCGGTCACGCCCGCCGTGCTCTGCCGATCCGGCGCCGGGGGATACGCGGCGCTTCCCGCCCGGCGCCAGCTGGCGGACGGCACCAGCCAGCGCATCGAGCTCGACGCCTACCTGCAGCTCACGCCCGGGGCGGACGGCACGCTCGCCGCGTCGGGGCGCAGGGGCGTCTATGCGGTCAGCATCCTGACGCAGCCGCCCGGCTCCCGCCGGACGGGAGAGGTCGAGATCATCACATTCGAGCCGGGCGGCAGCGGCACCTCGCGCTCCGGCCTGACCTGCCGGCCGGCGTGACGTGGCGGCGGTCCGGCTGGATCTCTGCGTTCTGGCCGATGTCCGGGTGGGGGACGTCGCGGCCCCCGCACATGCCGCGGCCATCGCCGCGCTGGCGCGGGCCGGCTACCGGATCGGCGTGCTGCCGGTGGCACCCGAGGCGATCCGGGCCGAGCCGTGGCGCCTCGACCCCGGCCATGCCGCGCTGTTCGAGTCCGGCCATGCCGTGCGGCTGTCTGCACGGGCAAATGTGGACTGCACGCTTGCGCTGGCCTTCGACGCGCGGCTGTTCGCGGCGCGCCCCATGGCGGAGGGCCGGATCCGCTCGCGCCATCGCCTCGTGACGGTGGAGCGTCCGGCCGCGCTGGTCGGTCCCCGCCTCAGCCTCGACCGGATGGAGGCGGCGGCGGCCGTGGTCCTCGGCGGCACGCCGCTCTGGGCACCGACAACGGCCATCGCGCGCGAGGCGCTGGTCCATGCGGCCCCGGACTGGCAACTGACGGAAGAGGACTGGCCCTCCGTCGCCCCAGACCTTCCCGTTCATCCCCGTGCCGCGGGCCGCAGCCGGCCCGCGATCGGCAGCGCCCGGATCTCGGCCGCGCGGCCGACGCTGCTCGACACCGGCCTGCCCGAGACGCCGCCCCGGCTGCTGCTCTGGCGCCTGCGCGGCAGCTCGATCCCCGACTGGCCCCGGCCCGCCCCGCTGGAGGTCTGGCCCGAGGACCGGGTCGACATGGCGGGGCTCCTCGCGCAGGTGGACCTGCTGGCCAATCCCGACGAGGCCGCCGACGATCCCTGCCCGGTCGAGGCCCTGCTGGCGCTTCGGGCCGGCGTGGTGCCCTGCCTTCCGCCGGAATACCGCCCCGTCTTTGGCGCCGCCGCGCTCTACGGCCGCCTGCACGACCTGCCCCGCCGGGCGCTGGACCTCGACGCGGACCGTGGGCTGCAGGCCGAGCTGGCCGAGGCCGGCCGCGACCTGCTGGCCGGCCCCTTCGCATCCGGGACCTTCGTGGCCCGGGTGCAGGGCATGATCGGACCGCCGCGGCGGGACAGCTTCGCCCCCGCCGTCCATGCGACACCGCCAAGCCGCGTGCTCTTCCATTCCACCAACGGCGTCGGCATGGGACACCTCACGCGGCAACTGGCCATCGCCCGCCGGCTGCCCGAGCGTCTTCGGCCGGTGTTCCTCAGCCATTCGCAGGCGGTCGACGTGGCGCGCTCCTTGGGGTTTCCGGCCGAGCATCTGCCCTATCACGCGGCCTCTGGGCAGAACCGGGCGCACTGGAACGCCCATCTTTGCGAGGCGCTGGAGTCGATCCTTGCCTTTTGGCGCCCCTCGGCGCTGGTCTTCGACGGCAACGTGCCCTTCGTGGGCCTGCTGGACGCGTTGGACCGGCGACCCGGGATCGCGCGGATCTGGATCCGCCGCGGTCTCTGGGGCCCGAACCGCGACATGGACGCGCTGGAGCGCGGCCGCGCCTTCGACCTGATCCTCGAACCCGGCGACCCGGCCGCTGCGCTCGACGACGGCCCGACCGCCGACCGCCGCGCCGAGGTTCGGGACGTGGCGCCGGTTCGCCTGCTCGACCCCGCGGAAATCGCGGAGAGGTCGGCGGCCTGCGCGGATCTCGGCCTCGATCCGGCGGATGTGAACGTCCTGATCGCCGCGGGGTCGGGGAACAACTTCGACATGGGCGGCATCGTGCGCCGCGCGCTGGACCTGCTGGTGCATCGACCGGGCATCGGCGTCTGCCTCGCGACATGGATGATCTCCCGGGACCGGCTCGACCTGCCAGGGGGCGTGGCAAGCCTTGCCGGCTATCCCTTCGCCCGCTCGCTCGACGCCTTCGACTTCGCCATCGCCGCGGCGGGCTACAACAGCTTCGTGGAGCATCTGGAACGGGGGTTGCCGACGATCTGGACCCCCAACGAACATGCCGAGCAGGACCGGCAGATCCTGCGCGCGCGCTTCGCCGCCGAGGCGGGCGCGGGGCTTCTGGTCCGCAGCACGGAACCGTTCCGGCTCGAGGCCGCGCTGCGCCTCATGCTCGATCCCGACCGGCGTGCGGCGATGCGCGAGAACGGCCGGCCGCTGACGGAGGCGCTGCGGGCCGCGAACGGCGCCGAAGCCGCGGCCGCAGCAATTGCCGGGCTGTGCGACAGCACGATCGTCCGGCAGAGCCCGACCGTCCGGGACGCGCAGGCATCGGTATCCGCCTCCCCGGCAGGTCCGCCCGAAGTTCCGGCGGGGGTGTGGTGATGGAGGGTTCCTGTCGTGGGGGCTGACTGGATCAGACGGCACGGAACCGACATCCTGCGCATCCACGCCGAGGATGCGGCCTTCCTTCTGACCCAGCGCGACCTCGCGCTCGAGACGCCGAACCACCGGCTGATCGACATCTACGATCTCGAGCAGCGGCTGCAGGGCCATCTCGATGCACTGGTCCTTGCGCATGAGGCGGGTTGCGAGACCGCCGGCACCCTCGCGCAGGACGACCCGAGCGGCCCGGCGGCGGCGGTGCTGCTGCATGTGGCGCTGCGCCAGCAGCGACCGGCCGGCGTCGAGGCGGCGCTTGCCGCCGCGACCGACTGGCGCCCGATGGGTCATGCCGCCGCCTGGTGCGGCGCGGATCTTCTGGGAACCGTCATGCCCCGCTGGATCGCGAGCCGCGAGCCGGTGCTGCGCTGGATCGCCTTCGACATCTGCGGCCGCCACCGCGTCGATCCCCGCCGGCACCTGCAGCCGGGGCTGGAGGACCGCGACCCTCAGGTGCGGGCGCGCGCCATCCGGCTTGCCGGAGAGGTCGGCCGCGCCGATTGCCGCGATTTCGTGGCGGCGGAAGCGGGGACCGAGGCCGACATCGCCGCCGTGCTGCTGGGCGATGGCGCGCGCGCCGCACGTCTGGCCGAGGCCGCGACCTTTCCGACCGCCCCCGGCCCCGCGCGCCGCGCAGCGGAACTTTTCCCGCTCGCGCTGCAGCCCCCGGCGGCGCAGGAGGCGACCCGTGCGCTTCTCGGCCGGCCCGCGACCCGCCGCTGGGGGATCGTGGCGCTCGGCGCGCTCGGCTCGGCGCAGGTCCTGCGGTGGCTGGCCGACGCGATGGAAGACCCGCTCGACGCCCGCGTGGCCGTTTCGGCCTTCGAGACCATCACCGGGGTTCATGTTGCCCATGACGGGCTGGAGCGCGCGATCTTTCCTTACGACCCCGAAAACGCCGCCATCGACGGCGACCCCGGCGAGACCCTGATCGAGGCCGCCACACCCTGGCCGGACGTCGAGCGCGTGCGCGACTGGCTGTCCGCCCATGCGGCGCGGCTGCCTACCGGCGAGCGGCTGCTGTTCGGACTTGCCGCCTGGACCTTCACCGGCCCGCCCGAGCCCTGGCTGCGCTTCCAGTCGCGCCACCGCGCAGTCGCGCTGACGCAGGCGATGCGGCGGCCCCAGGCTCCTCTGCCGAACTGGCGCAGCCCCGTCCGGCTAGCGGGCGGCAGCTTCACCCGGACCTGGTAGGAGGCGGCGGTGCAGTTCGAGAACGAGAGCCCCTTCCCCGCGCTCTTCACCATGGGCCTCGACCGCAGCGGGCACGAGACGGTGGTCGTGGCGATCAAGGGCACCTTCGATCTGACCCCCGACCCCACGCGCTCCGAGCGGCAGGAGCCGCTGATCCTGTCGGACGTCTTCGGCCCCGATCCCGCCACCGACGCGCCGCTGTTCGAGAACGACTTCGCGCCGTTCAAGCCGTTCTGCGACGTGCTCTGCCACGGGCCCGCGGTGACGCCGGGCGAGCGGCCGGCGCTCTCCCTGACGGTCGGCCTGCGGGTCGGCGGCTGGTCCAAGGTCATCTCGGTTCACGGTCGGCGGATCTGGCTGAAGAACGGGCTGGCGCACCGAGTCTCGGACGCGCGGCCCTTCGTGCGCCAGCCCATCGGCTATGACGAGGCCTGGGGCGGCACCGATCCCGAGCCGGACGACCCCACCCGCGCCGCCACCTGCGAGGAGAACCCGGTGGGCCTCGGCTACTATCCCCACAGCGCCGATCTCGAGGGGGCGGCGCTGCCGGTGACGGCCGAGGCCGGGCAGATCGTCAGCGACCGCAGCGGGCCACACCGGCCGATGGCCTTCGGCCCGCTGGGTCGCGGCTGGCTGCCCCGCCGCCGCTTCGCCGGCACCTACGACCAGGCGTGGCTCGATCACCGGATGCCGTTCCTGCCCGACGACTTCGACGACCGCTTCCACCAGTCCGCCCCGCCCGACCAGCAGATCCCCTATCCCAGGGGCGGCGAGCCGGTGGAACTCGTGGGCTTCAGCGCCGAGGGACGCATCCGCTCGCGCCTGCCGCATGACCGCATCCTCGTGACGTTCGGCCGGAAGGCGGGACCCGTCACGCGCAAGATCGCCAACCCCGACACGCTGCTCATCCTGTCCGAGAGCCGCCGGTTCTGCATCACCTGGCGCAGCCGCTTCGTGACCGCGCGCGACCTGCACGAGATCGCAGGCATCGCGATCCGGCGCGAGGAGGTGCCGCCATGACCGGCGCCGGCCGTTCGCCCGCCCTGACGGTCACCGGCTATGCGATCTGGGCCGCGACCGGACCGGACGGGCCGTCCTGCGTCGCGGCGATGCGGGCGGGCGTCTCGGGCGCCGCCGAAGCCAACCTGTGGGATTCGACGGCGGGCGCGCCGCTCAACGCCTGCCGCGTCCACGCGCATCAATGGTGGGAGGGGGCGAGCTTCCTGCCCGCCCTCCTCGCCCCGGTGATCGAGGATTGCCGCGCGGCCATTGACGCGCTTCCCGGCGGCCCGCGGGGGGCCGAGGTGCCGGTGCTGCTCGCCGTCGCCCCGCCCGACCGCCCCGGCCGGCCCGAGGCGCTGGAGCGCATCCTGCGCGACGGGCTGGCCGAGCGGCTGGAATCGCCGCTGCCCCCCGGGAGCATCGTCCTGCCTGCGGGGCGCTGCGCCCTGCCGCAGCTTTTCGCCCGTGCCGCGGATCTCGCCTCGCCCCTCGCCATTGTCGCGGGCGCCGAAAGCTTCCTGCGGCAGGCGATCGTCGAGGCCTACAACCGCCGCGGCCGGCTGTTGTCGGCTGTCAACTCCAGCGGCTTCATCGCGGGCGAGGCGGCGGCCGCGCTCATCGTGGCGCGCGGGCGCCGGCCGGGCCTCGTGCTGACCGGCATGGGCCTCGGCTTCGAGCGGAGCCGGGATGGCGGCGACAAGGACAATCCGGTGACCGGAGAGGGCCTGACCGACGCGATGCGCGCCGCGCTCGCGACCGCGGGCATGCCCTTCCACGACATCAACGTCCTGCTGAGCGACCAGAACGGCGAGCATTTCAAGTTCAAGGAACATGCGCTGGCCCTGATGCGGCTGGACCGCGTCCCGCCCGAGGGCCGCTCGCGCCGGCCGCGCGGGCATGTCGAACACTGGAACGTGGTCGAGACCATCGGCGAGGTCGGCGCGGCGCTGATGCCGGCGGCGATGGGCTGGGCATGGGAGGCCGGCCGCTCGGGCTGGCTGCCGGGGCGGGTGATCTTCACCGCCGGCGAGGATGACGGGCGGCGCGCCGCCGTGGTGGGGGAATGGCAGGATGAGTAACGTCTTCGCCAACGGCCGCGAAGTCTCTGGCAAGGCCACCCCGAACAAGACCATTGCGGCCTTCCCCGATGTCTGCATGTCGCCGCCCTCGCCGCCGGCCGGGCCGATCCCCCTGCCCTATCCGATCACCGGCACCGCCTCGGACACATCGGACGGCAGCGGCACGGTCTGGATCGGCGGCAAGGAGGTCGGCAAGAAGAACGGCTCGAAATACGCAAAGGTCGACGGCAACCAGCCGGCCACCAACAGCTTCGGCGCGGGCGTGGTCAGCCACAAGATCACCGGCTCGCTGAAGTTCGCCGCCTATTCGTTCGACGTCCTGTTCGAGAAAAGCGGCGCCGAACGGTTCATGGACATGACGATCCAGAACGACATGAACCCGGGCAACACCTCGCTCGGCTTCAGTCAGGCCAAGGCCGAGGCCGCGGTGGCCGAGGCCACGAGCGTCTGCGCCGGGCTGAAGAAGTCGAACCAGTCCACCCGCGCCAGCATGCGGCAAAGTTCCTCCAAGGCCACGCAGGAGGCCGGGCGGCTCGACGGCAACGCGACCGTCACGACGGCGCAATACACCCCGCCCTCGGGCCCGCCGCAGATCATCCGGGCGTGCTCGCGGGCGCTGGCGACGCTCTTCCGGTCGGGCTTCGCCCGCGGCATGACTTCGGCCGAGAAGCAGAAGCGCCGGCGCAAGCCCCCGAACCAGCATCAGGTCAATTCCGCGGCCTGCGGCGGGCATACCTACAAGAGCGGCTTCCAGCGCCCGCACACCAGCCACACCGAGGCGCGGATCATCGAGGACATCTTCCGCGCCAATCCGGCAGGCGGCGGCACGCTGATCCTCGGGATCGACTGGCCGGGGGGACCGGCGGCGGGCGCCAGTCGCCAGTCGCCCTGCTCGAACTGCAAGGACCTGATCTGCGCGGCCAGCGAATGCATGACGATCAAGGTCTGCGACGAGAACAACCGCGCCCGCGCGCCGAAATGCCCCTAGGAGGCCCGCGATGATCGAGACGCCGTATATCCCTGCCGGCCTCGGCGATCCCCCGCCCGACTTCGCGTGGAAGGGGATAGAATACCACATCGGCCCTCTGGACGAGGTGACGCCGCTGATCCGCTGGCTGGGCAACAAGACCACCTGCGGGGTGCAGACGCTCTGCTCCGGGGTGGGGTTCTGGGGGGTGCGGCGGCTGCTTCCCCACGCCGAGGGGCGGCACAATCTGGAACTGGCCGAGGCGGGCTTTGTCGGCCAGACGAACCGCTGGGCCGTGGACGTGCAGGCCGGCCCCATGGCGCGGGTGCCCGAGGGGCCGCCGGCGCTGGCGGCGATGGTGGGGCTGAACATCCACCTGCGCCGGGCGCTCGACATGGAGGAGTGGTGGCCGCTGCGCTCGCAGCCGGTGATGGACCTGTCGCATCTCGTGCATCTGGTGCGCCACATCCTACCCGCGACCCGGCTGCCCGAGTTCGACCGCTGGCTCGAGGAGGTCGTGGCCCGGGTGGATGCCGTGGCGCCGAAGCCCGCGACATCCGGCGAGATCGACGAATTCGCCCTGCCGGGCGAGCTGGAAGCCCTTGCGGCGCCGCATCGGGGCGAACCGCTGCCGCCCGACATCCTCGACACCACCCGGCCCTTCGCGCCCGAGGGCCGCACCGGACGCGCGCTGGCGTTCGCGGCAAGCGTCCGGCCGCAGGACAACCGTTACCTCCGCTCGCCCGAGGCGATCCGGGCACTGGAGGCCGGGGAATGATCCCCCGCTTCGCCCGCGAGGCGCCCTTTGACCGCGGCCCGCCTCGGATGGCTTGGGATGAGTGGGACATCACGCCCTATTACGCCGACTGCGACCCCGCGCAGCTTCAGCGCCTCGTCCGGCTGACGCCGAACGCGAACCACGCGCTGGTCTGCGCCTGCGGCTACTGGATCGCCGAGCGCTTCGCCCGGCTGGACCCCGGGGGCGAGGCCGAGGCCTTTCTGGACGTGGCCTCGGCCAGCAGCTACGACGCGCCGCTTTACGAGTATTTCGAGATCGACGAGGAGGACCGGCGCGGGCCGGTGCGCGGGCCGCAGGCGCTGATGATCACCATCGCGGTGGATGCGCTCTATTGCCTTGCCGACGACCCCGAGCCGGCCGTCCGCGTCTGCTACATGTTCAACCTGTGCCGCCATGTGCTCGATCCGGACGACGCCTTCCTGCGCTGGTTCGAGGGGGCCGTTGCGCGGATGGAGGCCGCCCATCCACGCCGCACGCCCGCGGCCCCCGCACCCCTCGCACCGCCGGATTATGGGGAGCCGGTCCCGATGACGGCCTTCGACCTCGACCGCCCCTACCTTCCGCAGGACGCCGCCGCGGAGTTCGCGCGGGCAGTGGCGCGGATCGACCCCGAGAACCCGTTCCTTGCCCGGTTCTGACCGGCGATCCCCGCGCCCTTCATGCCTGCGGCAGCCGGGTGCGGGATCTGCAAAAGCCCGCCCGGCCGCCGGTCGGTCTTATCCCCGCCCGCTGCAGCCGCGCCGGTCCGGGTGCGCTCGCCATGGTCACGGGATCACCGGACGCCGCTTCAACTCCCCGGCAGCTGGCGCGAGATGTCGAGGAACTGCTGATACATCTGGCTGTCGTCCAGCGGCAGCAGGTCCGGCGCCGTCAGTTCCGACAGGGCCGCGAACTCGCGGATCGAGCCGGTGACGACGGCATCGAAGTTCATCGCCACGGAAAAGGTGTTGAGCGTGTTCATCGCCACGCGCGCATCCTGCTCGGCGGCCCTGAGCGCGATGGCGGTCTTGTCGCGCCGCTCCACCAGCACGTTGCGATAAAGGTCGATCGCTCCTTCCACCTGGTCGAGGATGCGGATGTTGGCCTCGACCGCGGCACGATGGTCGGGTGTGCCGGCCTCGGCCAGGACCTTCTCGCTCTCCTGCCGGATGCGGCGGTTCTCGGCCTTCAGCTCGTCGAGCGCCGGCAGATAGCGGTCGTCATAGTGCTGCAGGTGCTGAGCCTGCAGGCGGGCGATGATCATCCGGGTCAGCACCGCCACGCCGAGATACTGCTCGCGCACCTCGGGCACGGTGGCGGAGGCATCGGCAAGGATGCCGCGCAGTTGACCCTCGAGATCGGTGAGGATCGAGGCGACCGCCACGGCATCGACCAGATCGCCGCCATTGACCTGATAGAGCAGCGCCTCGGCCTGCCGGCCGTCGAGCTGAAGCTGGTAGCTCTCGGCCAGGGTGCGGCGGAAGCCGTCGATCACCTGCTGCCGTTCCGCCCGCAGCGCGGCGATTTCCGCTTCCAGCGCGGCAATCTCCTGCGCCAGATCCTCGCGCGTCGCGGGGCCCTTCTCCTCTCCGGTGAAAAGCCGGCCGATGCCGTCGAGCGGCCCGGCCTCCTCGGCGGGGGGCGCGGCGGCGGCCTCGGGCGCAAGGGTCATGTCGAGCTTCAGGGCGGCCTGCGCCTTCTGCTTCTCGACGATCAGGCGGTCGATCCCGGTCAGCCTGTCGCGGGCGGCGCGGTAGGTCCGGGGCAGGACAAGGTCAAGCGCCTCGTCGAGATAGCCGTCGATGTCGTCCTGGAACGAGCCCTTGCCGCCGAACCACGAACGGTCCGGCGCCGCATCGCGATCCCGAAGCGTGTCCCGGATGGCGGGCAGTTCGTCCCGCAGGTGCCGCAGAAGGTCGCTGGCCCTGGGATCGGGCGGGTTCTCCTGTGCCCACAGGGCGACGGGGAAGCAGAGGGCGAGAAGGGCAGATCTGCAGCAGAGGTTCATCGCGCATGTCCCTTGGGTCCGGATCCGCCAACAATGTAGCGGCCGCAGGGCGATTTGCGAACAGGGAGGATGCACCCGCGCGCCGCTGCGCATCCGGAATGCCGCGCGGACGGGGAAGTTCCCCATCGGGCCATCCTGCGGACGGGCGACCCCGTGACATGGGGCCGGGCGACGGTCGTAACCGCCGCCCGACCGCCACGGCATCTTCCCCGGCGGGGGAAGATGCCGCCCGGCTTCGGATCAGAGATCCTTCACCAGACGAAGGGCATCGTAGATCGCGGCGTGGGTGTTGCGCGCGGCCACCGCATCGCCGATGCGGAACAGGCGGAAGCGGCCCTCGGGGTTGCGGGTCACCTCCTGCCGTCCGCCGGTGGTCAGCGCGTCATAATCCACCTCGCCGAGGTTCGACGACTGCGGCTTCAGCTCGAAATACAGTTCGTCCAGCGGCCGCGTTCCGTGGTTGACGATGACCTGATCGACCAGCCGGTCGCGGCGCACGCCGCCGTAGTCGCTGCCAAGCGTCGCGCGCAGCTGGTTGCCCTCGCGCACCACGGACATCAGCCGCCACGTCACGGTGAAGGTGGTGTTCCGCCCCTGCAACGCGCGCATGTAGGGCACGAGGTTCATCGCCATGATCTCGGGCGAGAAGCTGCGGTCGGGCGTCACGATCTCGACCGCGGCACCGGTGGCCGAGATCACGTCGGCCGCCTGAAGGGCCGCATGATCGCCCGCGTCGTCGAAGATCAGCACGTTCGTGCCCGGCTTCACATCGCCCGAGAGGATGTCCCATGCCGAATGGACGAGGTCGTTGCCTTCCACAAGGACATCGGTGTGTGGCAGGCCGCCCGTCGCCACGATGACCTCGTCGGGCCGGGTGGCGAGCACCGCCCCGGCATCGGCGAAGGTGTTGAAATGGAAGCGAACGCCGCGCTTCTCGCACTGCGCCATGCGCCAGTCGATGATGGAGATCATCTCGCGCCGCCGCTCCTGCAGGGCGGTCAGGCAGATCTGGCCGCCGGGCTGGTCGGCGGCCTCGAACACCGTCACCTCATGGCCGCGCTCGGCGGCGACGCGGGCGGCCTCCATGCCCGCCGGACCGGCGCCCACGATGGTGATTCGCTTGCGCGACGGCGCGGCCGGGATCGTCTGGGGCATCGTCTCCTCGCGCCCGGTGGCGGCATTGTGCAGGCAGAAGGCCATGCCGCCCTGATAGATCCGGTCGAGGCAGTAGTTCGCGCCGACGCAGGGACGGATGTCGTCCTCGCGCCCCTCGATCACCTTGCGCACCAGATGCGGGTCGGCCATGTGCGCCCGCGTCATCCCCACCATGTCGAGCTTGCCGCTGGCAATCGCGTGGCGGGCGGTCGCCACGTCCGGGATGCGCGCGGCGTGGAAGGTCGGGAAGTTGGTCGCCGCGCGGATTTCGCCCGCGAAGTCGAGATGCGGCGCGCTGCGCATGCCCTGGATCGGGATCAGGTCGGTGAGGCCGGGGTCGGTGTCGATATGGCCCTTCACCACGTTCAGGAAATCGACGAGGCCGCTTGCCTTCAGCTTCTGCGAGACCTCCATCCCCTCGGCCTTCGTCATGCCGCCGGGCAGGTCCTGGTCGCCGGTATAGCGCAGGCCCACGATGAACTCCTCGCCGCAGCGCTGCCGGATGGCGCGCAGCACGTCGAAGGTGAAGCGCAGGCGGTTGTCGAGACTGCCGCCCCAGGGCGCCTCCAGGTCATTCGTCAGCGGCGACCAGAACTGCTCGAGCAGATGGCCGTAGGCTTCCAGCTCGATCCCGTCGACACCGGCCGCCTTCATCCGTTCGGCCGCATCGGCGAAATCCTCGATGATGCGGGCGATGTCCCAGTCCTCCAGCCGCTTCGGAAAGGCGCGGTGGGCGGCCTCGCGCTCGTGGCTGGGCGCCACCACCGGCAGCCAGTCCGCCTTGTCCCAGCGGGTGCGGCGGCCGAGATGCGTCAGCTGGATCATCACCGCGGCGCCGTGGTCGTGGCATTCGTCCACCAGCTGCTTCATCCAGCCCACTACCTCGTCCTTCCAGGCGAGGATGTTGTTGAAGACCGGCGGGCTGTCGCGCGCAACCGAGGCCGAGCCCGCCGTCATGGTCAGCGCCACGCCCGCCTTCGCCCGCTCCACGTGATAGGCGCGATACCGCTCCTTCGGCATCCCGTCCTCGGGATAGGCCGGCTCGTGGCTGGTGATCATGATGCGGTTCTTCAGCGTCAGGTGCTTGAGCCGAAAGGGCTGGAGAAGCGGGTCGTTCGACATGGGACTCTCCGGGAGGGAACGGCGCCATCATCCGGGAATGTTCACCTATGTCAAGTTGAAGTTCCACGCTGCACATTACCGGGTCGTCATTGAACATTTACTTCTTGCGAAGCGGGTCGGGCGATCCTACCAACAGGGAATGGATGAACCGGCGGCAACCGAGACGGGATGGCGAGGATCGCGCGAGGGCTGGCTTCAGGCGGCCTATGACGCGCTGATCGAGAACGGGGTGGACTCGGTCAAGATCATGACCCTTGCCGCCCGGCTGAAGCTGTCGCGCACCAGTTTCTACTGGTTCTTCAAGGATCGCGACGAGGTGCTCGACGCCCTCCGCGGCCGCTGGGCGGAAGCGACCACCGCCCCCCTGGTCGCGGCGACGCAGGACTACGCCGAGACCGGGACCGAGGCGATGCTCAACGTGCTGGCCTGCTTCCTGTCGGGCCGGTTCGACGCACGGTTCGAATTCGCCGTGCGCAGCTGGGCGCTTCAGGACGAGGCGATGATGGCGGCGGTCCATGCCGCGGACGCGGACCGCCTGTCGGCGCTGACGGCAATGCTCGGCAGATGGGGCCATGGCGCCGAGGATGCCGACGTGCGGGCGCGGACGGTCTATCTGGTCCAGATCGGCTACATCTCGATGCAGGCCGAGGAGCCGATGGCGACGCGGCTCGCCCGCATTCCGACCTATGTCGAGATCTACACCGGAAAGCGGCCGGAACCGCGGGAACTCGCCCGCTTCCATGCCCGCATCGGCCAGTGACGCTCGAATTCAGATGACCGGCTTCCGGCTGTCCGCCCGCCGCGGCAGCCGCAGCATCGCAACGGCAAGGTAGCCCGAAACCGCAGCGGCGAGATAGCACCAGATCGACGTGAAGGCGTAGGTGGCGAACAGGAACCCCAGCACGACCGACAGGGTGACCAGAACCCCGAAGAACCGGACGCCGTGGGCCGTGCAGGCCAGCAGCGGCATGCAGATGAGGGCGGCATAGACCAGCCGAAGGACGGTCGTGGACACGAGGCCGTCATAGACCAGCCGCGAATGGTAGACGATCGACCCGCGCGCCAGCCCGATGGCGAGCCAGTCGGCCCGCACGAGCAGCGGCGCATAAAGCGACAGTCCGTAAAGCCCCCCGAGGACGGCGAGCCCGAGGAATATCTTCCGAAGCGCCGGCCGATCCTCGACCCGGAACGCGGCCAGAGGTGTCAGCACCGGCCAGAGCAGGTAGGCGAACAGCAGGAATGCCAGCGCCGCCGTGCGGGACAAGCCTCCAGACCCGTCGAGGCTCTGCCAGAGGAACCCCTCGAAGATCTGCTGATAGCCGAACAGCGCGGGGAAGGCGGCAAGCAGCAGATAGCGTCGGTCGGTCTTGCGGGCCTGCGCCATCGCAAGGATCCCGAGCGGAACCAGCACCGCACCCGCGCCGAAACTCGCCGTTGCGGAAAAGCACATGGCCCGTCTCCCGCCGACACCGATGTCATGGTGGCGGAGAGCGCGGGCCGGCGCCTTGACGTCGGTCACCTCGTCGGGATGGGGGGCCAAAGCCCCGGAATGGCCGCCGCTTGCGCCTCAGTAGGGCCAGACGTTGACGATGATGCCTGCCGAGGTCGCGCTGAGCGCGACGAGCAGCAGCACGAAAAGGCCCGCATCCTTCGGTTGCATGGGATGCTCCGTCTTGTTCACGCGGGATCAACGGACGCAAGGCGCCGATGTTCCGGTGCGGCAGGCTCCGCTGCATTCAGCCGGCGCTAGTCGGCGGGACCGGGATCCTCCGCCGCCCTCGGGGTCGGTTGCACCGCCATGTCCCGATCCGCCGTCGGGTCGCGCCGCATTATCCCGACCTTCGGCCTCCGCGTTTCGAGGGATCTGGGCCAGCCCGTCAGGGCGCTTCGGAAAGGCTTCAGCGGCGCTTTCGAGCGACCGGCGATGCAGCTTCCGGCCGACAGAGGGTCACCCGTGCGCGGCGACAGGGCAGCACGGGAAGCGTCCGGGCTGAAGGGAGAGCGGCTGAGCCTACGGGGGCCCGCGCAGGGAACGGGTGCCCCGACGGGGCACCCGTTGATCAGTCACTCGGCCGCCTTGCGCGCCTCGGCCAGCCAGCCATCGTATTCGGCCTGATGGGCCGCGATCCAGTCCGACACGTGCTTGTCGATGTCGTCCGAGCTGTCCTCGCCATCGGCGATCAGCTTGTTCTCGGCCGAGATGTCGTTGATGTCGATGCTGGCGATCTCGAACAGCTTCGCGGCGGCAGGGTTCGCCTCAAGGAAATCGTTGCGGGCGAGGACACGGATGCTGTCGACCGCAAAGCCGAGGTTCTTGCCGTCGAACGTGGTGTTCGCCTCGGCGCCGCCCGGCAGCGAGGTGTAGGGAACGCTCAGCCATTCCACGTCCTTGCCGGGCACGAGCGCGCCGGAAACCCAGTAGGGCGTCCAGGTGTAGTAGAGGATCGGCTCGCCGTTCTGCTGGCGCGCGATCGTGTCGGCGATGATCGCATTGTAGGACCCCTGGTTGTGGGTGACCGTGTCGCGCAGGCCGAACTCGGTCAACTGATGCTCGATGACGGCCTCGCAGCCCCATCCGGGCACGCAGCCGGCAAGGTCGGCCTTGCCGTCACCGTCGCCGTCGAACTTCGCCGCCACCGCCGGATCCTTCAGATCGCCCAGGCTCTGCACGCCCGCGTCGTAGCTCGCCTTGTCCACGAGATAGCCCTGCAGCGCACCCTCGACCAGCGTGCCGACCTTGGTCATCACCGCCTCGCCGCCCGCCTCTTCGAAGAAGGCGTGGTGCAGCGTGTTCCAGTGCACGGCGCTGAAGTCGCCGTCGCCCGCGCCGAGTGCCATGTGAAGCGTCTGGTATTCGACCTCCTGCGGCTCGGCGATGGTATAGCCGAGTTCCTCCAGCGCGCGGAACAGGATGCGGTGCTGGAAGAACTCCTCGATCTGCGTGGTCACGACGGGGCGGACCGTCACCCCCTCGCCCGGCGTCTCGCTGGCCAGCAGCGGGCCCGCCGCGACGGACAGCAGAAGGGCGAAGGACAACTTGTGGAACTGTTTCATGGGATCTCCTTGCTGGACTTGGTGTCGGCGCCTTCAGGCGCTCTTCTTGACGAGGCGCATGACGAGGCCGACCGGCCCGTCCTGCCACCAGTGGCGGTGGTTGCGGTCACGGCCCGACCGGCCGAGCCCCTGCGTGACGCGGTCGAGAACGATGGCCAGGATCACGATGCCGAGCCCGCCGACGATGGCCTTGCCGGCATCGAGACGGCCCATCGCGCGCAGGACCTCGTTCCCCAGCCCCTTGACCGAGATCATCGAGGCGATGACGACCATGGACAGCGACAGCATGATGGTCTGGTTGAGGCCGGCGAGGATGGTGGGCGTGGCAAGCGGCAGCTCAACCTTGAACAGGATCTGCCCCGGGGTGGCGCCGAAGGCCCGCGCGGCCTCGACCACGCTCGGGTTCACGCCGCGGATGCCGAGCGAGGTCAGGCGCACCAGCGGCGGCAGGGCGAAGATGATGGTGACGATCACGCCCGAGACGTTGCCGATCCCGAGCAGCATGACGACGGGCACGAGGTAGACGAAGGCCGGGATGGTCTGCATCGTGTCGAGGACGGGCCGGATGGCGCCCTCGAACCGGTCGCTCTTGCCCGCCAGCACCCCCAGCGGCAGCCCGATGATGACGCAGAGCGCCACGGCCGCGTTGACGATCGCGAGCGTCGTCATCGCAAGCGACCAGGCATCGGGAGACAGCAGTCCCAGCGCGACCAGCGCCACCGCGACCACGATCGCCACGCGCCGCCCGGCCGCCTGCCACGCCACCAGCACGATGATCGCAAGCATCACGGTCGGCGGGATCGACTGCATGAAATGCTCGATCCAGCTGATCATCCCGTCGAAGAAGGCCTTGATCGGCTGCAGCGACTCGCGGTTGGCGATCGCCCACTGCTTGATGCCGTCGGCGCGACCGTCGATGTCCAGGTCGACGCTCCGGAACGGGTCGAGCAGGCTGAAGGTGCTGGCGTCCGACATCAGACGGTCTCCGGCTTCAGGGAGGTGGCTTCCTCGCGGCCCTGGATGCCGCGCAGCAGCGCGCGCTTGCTGACCACGCCGACCACCGCGCCATCCGACTTGATCAGGATCGGATGGTCGGTGCCCACCGCCAGATCGACCAGCGTGTTCAGCTTGTCCTCGGGGCGGGCGACCGGCCAGTCGCCGATGTTCTCGGCGCCGCGGGCCTGGCGATACTGTTCGAGCGGCTGCATGATCCGCCCCGCCGAGACGAGATCGAGCTTCGAGATGCCGGCGACGAAATCGGCCACGTAGTCGTCGGCCGGCTCGGTCACGATCTGCTCGGGCGTGCCGATCTGCACCAGCACCCCGTCCTTCATGATCGCGATGCGGTCGCCGATGCGGATGGCCTCGTCCAGGTCGTGGGTGATGAAGACCGTCGTCTTGTGCAGCTCGGCCGAGAGCGCCATGAACGTGGTCTGCAGCTGCTTGCGGATCAGCGGGTCGAGCGCCGAAAAGGGCTCGTCCATCAGCAGGATGGTCGGATCGGCCGCGATGGCCCGGGCAAGGCCCACGCGCTGCTGCATGCCGCCCGAAAGCTCATCGGGATACTTCCTTTCCCAGCCCGTCAGGTCCACCGCCTCGATGGCCTGCGCGGCGACCCGGACCCGCTCCTCCTCGGGCACGCCGCGGACTTCCAGCGAGAAGACCACGTTGTCGCGCACCGTGCGGTGGGGCATCAGCGCCATGCTCTGGAACACCATCCCGATCCGCTGCGCCCTGAGCGCCCGCAGCTCGCGCGCGTTCATCGCGTTGACGTTCTGGCCCTCGATGAAGACGGCGCCCGCGGTTGGCTCGATCAGGCGGTTGATGTGGCGGATGAGGGTGGACTTGCCCGAACCCGACAGCCCCATGATGCAGAAGATCTCGCCCCGCCGCACCGAGAACGAGGCATCCTGAACCCCCACGACGCAGTCGAACTTCTCGCGGATTTCCCGTTTTGACAATCCTTGACTGCGGATGGCCTCCAGCGCCTGGCGCGATCTCGGGCCGAAGATCTTCCAGATTCCCTCGCAGCGGATGACGTCCTCTTGGGCGGGTTTGGTCATTCGGATTCTCCCTGATCGAAAATTTCAATCATAAATGGCTAATGTCGACAACATGTATTTTATTACCCTACAAAAGGGTTGCCCGACTCGATCCTCCATCGGGGCTGCGGACAGGGGAACAGGAAGTCGCATGGAAGCCGATCCGAGACGCCGGAAGGCCCGCTGCCTCGACGACCTGCGCAGGAAGATCCTGACGCAGGTGCTCGAGCCGGGCGCCTACCTCGACGAGACCGACCTTGCCGAAAGCTACGGCATCTCGCGCCCACCGCTGCGCGAGCTGCTGCGGCAGCTTGCGGGCGAGGGCTACGTGCTGCTGCACGAGAACCGCGGTGCGCAGGTCGCGCCGATGACGCACAAGACGCTGCGCAACTTCTTCGTGGCCGCGCCGATGATCTACGGGGCGGTCACGCGTCTGGCGGCCGAACACGCAAGGCCCGCGCAGATCGCCCGGCTGAAGGAGGCGCAGAGCGCGTTCCGGGCGGCGATCCGCGAGGGCGACGCCGCCGACCGCGCGCTGATGAACGAGCGGTTCCACTCGATCATCGGCGAGATGGCGGACAACGAATATCTCACGCCCAGCCTGCGCCGGCTGCTCATCGACCATGCGCGGATCGGCATGACGTTCCACAGCCCGCGCAAGGCCGCCATGATCGAGGGACAGGCCGTGGCCGCCGACCATCACGACCGGTTCATCGAGCTGATCGAGGCCGGCGACGCGGAGGCCGCGGCCGATCTGGCCCTCGCCCATTGGGAACTGGCGCGTTCGCAGTTCGAACGGTTCATCACCCCGGAGAGCATCCGGCTGCCGCTGGGCCGCGCACCGGAGCCGCAGGACCGGCCCGAGGCCCCGTGAGGTCCCGGGCGGTCAAGGGTCGATGGATGGTGGCGGTGCTCGATCACATGGGCTTCCTTCGTCAGACGGGGCGGCGCCCGCGCGCCGCAGCCCGTGCTAGAGGTCGATGGTCACGCTGCCCTGCGGCCGCGAGCAGCAGGCGAGGATGAGGCCCGCGGCGATCTCGTCGTCGGAGATGCCGCCGTTGTGGACCATCGCGACCTCGCCCGAGACCTTCTGCACCTTGCAGGTGCCGCAGAGCCCGAAGTTGCACCCCGACGGAATGTTGAGCCCCGCGCGCCGCGCCACGGCCAGCACCGTCTCGGTGCCGTCGCAGGCGACCGACAGGCCCGATCCGGCAAAGCTGACCTCGGACACCGCGGCGGGGGGCGCCATCTCGACCGGCACCTCCTCGAGGGCGGGGGCGGCGAAGCTTTCCTCGTGGTAGCGGGTCATGTCGAAGCCGAGCGAGGCGAGCATCTCGCGCACCGAGCGCATGAAGGGCTCGGGGCCGCAGCAGAACACCTCGCGGTCCAGATAGTCCGGCGCCATGAGGCCCAGCATGATCTGCGACAGGCGGCCGCGATAGCCGGGCCAGACCTCGAACGGCTCGACCTCCTCGACCGTGAAGCGTAGCTGAAGCCCCGGCACACGGCTTGCGAACTGCTCCAGCCGCTGCCGGAAGATGATGTCCGAGGGTCTCCGCGCGGCATGGACGAAGACGATGTCGGGCATTTCGCCCGAATCCCAGGCCCAGGTGGTCATCGACATCATCGGCGTGATGCCGGAGCCGGCGGAGATGAACAGATGCTTCCGCGCCGGATGGCGCAGCGAGGTGAACTGACCCGCCGGGCCATGCGCCCTGAGCCGCATGCCGGGCTTCAGATGGTCCAGCATCCAGCGCCCGCCCACCGATCCCGGCTGCGCCTTGACGGTGATCGACAGCGACAGCGGCCGCGAGGGCGAGGACGAGATCGTGTAGGTGCGCTGGACCGGACCGCCGGGCACGGGCAGCTCGAGCGTCAGGAACTGGCCGGGCTGGTAGTCGAACCACGCGCCCGAGGGGGCGCGGAAGGCGATGGTCGCGCAGTCGGCGGTTTCCGGGATGACCATGGCGCATTCCAGCTCTTCGCCATCGTTCCACGGCTCGGCAGCCCAGTTCAGGCGCGGCTTGCCCACGGCCCTACTCCGCCGCGAGCGCGGACGGGCCGGCAACGCCGGCGGTCAACGTGCGCACATACCAGTCGACGAACTGGATGACGCCGCTTTCCTGTTTCACGGAATAGGGCCCCGGCTCGTAGGCGGGCGAGGAGATGCCGATCTGGTTCTCCTCGACGACGCGGCGATCCTCGTCGTTGGTGGCGGTCCAGACCTCGGTCAGCCGGGTCAGGTCGTAGTCGCGCCCCTCGACCGCGTCCCGGTGCACGAGCCAGGTGGTGGTGACCTCGGTCTCGGTGGCGCTGATCGGCAGGACGCGGAAGTTCAGCACGTGGTCCGACAGGAAGTGGTTCCATGTGTTGGGGTAATGGAAGAACAGCAGCGACCCGGCGTTGGCGAAGGGCATGCCCGGGATCAGCGGCGCGGCGGCCCGGCCGTCCATCGTGTAGCTGACCGCCGCGCCCACGAAGGGGATGCGGACCAGCCGCCATTGTTCGTTCCCGCCGATCAGGTAGCGCGAGGGCAGCCCCGCCGCCTCGCAGCGGTTCACATGCGCGGCGCCGGCGGGCGAGGACAGGCTGTCGTCCGCGCCGACAAGGTCGGGATCGTCGTTGAAGGTGCGGCAGAGCGCGGGGTGCGAGCCCGCGCAGTGATAGCACTCGCGGTTGTTCTCCAGCACCAGCTTCCAGTTGCCGTTCTCGACGATGCTGGAGCGGTGCGCGACCTTCAACTCGTCCAGCCGGTGCGGCGCCGAATAGCGGTCTGCGGCGGCCTTGACCTCCGAGAAGTCGGGGGCATCGTGGGCGAGGCAGATGAAGACCATACCGGCGGCCACGGCGCAATGCACCGGCTTCAGCCCGTGCCGTGCCGGATCGAAGTCCGGACCCATGTCCCGCGCCCAGAGCAGCCGGCCGTCGGTCTCGTAGGTCCACTGGTGATAAGGGCAGACCAGTTTCGCCGCCTGACCCGACGGCCTGGAACAGATGCGGCTGCCGCGGTGCCGGCACGAGTTGTGGAAGGCCCGCACCTCGCCATCGGCGCCACGCACGATCACGACCGGATAGCGGCCGAGCTGCAGCGTGACATAGCACCCGGCGCGCGGCACTTCGGCGGCCGCGGCCGCGAAGATCCATTCCCGATACCAGATGAGCGCCAGATCGGCCTCGAAGACGTCGGCTTCGGTGTAGAACGGCCGGGCCAGCGAGCGGCCGGACTGCTGCGCGCGGAGCAGCGGAAGAAGGTCGGCTTGGCTTGTCACGATCGGGGATCCTTCAGTGGAACGGCGCGGATCAGACCGCCCCGGGAACCGGCGCACGAGGGTCCGCGGCGCCTGTCGGGGGAGGTGCGGGCGGCGGGTGCGGCACGGGTCTGGCGGCGGACCTGTCCCGAACCATCAGGGCTTGAACGGTCTTTCTCAACTGCAGAAAAACTTTGCGGTTCGATGATCTGGGGTTATGGATGGGCCTTCAGCCCGAGGTGCCCATGACCACCCTTCGCCGCAGCCTGTCCTCGCTCAACGCGCTCGCGACCTTCGAGGCCGCGGCGCGGCTGGGCAGCTTCACCCAGGCCGCGCGCGAGCTTGGCGTGACGCAGGCGGCCGTCAGCCGGCAGATCAAGCTGCTGGAGGTGGATCTCAACACGCCCCTCTTCCTGCGCGTGCACCGCCGCGTCGTGCTGACGCCGGCGGGCGAGGCGCTGGCCACGACGGTTACCGGCGCCTTCGGCCGCATGGCCGAGATGATCGAGACCCTGCGGCAGCCGCTGGTCCCCGAGGCCGTCACCATCGGCTCCACCCTCGCCTTCAGCCATTTCTGGCTGCTGCCGCGACTGCCGGAGTTCCGCGCCGCGCATCCCGACATCAAGCTCAAGCTCGTGGCCGAGGACAGCGCGGCCGATCTGCGCCGCGACCGGCTGGATGTCGCGATCCGCTATGGCAAGCCGCCGTTCGAGGATGGACGCAGCCTCGCCAGCCACCCCGACCGGGTGTTCCCGGTGTGCAGCCCGAAACTCCTGGCCCGGCTCGGCGTGGAGGCAGAGACCGCGCAGCTGCCGAACCTGCCGCTCATCACGTCGGACTGGATCAACCCCGCCTGGCTCACCTGGCGCTCATGGGCCAGGGACGCGGGGCTGGGACCCGCCCTCACGCGGGCCTCGGACCTCAGCCGGCTGCGCTTCAACCACTATACGGACACGATCCAGGCGGCGGTCAACGGCGAGGGGGTAGCGCTTGGCTGGGCGACGCTGCTGTCCGGGCTCCTGGCCGAGGGGCGGCTGGTCCGCGTCGGCCGGCACAGCGTCGAGCTTGAGGAACGCTATCACGTCGTCGTGCCGGCGGGACGCGAGCCCGCGCCTGCCGCGGCCGCCTTCCTCGACTGGATCACCGGCCGCTTTCAGGCCGACGCATAACTCCAGATCATCAACTCGCGGAAATCTTTTGCGCGTCACAGGCGGGGGCGGCCCGGCTAGTCTTCCGGAGCAGACCCGCTGACAGAGGTGCCCATGCAGAGCCAGATCACGCTTCCGCCGGAAACCGCCGCCACCCAGGCCCGGAGACGGAGCGGGCGCGAGGCGCGCCGGCAGGAGCGCACCGGGACGCGGCGCGACCTCGGCTGCGCCTACATCGTCCGCGGCATCCCGACCTATGACGTGATGGGCGAGGAGAGCCTTTCGCGGATCGAGGCGGCCGCCGACCGCATCCTCGCCGAGACCGGAATCGAGTTCCGCGACGATCCCGAGGCGCTGGATCTCTGGCGTCGCGCGGGCGCCGAGGTGAGCGGCGTTCTCGTCCGCTTTCCGCCCGGCCTGCTGCGCGAGATCCTGCGCACGGCACCGGCCGAATTCACCCAGCATGCCCGCAACCCGGCCAACTCGGTGCGGATCGGCGGCAGGAACGTCGTCTTCGCCCCCTCCTACGGCTCGCCCTTCGTGATGGACCTCGACCGCGGGCGGCGGTTCGGCACGCTGGAGGATTTCGAGAACTTCATCAAGCTCGCGCAATCCTCGCCGTGGTTTCACCATTCCGGCGGCACGATCTGCGAGCCGACCGACATTCCGGTGAACAAGCGCCACCTCGACATGGTCTATGCCCATGTCCGCTACTCGGACCGGGCGTTCCTCGGCTCGGTCACCGCCGAGGACCGCGCGCAGGACAGCGTCGAGATGGCGCGGATCCTGTTCGGCGCCGACTTCGCCGACCGGAACTGCGTGATCATGGGCAACTTCAACGTGAACTCGCCGCTGGTCTGGGACGGCACCATGACGAAGGGGATGCGGGCCTATGCCCGGGCGGGTCAGGGCTGCGTGCTCGTGCCGTTCATCCTCGGCGGGGCGATGGGGCCGGTCACCTCGGCCGGCGCCATCGCGCAGTCGCTGGCCGAGACGATGGCGGGCTGCGCGCTGACGCAGCTCGAACGGCCCGGCGCGCCGGTGGTGTTCGGGAACTTCCTCTCCTCGATGAACCTGCGCACGGGAAGCCCCACCTTCGGCACTCCCGAACCTGCGATCGGCTCGATGGTGGTGGGTCAGCTCGCCCGGCGGCTGAAGCTGCCACTGCGCTGCTCGGGCAACTTCACCACCTCGAAGCTGCCGGATGCGCAGGCCATGATGGAGGGCACGATGTCGATGCTCGCCGCCATCCATTGCGGCGCCAACTACATCCTGCATTCGGCCGGCTTCCTCGACGGGCTGCTGTCGATGTCCTACGAGAAGTTCATGCTGGATGCCGACCTGTGCGGCGCGCTCCATTCCTATCTGAAGGGGATCGAGGTCAGCGACGACCAGCTGGCGGTCGATGCCTTCGCCGAGGTCGGGCCGGGCAACCACTTCTTCGGGTGCGCCCATACGATGGCACATTACGAAACCGCGTTCTGGGACAGCGACCTGTCCGACAACGAGGCCTTCGAGAAGTGGGAGGCGGCCGGATCCTCGGATGCCGCGAGCCGGGCCAACCGGCTGTGGAAGAAGCGGCTGGCCGAGTATGAGGCGCCACCGCTCGACCCGGCCACCGACGAGGCGCTGCGCGAATTCATCGCCCGCCGGAAGGCGGCGGTGCCGGACATGTGGTACTGACAAGCAGGACCTTGGCGGGGCCCCGCGTTCGTCCGCCGGCGCCGCAGGCTGCCCGCGCAGCGCTCGGCTTCGGCAGGGCCCGCGCGGGAAGGACCCGTCGCACTGCGCACAACCTCCGCCGACGCTTTCCCGGTCCCGCCGTCAGGCCCCGACCGGCCCCGAGGTCTTCAGCGCCGAGGCGTGAATTGCGGGCGGATCTGCACCCGCCCGAGCAGGTGGCGCGTGGTGGTCCGCAGCGTCCGGAGGATGGCGCCGGCAGACCACCGTGCCCGCGACCGCTCCTGCACCATGCGGCGCGTGCTGAACCGGAAGTTCCCAGTCACCTCCACCCCCAGCCAGTCCGGCCGGGCAAAGGTCGTGTCGGCGGTCGGCAACTCGATCTCGGCGGTCGTGATGCCACCGAGCAGCCCGTGGAAGACGTCGACCTCCCACTTGAGATCGCCCGCCGGAATGATGTGCCGGGTCTTCTCGATCAGTCGCCCCGGCCTGCCGCAGAACTCGGCGAGCATCTGTTCGGCATCCGCAAGGGGGATAGCATATTCGAATTCGGACCGACCTAGGCCGCGCCGCCGCCCCTTGACGGTCAGCGTCGCCGTCTCGCCGGCGATGCGCACCCGGACCTTTCGCCCCCCGGCCGAAGCGACCAGCCCGTCGCGAAGGAGAACACTGTCCGTGACGTGACGCTTCCAGTCCTCGCCGATGACGAGGAACTTCCGCTCAATTTCGACGCCCATCCACCCCCGCAGCGCGACTCGAAGCCCTGAAAGGCTTACATAGCCGATGCCAGACCGACAAGCCGTCCGTCCCCGGGCCAAAGCGCGCGGGTGTCGCGGCCCCGCAAGCCCCGGAGAAATCGGCGCCCCCGCCCTGCCGGACAGACGAAGGCGCAAGGATCAGGGCGGGTGGGAGCCCTGATGCGCGGAACCGCCATCCTTGCGGCACCTGCAGGGCGGCACCCCTGCCCGGTCCCGGTGGATCGCGCGCCGCTGGCCCTTCATGCCCGGCGATGCCATTCGGCCGCATAGTCCCGCAGCAGCGAAACGTCGGCGCGTGTCTCGACCCGTCTGGTCACGACCCGAGGCGCCGTCCCGAGGCAGAGGAGAGCCGCGCCGGCCGAGGTGCCGGTGGCCGAGGTCGCGACCTCCACCGCTCCGACGCAACTCGCGAGCATGTCGAGATAGTCCGGATTGCCGCCGAAAGGCCCCTCGACGATCACGGGTCCGCGCGCGCCGACGAGGTCGAGACAGGTCCCGGTCATCAGCGCCAGATACCACGACAGGGCGACCAGCCGCTCGCCCTCGGTCGCAGGCGCGTCCGTCCAGCGCATCCTGCGGCCCGGGAACGGACCGGAGCCGGGCTCGACCGAGGGCAGGATCGCCACCCGGCGGGAAAGCGCCGCCCTGCGATCCGCGTCGCTCGGCACCGCCGTCGATCCGGCGCGGATGACCTCGTATTCCCGCCCGCCCATGAAGCGCGCCGAAGGCACGGGCGCGCCGAAGGCATTCACGTTGACCAGCACGTCGCGGGCCGGGTCCAGCCGGGTGGCCGCGCCGCCGATGGCCATCGCCACGACCCATGTGCCGGTCGAGACGACGGCGAAGGGCGACTGCCGGCCCAGAACATAAGGATGAAGCGAGGCGTTGGAATCGTGGATGCCGACCGCGACGGGCGTTCCCCGACGCAGCCCCGTCCGCGCGGCGAGGTCGCCCCGCAGCGTTCCCAGCACGTCCCCGGACCGTCGGACGGGGGCAATCCGGTCCGCCAGCCCCAGCCGGTCGACCAGTGAGGACAGCCGCCCCTCCCAGGGGTTCCAGAGATCCGTATGGCAGCCGAGCGAGGTGACATCGCTCGCCAGCTCTCCGGTCAGCCGGAAGCCCCAGTATTGCGGATAGGTCAGCACATGGGCGACGGCTGTGCGAAGCCCGGGTTGCGTCTCGAACAGCCAGAACAGCTGCGCCCCCACGTTCAGCCCCATCGGCAGCCGTGGCGAGCCGGTTTCGGCGAAGGGCGGGCGGATCGCGTCGTAGCCCGCCGCCAAGGCGTCCGGCCCCGGGTTCTCGTAGTCGAGCATCGGCGCCGCCAGCCCGCCCGATGCATCCAGCAGCACCACCGATGCCCCGTGCGTCGTCACCGATATGGCATCGACGCCATGCGCGGCATGGAAGGCCGCCAGATGGTGAAGCAGGAACTCCCAGTGACCCTCGAGGTCGAAATGCGGCCAGGGGGGCCCCGGGCGAACCGTGTTCGGGCGGCTGACGACGGCAACCTCTCGCAGGGTGTCACCCTCCACGAGCGCGAGCTTGGCATTGGTCTTGCCGATGTCGATGACGGCGACGCGCGTCACGGTTTCGGCGTTCGATCTCGGCTGCTGTCCGGGCATGGCGTCGTCAGCCCTTCTGCCGGCGGCGGTCGGCGGCGGGCACCTCGGCCACGATCAGCCGCACCTCCGCCGCCTCCAGCATCCGGGCGGCGCGGTCGTCGATCCCGTCGTCGGTGACGACGGTGTGGATACGCGCCAGCGGGCAGAGCACCAGGCTCGACCCCTGCGCGAACTTGGAGCTGTCGGCCAGCACGATCAGTTCGTCCGCCTGCCCGATCAGCTTCTGCTCGGCCTGGATCAGCAGCGGGTCGCCCTCCATCAGCCCAAGGGGACCAAGGCCGCGGCAGCCCATGAACATCCGCCGGGCATGGAAGTGCCGGCTGCCGTCGTCGTCGAAGGGCGACAGGATGATGTTCTGCTCGCGGTAGATCACGCCGGCGGGCAGCAGGACCGTGTTCTTCGAATGCTTCAGCAGATGCTCGGCGATGGGGAAGCTGTTGGTGAAGACCTGCAGCCGCTTCGTCGTCAGCGGGTGGACCATCTGGAAGGTCGTCGTTCCCCCGTTGACGATGATGGCGTCGCCGTCGTCGCAAAGATCCACCGCCGCCCGCGCAATGGCACGCTTCTCGGGCGCACGGAGCGTTTCCTGCATCGCGAAGGGGCGTGCGTTGATGCCGACGAAGCCGGGAGGCGCCACCGCCTCGGCGCCGCCGCGCACCCGGCGCAGCTTCTTCTGCACATGCAGCCCCGCGATGTCGCGGCGGATCGTGGCCTCGGACGCGCCGGTCATCTGGCAAAGCTCGGGCACCGTGACCACGGGGCGCTCCTGAACCGCCGACAGGATGATCCGGTGACGCTCGGTCTCGTGCATCGAAGTCCCTCCCATGAGCCGCAGATTGAGGAGGGTTCCAATCATAGTCAATCATCGATCCGCGCGCATGGGGATCATTCGATCATCTTCGACTGCACGTGATCGTTTATGATTGACACTGCGGCGCAACTTCCCATGATGATCGGCAAGAAGCCCGGGTCCGGCCCGCGCGATGGGGAGGACGGGATGACCGCGACGAGACTCGAGAGCCTGTGGGACGACGCGGAGGCGGCGGCCATGACCGAGCCGCAGAAGCTGCTCTACCGCTCGAACCTGCTCGGCTCGGACAAGCGGGTGACGAATTACGGTGGCGGCAACACCTCGGCCAAGGTGATGGAGACCGACCCGCTGACCGGCGGAAGGGTCGAGGTGCTCTGGGTAAAGGGCTCGGGCGGCGACATCGGCTCGATGGGGATGGACGGGTTCTCGACCCTCTACATGGAGAAGCTTCAGGCCCTGAAGGGCCGCTATCGCGGGGTGGACCACGAGGACGAGATGGTGGGCTACCTGCCCCACTGCACCTTTGACCTGAACCCGCGCGCGGCCTCGATCGACACGCCGCTGCACGCCTATGTGCCGAGGCGCCACGTCGACCACGTGCATTCCGACGCCATCATCGCCATCGCGGCCTCGGTCAACTCGCGGGAGCTGACGGCCGAGATCTTCGGCGACGAGATAGGCTGGCTGCCGTGGAAGCGCCCCGGATTCGAGCTGGGCCTGTGGCTGGAGAACTTCGCGACCGAGAACCCGCAGGCGAAGGGCTGCGTGCTGGAAAGCCACGGCCTCTTCACCTGGGCCGACGATGCAAAGGACTGCTACCTGACGACGCTCGATGTCATCAAACGGGCGGCGGCGTGGCTCGAGGCGAGGACCGCCGGCACCGCGGCCTTCGGCGGGCCGAAGGTCCCCACCCTGCCGGCCGACCAGCGCCGCGCCATTGCGGCGCGGCTGATGCCCGTGATCCGCGGCCTGATCTCGACGGAGCGGCACAAGGTCGGCCATTTCGACGACCAGCCGGCCGTGCTCGAATTCGTCGGCTCGAACGCGCTCGAAAGCCTCGCGCCGCTCGGCACCTCCTGCCCCGACCATTTCCTGCGGACCAAGATCCGGCCGCTGGTGGTGGACTTCGACCCCTTGAACCCCGACCTCGACCGGACCATCGCCGGTCTCGCCGAGGCGGTCGCGGCCTACCGCGACGACTACGCGGCCTACTACGCCCGCTGCCGCCATGCCGACAGCCCCGCGCTGCGCGATCCCAACGCCGTGGTCTATCTGGTGCCGGGCGTCGGCATGATCACCTTCGCGCTCGACAAGGCGACGGCACGCATCTCGGGCGAGTTCTATGTCAACGCGATCAACGTGATGCGCGGCGCCTCCTCGGTCTCGACCTATCGCGGCCTGCCCGAGCAGGAGGCGTTCGACATCGAATACTGGCTGCTGGAGGAGGCCAAGCTGCAGCGGATGCCGAAGCCGAAAAGCCTTGCCGGTCGCGTGGCGCTCGTTACCGGGGCGGCGGGGGGCATCGGCTCGGCCACGGCGGACCGCCTGCTGCGCGAGGGCGCCTGCGTGGTGCTGACCGACATCAACGCCGAGGCGCTGGAAGCGACGCGCGAGGCGCTGGCCGCGCGGCACGGAGGCGACGTGGTGCGGGGCGTGGCGATGAACGTCACGGACGAGGCGCAGGTGATCCGCGCCCATGCCGAGGCCGCGGCCGAGTTCGGCGGCATCGACATCCTCGTGTCGAATGCCGGCATCGCCTCGTCCGCGCCGATCGAACAGACGACGCTCGCGCTCTGGAACCGGAACATGGACATCCTGTCCACCGGCTACTTCCTCGTCAGCCGCGAGGCGTTCCGGCTGTTCCGGGCACAGGGGATCGGCGGCTCGGTGGTCTTCGTGGCCTCGAAGAACGGCCTCGCCGCCAGCCCCAACGCGAGCGCCTACTGCACCGCCAAGGCGGCCGAGATCCACCTTGCCCGCTGCCTTGCCCTCGAAGGGGCCGAGGCGGGCATTCGTGTCAACGTGGTCAACCCCGATGCGGTGCTGCGCGGCTCGAGGATCTGGTCGGGCGAGTGGCTCGACCAGCGCGCAGCGACCTATGGCACCGACAAGCAGGGGCTCGAGGAGATGTATCGCCAGCGGTCGATGCTGAAGCGGGCCGTGCTGCCGGAGGATGTGGCCGAGGGCGTCTATTTCCTTGCCTCGGACCTGTCGGCGAAGTCCACCGGCAACATCCTCAACGTCGACGCCGGCAACGTCCAGGCCTTCACCCGGTGACGCAGGGGCGGCGCCGCTGACGGCGCGGGAAGGCGCGATCTTCCGGCCGACCCCGGCCCCCTCGGCGCACGGCGCATGTGGAGATCGGACTTGTCTTGGGCGAAGCCCGGGAGGACGCAGAAACGTACCTCCGCCTTCTCCGACGGCGGCGGACGCCGGAGGAGCCCAAGCCCCCACCGGAGGGACTGGCGCGGACGGCGTCGGTGCGGTCGTCAGCCCGGCAGGAAGCCCAGAAGCTCCTCGCTGCTCATGACCGAAGCGTAGATCATGTTCAGCACCTCAAGCTCGCGGTCGTGCAGCGCGTCGCTCCCCGCTGCGCAGGCATCCGAGACGACGATCACGTCGAAACTCTCGTCGGCAAGGCTGCGCACGGTCGAGGACACGCACTGGTCGGTGAAGATGCCGGTGCAGACGACATGGGTGATGCCCAGGTTGGTCAGGATCAGCCGCAGGTTCGTGCCCGTCAGCGCGCTGTCGGTGGTCTTGGTGACCACGATCTCGTCGCCGCGCGGCGCAAGCTCGGGCACGATCTGCGAGGCATGTTCGTCCTTGGGCAGCAGCAGGTTGTTCCAGCCCGGCTTGCGCTGGCTCAGCGAGCGGTCGCGCCCGTCGTGAAGCTGGCAGGCGATGCGGGCGAACAGCACGTCCAGCCCGCGCGCGCGGAACGCCCCGATCAGCCGCGCGACGTTCGGGATGACGGTGCCGCGCATCCGCGCGTGGAACGGAGCCCATGCGGCGGCGCGCTCGGGCTCGGCCACCGGGTCGGGCTGTTCAAGATAGGTGTTCTGCACGTCGATCACCAGCAGCGCCACCTTGCCGGGCAGCAGCACCGGATCCTCGGGCTCGGGGGCGCCCTGATAGTAGAACGAGCGGTGGGCGGTCTTCCAGGTCATGAGGGGCCTTTCCTCGTCAGTGCCCGGCCGGGGCCGGACCGTCAGGCCGAACCTATCCGGTCGCGGGGCCGGAATGGAACCCCGAAGGGCCGTTGCAGCGCACCCGCGTCTCGGCCACTCTCGGGGCAAACGAAGCGAGGAGCATCATGACGGATCTGGATCTCGACGCGCTGAACCGGGCGCTGGACGCGCTGCCGCAGCGGTTCCGGGGCCCGGGCGGCGTGGCGGGCGTCGTCTGGCGCGGCGAGGTGGTGGCGGCCCGTGCCTGGGGTTACGCCGACCTGACCGCGCGCCGGCCGATGGAGGCCGCGACGCGCCTGCCGATCTGTTCGATCTCGAAGCAGTTCACTTGCGCGGTCCTTCTGGACGCAGTAGGCGATCCGGCGCGGCTGGATGCGCGTGTGGCGGCGTTCCTGCCCGCCTTCGACGGTCCGCTTCCGACGGTGCGGCAGCTTTGCGACAACCAGTCGGGGCTGCGCGACTACTGGGCGCTGACCGTGCTTCAGGGCGCCGAGGCCAGCCAGACCTTCCGCCGCGAGGATGCGCTGCCGCTGATCGCGCGGATGAAGACGGGCCACTTTCCGCCCGGCACCGCCTATTCCTATTGCAACTGCAACTTCCGCATCGTTTCCGAGCTGATCGAGGCCGAGACCGGCCGCGCCCTTCCCGACCTTTATGCCGAGCGGATCTTCGGCCCCGCCGGCATGGCCACGGCCGAGCTGACGTCCGACACCCGTCATCCCGCCGACGCGGTCGTGGGCTACGAGGGCAGCGACGCCACGGGCTTCTTTCCGGCCGACAACGGGATCTACTGGATCGGCGACGCGGGCATCTCGGCGTCGCTTCGGGACATGCTGGCCTATGAGCGGTGGATCGATGCCACGCGCGAGGATGAGGCCAGCCTCTATCGTCGGATCTCGGTCCCGCCCGGCTATGCCGACGGCACGCCCGCGAGCTATGGCTACGGCCTGTCGCACGAGACCGTGGCGGGGGTGCGCGTCACGGGGCACGGCGGCGCGCTGCGCGGCTTCCGCGCGCAGCGGTTCCACACGGCGGACGCGCGGCTCTCGGTGGTGGTGATGTTCAACCACGAGGCCAGCGCGCACGCTGCGGCCTCGTCGCTGCTGGCGGCGGCGCTGGGGCATGTCGCACCCGCGGGCGAGCGGCCGGAGGGCTGGGCGGGCCAATGGCTCGATCCCGACAGCGGGCTTCTGCTGCGCGTGGCCGAGGATGCGGCGGGGCTCGAGCTGCGCTTCGCCACTGCCTCCGACCGGCTGACGGTCGCGGCGGGGGTGGCCTCGGGGCCGGGCGTGACGCTGCGGCGCGACGGCGATGTGCTGGTGATGGATCGGACTGCCGATCACCTGACGGTGCGGGCGCCCGCCTTGCCCGCGGTCGAGGTGGCGGATGCCCGTGACATCGCCGGCCGCTACCGCTCGGCCGAGCTTGAGGCCGACATGGTGATCGAGGCGCGCGACGGTGGCTGCTATGCCGGGTTCGAGGGCATGCTCGGGACCGGGCCGATGGAGCGGATGCACCCGGTGGGGCCGGACGTCTGGGTCGTCACCACGCGCCGCTCGATGGATGCGCCCGCGCCGGGCGACTGGACGCTTCAGGTCCGCCGCGACGAGGGCGGGCGGGTGGCGGGCCTCCGCCTCGGCTGCTGGCTGGCGCGCAACATCGACTACCTGCCGGCCTGAAGCCGCGCCCGGCCGACGCTTGCCCCCGGCCGGCAGGCGGTGCGCGGCCCCTGACCGGGGCCGCGCATCGCGTCAGTTCTTGACCGTCGCCTCGAGGAAGAAGCGGCCCAGCGGGTTCTGGTGGAAGTTCTCGATATTGGCGCGGGTGACGTTAATGTAGGGGCTGTAGTAGAGGTCGATCCAGTGGGTGTCGGCCTTGGCCAGTTCCTGGATGCGGGTATACAGCGCCTCGCGCTTCGCCGGGTCCATCTCGAGGCGGGCATCCGCGACCAGCTGCTTCACCTCGTCGTTCCTGTAGCGCGTCATGTAGTTCATGTTGGTGTCGTGACCGAGAACGAAGGTCGTCTTCTGGTCCGGGTCGAGGATGTCATTCGTCCAGTACATCACCGACAGGTCGTATTCGCCGTTCACCAGCATGTCCCAGGTCATGCTCGGGTCCATCTTCTGCAGGTTCACCGTGATCCCGGCCGCCGCAAGCTGCTGCTGAAGCAGCACGGCGATCTGCTCGTCGACCTCGTTGCCGGCGTTCACCACATAGTCGAGCGACAGGCCCTCGGCCCCCGCCTCGGCCAGAAGGGCCTTCGCCTTCTCGGGATCGTGGGGACGCTGGAGGTTCGCCTCGTTGTGGTAGAGCGCGCCCGCGGGGATGTAGGAATTGGCCACCTCGGCCACGCCGAAGGTCACCGTCTCCACGATCGCCTGCTTGTCGATGGCAAGGTCGAGCGCCTCGCGCACCCTGGAATTGTCGAGCGGCGGATGCTCGTGGTTGATCAGCAGATGGTCCTCGCGCGTCGAGGGCTCGACCAGCACCTTGAGGTTCGGGTCCTTCTTCAGCTCCTCGACGCGCGAGAAGGGCACGAAGATCGCGGCATCCAGTTCGCCGGCCTGCACGCTCAGCATCCGGCTGTTGTCGTCGGGCACCGAGATCCATTCGACGCCGTCGAGGCTCACCTGATCGGCCTGCCAGAAGTTCGGGTTCTTCTTCAGGATCACCCGGTCGCCGCGGCGCCACTCCTCGACGATGAAGGCGCCCGAGGCCACCGGCTTTTCGGCATGGGCTTCCTCGCCCATCGACTCGACGGCGGCCTTCGACAGGACCGACACGCCCGGCATCGCCATGGTGGACAGGAACGGCGCCGAGGGCGTCTTGAGCGTCACCACCAGCGTCTTCGCGTCGGCGGCTTCGGCCCGGTCGATCACGCCATAGCTGTCGGACCACAGCGACAGTTCGCTGTCGCGGATGCGGGTGAGCGTGAAGGCCGCGTCCTCGGCGGTGATCGGCGAGCCGTCCGAGAATTTCGCGTCGCGCAGGTGGAAGGTGTAGGTCAGCCCGTCGTCCGAGATTTCCCAGCGTTCGGCAAGTCCGGGAACCAGCTTCGTGCCGGTCTCGTCCACCCGCACCAGCACATCATAGACGTTCGAGAACACCCAGAAGTCCACGTTCTGCGCCGTGGCGATCGGATCGAAGGTCGTGCCGTCCTCGCGCCGGCCGATGGTCAGCACGCCCGCCGCCTCGGCCACGCTGCCGAGGGCGAGGCTCGCGCCAAGGGCGATCAGGCCGATACGCGCCCATTTCCGTGTCATGTGAGCAATCCTTCCTGTTGGGTTTCGGTTTCTTCGGGAAGCACCGGCGCCGCCAGCGGACGGTCGGGGTCGATGCTCGGGATGGCCGCGATCAGCGCCGCGGTATAGGGATGGGCCGGGCGGGCGAAGACCTCGGCCGAGGGGCCGTCCTCGACCACCCGGCCCCGCTGCATCACCACCACCCGCTCGCAGAGCGAGCGGACGATGGCGAGGTCATGGGCGATGAACAGGAGCGTAAGCCCGCGGTCCTGCACCAGCTTGCGGAAAAGCTCCACGATCTGCGCCTGGATGGTGACGTCGAGCGCGGCCACGCATTCGTCGGCAACGATCAGCGTCGGATCCACCGCCAGCGCCCGGGCGATGCCGGCGCGCTGGCATTGCCCGCCGCTGAGGCTGCGCGGCCGGCGGCCGGCGAAGCTGCGGTCGAGGCCCACCATGTCCAGCAGGTCCCCCACCCGCGCGGGGATCGCCGCGCGCGCGACCTTGCCCTGCACGCGCAGCACCTCGGACAGTGTCTCGCCCACCGTCAGCCGCGGGTTCAGCGCGTTCAGCGGGTCCTGGAACACCATCGCCGCCTCGCGCCGCAGACGGGCCAGCGTCCGCGCCCGGTCGAGCGTCAGCACCGAGCCGTCAAAGGCCACGTGCCCCGCCGTCACCGGCTGAAGGCCCAGCAGCGCGCGGGCCAGCGTGCTCTTGCCCGACCCGCTCTCGCCGACGATCCCGACCGTCTCGCCGCGGCCGATCCGCAGGCTGATCCCGTCTACCGCCCTGAAGCTCCGGCGCGCCCAGGGCGGTCCGCCAGTGGGAAAGCTCACCTCCAGATCGTCCAGCTCGATCAACGGCTTCGTGTGCGGCTGATAAGGCGTGCCCACTGCCTCGTCGTGCGGCAGCGAGGGATGCGAGGCGATCAGCGCCTGCGTGTAGGGATGCCGCGGCCGCGCCAGCAGTTCGCGCTTCCCGCCCTCCTCGACGATGCGCCCATCGCGCATCACGGCGATCCGGTCGCAGGTCTGCGCCACCACGCCCAGGTCGTGGGTGATCAGGATGATCGACAGGCCGCGGCTTTCGCGCAGGCCGGCCAGCTGCCGCAGGATCTGCGCCTGGATCGTCACGTCGAGCGCGGTGGTCGGCTCGTCCGCGATCAGGATCTCGGGGTCGCAGGCCAGCGCCACCGCTATCATCGCGCGCTGCCGCATGCCGCCCGAGAACTCGTGCGCATACATCCGCGCCTGCCGCGGCGGGTCGGTGAAACCCACCTGCCGCAGGATCCCGACCGCCTCGGCGCGGGCCGCCGCGCGGGCAAGGCCGCGATGCAGCCGCAGCCCCTCGGCGATCTGGTCGCCGATCCGCATGACGGGATCGAGGTGGCTGGTCGGGTTCTGGAAGATCATGCCGATCCGCCGTCCGCGGATCCTCAGCATCTCGCGTTCCGGCAATCCGGTGATGTCGCGGCCGTCAAGCGTGACGCAGCCGCCCACGACCTCGAGACGGCGCGACGGAAGCAGGCCCATGACCGCGCGGCAGAGCAGGCTCTTGCCCGATCCGCTTTCGCCCACGAGGCCGAGGATCTCGCCCTGCTCCAGCCGCAGCGAGACGCCGTCGATCAGCCGCCGCTCCTCCGCCCCATGGCGGTAGCGCACCGAGAGGTCGCGGATCTCGAGCAGGCTCATTCCCGCGCCCCCGTCAGGTCGGCCAGCGCATCGCCCACGAGGCTGAAGCCGAAGGCGAGCGTGACGATGGCAAGGCCGGGAAACAGCGTGACCCACCAGGCGGTGGTGACGAAGGGCTGGCCCTCGGCCACCATCACGCCCCACTCGGCCACCGGCGGCTGTACGCCAAGCCCAAGGTAGCTGATCGCGGCGCCGTTCAGCAGCACCAGCACCGCATCCGACATCACGAAGACCAGCGAGCCCGGCAGTGCGTTCGGCAGCAGGTGGCGGAACATGATCCGCGCGCGCGAGAAGCCGAGGCTCTGCGCCGCAACCGCGAAGTCTTGCGTCTTCAGCACCAGGATCTGCGCCCGGATCAGCCGGGCGTAGGACACCCAGCCCACCAGTGCCATCGCGATGTAGAAGCTGGTCAGGCCCGGACCGAGGATCGCGATGATCGACAGCATCAGGACGAGGAACGGAAAGGCCAGGATCACGTCGATGATCCGCATGAAGAGCGCATCGACCCAGCCGCCGAAGAAGCCCGCCAGCGTGCCGACGCCGGTGCCGATCAGGAACGGGAAGACCACCCCCAGCACCGCGATCTGCAGGTCGACCCGCGCGCCCCAGATCACGCGCGACAGCACGTCCCGGCCGAAGTTGTCGGTGCCGAACGGATGCGCGAGGCTGGGGGGCTGCAGGCGGATGGCGCCGTTCTGCGCGATCGGATCGAACGGCGCCACCCAGGGCGCCAGCAGCGCAAGCAGCGCCGCGGCCGACAGGATCGTCAGTCCCGCGACCAGCATCGGGCGGCGCGCGGCGGGGGCAAGGGCCGCGATCACAGCTTCACCCGCGGATCGAGCGCCACCGTCACGACATCGGCCGCGAAGTTCACCAGCACCGTGGCCACCGCGAAGCACATGGCCACCCCCTGCACCACCATGTAGTCGCGCGAGAAGATCCCCCGCACCAGCAGTTGCCCCATGCCGGGCAGGGCGAAGACGCTCTCCACCACCACGGTGCCGCCGATAAGCCAGCCGATGTTGACCGCAAGCAGGTTCACCGTCGGGACGAGCGCGTTCGGCACGACATGGCGCCAGAAGACAGCCCCTTCGGACAGGCCGCGGGCGCGGGCTGCGGTCGCCACGTCAGAGGCGAGGCCCGCGATCATCCCCGCCCGCAGGCTGCGCGTCAGCACCGCCGACAGCGACAGCGCCACCGTCAGGCCCGGAAGGATCAGGTGGGTCAGCTTCTCCGGCAGCGTCTCGCCATAGCCCGAGACGGGCAGCCAGCCGAGCGTGACGCTGAACAGCAGTATCAGCACCAGCCCCAGCCAGAAGGGCGGGAGGCCGATCCCGAGGGTCGAGACCACCCGCACGGCCTGATCGGCCGCGCGCCCCTGCCGGCGCGCCGAGATCGCCGCAAAGGGCAGCGCGATGGCCAGCGACAGCACGACGCCCATCGCGACAAGCGCCAGCGTCGGCTCGATCCGGGCGGCGATCAGCGGCAGCACGTCGATCTTGTAGAGCGTCGACCGCCCCATCTCGCCTGCCGCAAGGTTCTTCAGGAAGTAGAGGTATTGGACCCAGATCGACTCGTCGAGGCCGTATTGCTCGCGAATGCGCGCCAGCGCCGCCGGGGTGGCCCGCGTGCCCAGCAGGATGCGCGCGGGATCGCCGGGGATCAGCCGGACGAGGACGAAGGTGATGACCGAGATCCCGAACAGCACGGGCAGGAACTGCAAGGGACGGAAGAGGACAAAGCGGTAGCGGTGCATTCTGCCTCACTGGAGGGATCGGGCCGGGCAAGGCCCGGCGGCGGCGCGGGACGCGAGGGGCGGGCCGCTCATTCCGCCGCCACCAGATGCCCGCCGCCCGCGTCGCGCAGGATCAGGCGAACGGGGCCGCTGCCCACGGGATGCACCGGGCTCGGGACCTCGCCGGCGAGGCGCGGCACGGGCGGGCGCTGGTGCATCGGGTCGGGCACCGGCACGGCCTCGATCAGGCGGCGGGTGTAGGGGTGGCGCGGGTTGCCGAACACCTGATCCCGGGTGCCCAACTCGACGATCTGGCCAAGATACATCACCGCCACCCGGTCGGCCACATTCTCGACCACTGCCATGTCGTGGCTGATGAACAGGAGCGCAATGCCGAACTCGCGCTTCAGCGCCGCCAGCAGGTCAAGGACGCGCGCCTGCACCGAAACGTCCAGCGCCGAGACGGATTCGTCGGCGATGATCAGCTCGGGCTGCAGCGCCAGCGCGCGGGCGATGCAGATGCGCTGCCGCTGCCCGCCCGAGAATTCATGCGGGTAGCGCCCCATCTGGTCGGGCAAGAGACCCACGCGCGTCAGCAGGTCGGCCACGCGCGCGCGGCGTTCGCCGGGCGTGCCGATGTCGTGGATGACCAGCGGCTCGCCGATCAGGTCGCCCACCCGCATCCGCGGATCAAGCGCGGCCATCGGGTCCTGAAAGACGATCTGCACCCGCCGGTGCAGCGCCTTGCGTGCCGCCCGGTCCATGCCTTCCAGCGGCTGGCCCGCGATCTCGATCCGGCCCGCATGCGGCACGAGGCCGACCATCGCCCGCGCGATGGTGGACTTGCCGCAGCCGGATTCGCCCACCAGCGCGAAGGTCTCGCCGCGGCGGATGTCGAAGCTGACATGCTCGACGGCATGGACGCGCGCCTGCACCCGGCCAAGGAAACCTCCCTTCAGGTCGAAGCGCACCTGCACGTCGGACAGTCGCGCTATGGGCGCCGCCTCGACCGGCGGGCGGCCGCGGCCCGCGCCCATGCGCGGCACGGCGGCCAGCAGCGCCCGGGTATAATCGGCCTGCGGGCGGGTGAAGATGTCGGTGGCCGTGCCCTCCTCGACCATGCGGCCGTCGCGCATGACGATCACCCGGTCGGCCATCTCGGCCACCACGCCCATGTCATGCGTGATCAGGATGATCGCGGTGCCCAGTTCGCGCTGGAGGTCGCGGAGCAGGTCCAGCACCTCGCGCTGCACCGTCACGTCGAGCGCGGTGGTGGGCTCGTCCGCGATCAGCACCTCGGGGCGCAGCGCCAGTGCCATGGCGATCATCACCCGCTGGCGCATGCCGCCCGACAGCTCGTGCGGATACTGCTCCAGCCGCCGCTCGGGCTGCGACAGCCGCACCGAGCGGAGCGCCTCCAGCGCGCGGGCCCGGGCCTCGGCCCGCGAGAGGGGCGTGTGCGCGCGGATCGCCTCGGCCAGTTGGGTGCCGATCGTCAGCACCGGGTTGAGCGAGGTCATCGGCTCCTGGAAGATCATCGCGATCCGATCTCCGCGGATCGCCCGCATCCGCCCTTCGGGAAGCGCGGTCAGCTCGGTCGGCCCAAGCGCGATGCGGCCCCCCGTCACCCGCACGGCGGGCGGCGGCAGAAGGCCCATGATGGCAAGCGAGGTGATCGACTTGCCCGATCCGCTCTCGCCCGCGATGGCCAGCGTCTCGCCGCGCCCGAGGGTGAAGGACAGGCCCGAGACCAGCGGCCGCAGCCCTGCTTCGGTGCGCACCGAAACCTCCAGCCCCTCGACCGTCAGCACCGGCGCGGGCTGGGGTTCCGGGGCGGGGGCCGCCCCGGATGGGGTTGCGCTGCGCGTCATTCGAAGACGGCGCGCGGGAAGTAGAAGCTGACGACCCAGTTCGGCATGTCCACGATCTCGGAGATCCTGAGGTCGCCACAGGTCGAGGCCAGCATGTAGGCCTCGACCGGCGCCATGCCGCGCGCGGCGCAGAGCAGGTCGATCATCCCCGACACCGCATCGCGCGCCGCCGTCATCAGGTCGGGGCCGATGCCGGTGGTCACCTCGTAGCCCTTGCCGTCCAGATGCCGCGTGACCGGCCCCGGCGTGGTGAAGCGCGGCATCTTCAGGTTTGCGCCCTTCACCAGATCCAGCGTCAGCACCACATCCATCGGGCTTTCGATCGCCGTGCCGCAAACCTCGCCGTCGCCCTGCGCGGCGTGGGTGTCGCCCACGCTGAAGAGCCCTCCCGCCACCTCGACCGGCAGGTAGAGCGTGGTGCCCGCGGCAAGGTCGCGAATGTCGAGATTGCCGCCCACCCGCCGCGGCGGCACCACCGAATGCGGCCCCGGTTCGGAGGGCGCAAGGCCGATGGTGCCCGCGAAGGGCTTCAGCGGCACCCGCCCCTCGCGCCCCCAGAGCGCCGGGGCGAGGCTCGTCGCATCATATTTCCAGATGTGCAGCGCGGCCTCGGTGAACTGGTCGGCAAGCAGGCCGAAGCCAGGAATGTTCGCCGTCCAGCCCCAGCCAGAGCCGTCCTGCACCTGTGGCGTGAAGCTCTCGATCGTGACCTTCAGCGCATCGCCGGGTTCCGCGCCTTCGACGTAGATCGGCCCCGAGACCGGGTTCACCCGGCCGAAGTCCAGCGCCAGCACGTCGGCCACCGTGGACGACGGGCCAAGCTGGCCCGCCGAGGAATCGCGGCAGTGGAACAGGATCGTCGATCCGGGGGCCACGCGCTCGGCCGGGGCGAGCGCGTTGTCCCAGCCGAAATGGCTCTGCGCGCCGTGGATCGTGTAGTTGCAGTCCTTGCACATGGGATCACTCGGTCACGTAGACGTAGTCGTAGTTGACGGGAATCGAGACCGGATCGACGTAAAGCGCGTCCTCGCCGCCCATCCGCGCCGACTTCATCGTGTAACGCTGCTCGTTGAAGACCGGCACCCAGGGCGCCTGCTCCATCGCCTTGACATAGACTTCCGACCACTTGGCCAGCCGCGCCGGATCGGCGGGGTCCCGGAAGCTGTCGGCCTCGGTCGCAAGCGCGTCCAGTTCCTTGTCGCAGAACTTCGACCAGTTCCAGCCGCCCTCGCCCGCGCCGGCGCAGCCGAGGATCGGCCCCCAGAAGTTCGACGGATCGGGGAAGTCCGCGATCCAGGCCATGCCGCCCGACCAGACCATCGGCGCCGAGCCGTTGCCGCCGGCCTCGATCACGTTGGCCTGTGCAAGGCTCTGGATCGCGGCCCGGATGCCGATCCGCGACAGGTCCTGCTGGATCGCCTGCGCAATGCGCGGGTTGGGGTCGGTGTTCATCACGTAAAGCTCGGTCTCGAAGCCATCGGCGAAGCCCGCCTCGGCCAGCAGCGCCTTGGCCTTCTCCACGTCATGCGGATAGCCGGCATAGTCCTTGGCATGGCCGGGCATCGAGGGCGGCAGCGGCTGGGTCGCCGGCACCGCGCGGCCGTTGATGATCTGGGTGATCCGCTCCTTGTTGATCGCCATGTTGACCGCCTGGCGCACCTTCACGTTGTCGAAGGGCGGCTGGGTCACGTTCAGCGTGATGTAGCCGGTGTGGAGCTGGCCGCCCTCGACCACGCGCGCGGCCTGCGCCGGGTCGGCCATGACTTCGGTGAACTTCGCGGGCGGAATGCCGTCGCCGGGCACGTCCACCTCGCCGTTCTGCAGCCGCAGCAGCGCCACGATCGGCTCCTGCCCCACCTCGAACACCACGCCGTCAAGATAGGGCACGCCCTCGCGCCAGTAGTCGGCGTTCTTCTCGAACACGAGCCGCTGGCCGAGCGTCCATTCCGCAAGCCTGAAGGCGCCCGTCCCGACCGGCTGCTTGCCGAAGTCGGCGCCCGCGGCCTCGACCGCCTCCTTCGGCACGACCGAGGCGAAGTTCAGCGCCATGACATGCAGGAAAGTCGCGTCGGGGCGCGAGAGTTCGATCCTGACCGTCGCGGGATCGACGACCGTCACGCCCTCGAGCGTGGTGGCGGAGCCGGCGGCCATCGCCTCGAAGCCCTTGATCGACCCGAAGAAGCCGGCGCCCGGCGACTGGGTAGCGGGCAGCGTCACGCGGTCGAGCGAGTATTTCACATCCTCGGCCACCATCTCGCGGCCGTTGTGGAATTTCACGCCCGGGCGCAGCTTGAAGGTATAGGTCAGCCCGTCCTCGGAAATATCGTAGCTCTCGGCAAGGCCCGGGCGCAATTCGGTCGTCCCGGGCACGTAGTCCATCAGCCCGTCGAAGAGCGACTTGATCATCGACCAGTTCTGCCAGTCATAGCCGATGGCGGGATCGAGCGTCGCCACATCGTCCTTGTAGGTGATGGTGATCGTCCCGCCCGGCTTCGCGTTTGGATCGGGAGTATATTCCTGCGCGGCGGCGGGCAGGGCGAGGGCCAGCATCAGCGCGGTCGAGGCCAGAAGTTTCTTCATTCCACTCTCCTGTCGGTTCTTATTTCAGTCTTATTCTCGGGTCGATGAACGGGGCCACGATATCGGCCAGAAGGTTGCCCAGCACGATGGCGCAGGCCGAGACCAGCGTGACGCCCATGATGATCGGGATGTCGATGCGCTGGATCGCCTGCCAGGCCAGCTGCCCGATGCCGGGCCAGCCGAAGACGCTTTCCACCACGACGATGCCGCCCATGAACACGCCGATGTCGATCCCGATCATGGCGATGATCGGCAGGACGGCGTTCGGCAGCGCGTGACGCAGCACGACCCGCGCTCGCGTCAGCCCCTTGGCACGGGCGGTGCGGATGTAGTCCTGCCGCAGCACGTCGATCATGCTCGATCGCATCATCCGGCTGTACCAGCCCGAGCCGAGGATGCCGAGCGTCACGGCCGGCAGCACGAGATGCGCGAAGGTGCCGTAGCCGCCGATCGGGAACCAGCCAAGCTTCACCGCGAAGACATACAGAAGCAGCAGGCTGACCACGAACTGCGGCGCCGAGACGGCCACGAACGAGACGATCATCAGCCCCTGGTCGAGCGCGCGCCCCCGGCGCAGCGCGGCCAGGATCCCCATGGTCAGGCCCAGCACCAGCTCGCACAGGATCGCCCCGGCCATCAGCTGGAGCGTCGCGGGCAGGCGCGCCGCAATCAGCGTGGCCACGTCGGTCTTCTGCAGGTAGCTGCGGCCGAAGTCGCCCTGCAGGAGCCCCCAGAGATAGCGGCCGTATTGCACGATGAACGGCTGGTCGAGGCCCAGCTGGCGGCGGATGTTCTCGACCACCTGCGGCGTGGCCGAGCGACCGGCGATCTGGCGCACCGGATCGGCCGGCAGCACATAGAGCAGCACGAAGGTCACGAAACTGATCCCGAGCAGGATCAGCGCCGACTGCACGAGGCGGCGGGCGAGGTAGACGGGCATCAGTCCCTCCCCCGCTGGGTGGGGTCCAGCACGTCGCGCAATGCATCGCCCACCAGGTTGAAGGCCATGGCCAGCAAGAGGATCGCGGTGCCGGGGATGAACACGAGCCAGGGCGCGGACTGGAAATAGGTCTGGTTCTCGAAGATGATGTTGCCCCAGCTGGGCGTGGGGGGCTGGACGCCCACGCCGAGGTAGGACAGCGTGGCCTCGAGCAGGACGGTGGTCGAGATGCCCAGCGTGCCCCAGACGATGATGGTGGGCAGCAGGTGCGGCAGGATGTGGCGGAAGAGGATCCGCCCCGTGCCCGCGCCCAGCGTGCGCTCGGCCGCGATGAATTCGCGCTCGGTCAGGGCCGAGGTCTCGGCATAGATCACCCGCGCCGTCTGCACCCAGTTCACGAAGGCGATCACCATGGCGACGATCCAGAGCGAGGGCTGGAAGATCGCGGCGAGGCAGATCGCCAGCAGCAGCGCCGGAAAGGCCATCATCAGGTCGGTGAAGCGCATGAGGACCGACCCGATCCAGCCGCGGAAATAGCCCGCGACAAGGCCGACGAGCGTCCCGATCGCCAGCGCCAGCCCGTTCGCGGCCACCCCGATCACCAGCGAGGTCCGGGCCCCGTAAAGGATGCGCGAAAGCAGGTCGCGGCCGAGAAGGTCGGTGCCCAGCAGGAAGGCGCCACCGGGCGGCAGGGGCGCGCCCTCGATCGTCAGGCCGTCGAAATGCTGCTCGTTCGGGTCGTAGGGTGCGATCCAGGGGGCGAGCAGCGCGCCGCCCACCACCAGCACGATCAGCACCAGCCCGAACAGCGCGAGCGGCCGTTCCGCCAGCCGGCGCAGCGCCCCCTTCTCGGCGCGCTCAACGGTGGTCGCGTCGGTCATCCGGTCCCTCCCGGCTCGCCACGATGCGGCGGGCGGCCTCCTCCATGCTGATGCGCCAGGCCATGGCCAGCTGGCGCAGCTGGGCATAGGCGGCGCTTTCGTCCTTACCCCGTGCGGCCAGCCGCGCCACCGCCTGCACCACGGTCTGCCGCGCCTCGATCCGCTGGCGCAGGTCCGCGATCTCGGCCGACAGCGCCCGGTGCGCGTCGAAGGCCGAGCGCGCGATCAGCAGCGCCGAATAGGCCCCGCTGTCGCCGATCGGCTTGAGAAGCTGCGCATGCGCCCCGGCCTGAAGGCTCCATTCGATCCGGCCCGGCGCCTCGGAGCCGATCAGCGCGATCATCGGCATCGGCGGCTCGCCCGCCTTCCATGGGAACTGCCCGTCATGGCCCATGTCAGCATCGAAGAACACGAAATCGGCCGCCAGCGCCCCCGGCTCCAGCTCGGGCCAGCACGAGGACACCTGAAGCCCGATGGCCGCCAGTTGCCGCGTCAGCGCCTGCACCACCGGATGCGGCCGGTGCAGGATCACCGCCCGCGCCCCGCCGAGGTTCTGGATGCGGACGCCACGCCTCATGACACCACCCGAAGCGAGGCCGGGCGCGGCGGCGCGGGGTGGGTCAGGTAGGGGTCGCCCGGCCTCGGCGCGAGGCGCTCGCGCACCGCGAAGCGCCCCGCCTCGACCTGCGCGATCAACACCGGCAGTGCGGTGTGATGCGTCTGCGGATCGACGATGCCGGGCGCGGCACCTTCCAGCAGCGCCGGCAGCGCCAGCCGCTCGGCCCCCGGCCGGCCGGTAAGCAGCCGCGCCAGTTCCATCACCGCCGCATGGGCCGCCGCCTCGTGCGAGCTGCCGAAGCGCCCCTCGCCGCGGAAATAGGGGCCGGCGGCGATCAGCCCCTCGGCCGCCGCACCGATGGCCGGCAGTTCGCATTCGGTCAGGTTGCAGGACATGACCGGGCAGCGGTCGGGGCGGAAGCGCGCGTCCTGCTCGCCGAGTGCCCGGTAGGCGGCGAGGAAGGCGTAGGACGACGGCCCGATCAGCGAGTTCAGGATGAAGTCGGGGGCGGTGGCGCGGATCTCCTCGATCATCCGCCCGACCTCGGCCGAGCCGATGGGCAGGTAACGCTCGCCCAGCACGGCGCCGCCCGCCGCGACGATCCGTTCGCGCGCCAGGCGGTTCATCTCCCAGCCCCAGATGTAGTTCGATCCCGTCAGGTAGCCCCGGCGCCCGAAGGCCGGCAGCGCCCAGTCCAGCAGCGGCAGCAGGTGCTGGTTCGGGCAGGCATGGGTGTAGACGACGTGGTCCGAGGCCTCGAACCCCTCGTAGGGCACGGCATACCAGAGCGTCCCGCCGGCCTTCTCCAGCGTGGGGATCACCTCCTTCCGGCTCCAGGAAGTGACGCAGCCGATGACGTGCCGCAGGCCCTGCTGCGCCAGCAGATCCTCGCAGAGCGGGGCGTAGAGGTCGATGTTGCCGCCCGGGTCCCGCTCGACCGGCACCAGCACCAGGTCGCGGGGGTCCTCGTTGACCTCGGCAATGGCGGCGAGCGCGCCCGTGCGGCAGGCCTCGGAGATCAGCGCGTAGCTGCCTGAACGCGAGTAGAGCAGGCCGATGTCGATCCGTCGCGTCATGGGGTCCAATACAGAAAAGCCCCGCCCCGGGTGGAGTTCCAGCCGGGTGCGGGGCGCGAATGCCGTGCCGGCACCAGCCGGCTATTTGAGATCATGCTGACCCCTCGTCGCAGATGCGTCAAGCGGCACGAACGGCCAGCCGCGGAAGTTGCCGATGCAATGGGCGACAACGCCTGCCGGTGCCCGCCGGAGCGGCGGTTCATGCTGCGCCCCGCGACCCCGCGGGTAGATGATCGATGTTCGGAACGCAGGCGCGGGTCCGCTGCCGGGCAGCACCGACCCTGCGGTCGCGACGATGCCCGCCCGTAGCGGGTCCGGGACCGGGCATGGTGCCTAGTAGATCGGCGGCGACACGATCCAGATCACCTCGGCCGGTTCGTCGCCGGGATTCTCCCAGGCATAGTCCTCGTCCGTGAACTGGAAGCTGTCGCCGGGGGACAGTTCGGCGGTCAGGCTGCCGATGCGCAGGATCAGGCGCCCCGAGACCAGCACCCCGCCATCCTCCTTGTCGCGCCGCCGGCGCAAGCCTTCGCTTTTCGAGTGCGGAGCAAAGACTGACCGGATCATCTCGAACGCGCCGGTCAGGCCAGGGGACAGAAGCTCCTCGGTGAGGCCGCTGCAGGGAGAGCCGATGCGGCTTCGATGCGCGGCGCGGACGATCCGGCCATGCTCGCCGGGATCCTGCCGCGACGCGCGAAAGAAGAAGCTGATGTTCAGGTCGAACAGGGCGGCGATCCGGCCGAGATCATGCACCGACGGCGTTCCGTGGTCGCGCTCGATCTGGCTGAGCCAGCCCACGGACCGCCCAAGCGCCGTCGCCATCTGCTGCAACGTCATGCCGCGCGCCCGGCGCAGCGCCCTGATCTCCCGGCCGACGTGATCGCTCATCCGTTCCTCCGCGGGAAGCATAGGCGAAGCTGCGGCGGAAAGTGAAGACATGCCGCAGGACAGCCATCAGAATGAAATTCCGACCTTGCTTTTTCATTCCGCCTCCCGCACCCTGCCTCATCCCCAGGTCGCCAGGTGCATCATGCCCGATCTTCCGTCATCCGCCCGCGTCGTCATCATCGGCGGAGGCATCTCCGGCTGCTCCGTCGCCTACCATCTCGCCGAACTGGGCTGGACGGACATCGTGCTGCTCGAACGCCGGCAGCTGACCTGCGGCACCACCTGGCACGCGGCGGGGCTGATCGGCCAGCTCCGCGCCAGCCAGAACATGACGCGGCTTGCGAAGTATTCGGCCGACCTCTACCGGCGGCTCGAGGCCGAGACGGGGCTTGCCACCGGGTTCAGCCAGCGCGGCTCGATGACCGTGGCGCTGACGGCCGCGCGGCAGGAGGAACTGCTGCGGCAGGCCTCGATGGCGCGGGCCTTCGGGGTCGAGGTGAACCCGCTGTCGCCTGCCGAGATCAAGGCGCTCTACCCGCATCTCGAGACTTCCGACGTGGTGGGCGGCGTGCACCTGCCGGGTGACGGGCAGGCCGACCCGGCCAACATCGCTCTGGCGCTGGCCCGGGGCGCGCGGATGCGGGGCGCCCGGATCCATGAGGGGGTGAAGGTCACGCGCGTCACGACCGACCGCGGGCAGGTGACCGGCGTCGAATGGGAGGCCGAGGGCCAGCGCGGCCGGATCGCCGCCACGCTGGTGGTGAACTGCGGCGGCATGTGGGGACGCGACCTTGCGGCGCGCAACGGCGTGACGCTGCCACTGCACGCCTGCGAGCATTTCTATATCGTGACCGAGGGGATCCCGAGCCTCGCGCAGCTTCCCGTGCTGCGGGTGCCCGACGAATGCGCCTATTACAAGGAAGATGCCGGAAAGATCCTGCTTGGCGCCTTCGAGCCGGTGGCGAAGCCCTGGGGCATGGCGGGCATCCGCGAGGATTTCTGCTTCGACCAGCTGCCCGAGGATTTCGACCATTTCGAGCCGATCCTCGAGAAGGCGGTGGCACGGATGCCCATGCTGGCCCAAGCGGGCATCCACACCTTCTTCAACGGCCCCGAGAGCTTCACGCCGGACGACCGCTATTACCTCGGCGAGGCGCCCGAGCTGAGGGGCTACTGGGTCGCCGCGGGCTACAACTCGATCGGGATCGTCTCGTCGGGCGGCGCGGGCATGGCGCTGGCGCAATGGATGGACCGGGGCGAGCCGCCCTTCGACCTGTGGGAGGTGGACATCCGCCGCGCGCAGCCGTTCCAGCGGAACCGCCGCTACCTGCGCGAGCGGGTGACCGAGACGTTGGGCCTGCTCTATGCCGACCATTTCCCCTACCGGCAGATGGCGACGGCGCGGGGGGTCCGCCGCTCGCCCCTGCACGGGCATCTGAAGGCCCGCGGCGCTGTCTTCGGCGAAGTTGCGGGCTGGGAGCGCGCCAACTGGTTCGCCACCGAGGGGCAGGAGCGCGCCTATCGCCATTCCTGGGGCCGTCAGAACTGGTTCGACAATTCCCGCGCCGAGCACCTTGCGCTGCGCGAGGGGGTGGGCCTGCTCGACATGGCCTCCTTCGGCAAGATCCGGGTGGAAGGGCGCGACGCCTGCGCCTTCCTTGACCGGCTCTGCGCCAACCGGATCGACGTGGAGCCCGGCCGGATCGTCTATACCCAGATGCTGAACGCGCGGGGCGGCATCGAAAGCGACCTGACGGTGACGCGCCTGACCGAGACGGCCTTCCTGCTCGTGGTCCCCGGCGCCACGCTCCAGCGCGACCTTGCGTGGCTGCGCCGGCATCTGGGCGAGGCGCAGGCGGTCATCCTCGACACGAGCGCCGCCGAGGCGGCGATCCCGGTCATGGGGCCGCGCTCGCGCGACCTCCTGCAGCGAGTCAGCCCCGACGATTTCTCGAACGCGGCCTTCCCCTTCGGCACCGCGCGCGAGATCGAGATCGGGCTGGGCCTCGCCCGGGCCCACCGGATCAGCTATGTCGGCGAACTGGGCTGGGAACTCTATGTCTCCGCCGAGCAGGCGGCCCATGTCTTCGAGGAACTGGAGGCCGCGGGTGCCGATCTCGGGCTGAAGCTCTGCGGGCTGCATGCCATGGACAGCTGCCGGATCGAAAAGGCCTACCGCCATTTCGGCCACGACATCACCGACGAGGACCATGTGCTGGAGGCGGGCCTCGGCTTCGCGGTCAAGACGGACAAGGGCAGCTTCCTCGGCCGCGAGGCGGTGCTGCGCAAGCGCGAGGAGGGTCTGGGCCGGCGGCTGATGCAGTTCCGCCTGACCGATCCCGAACCGCTCCTGTTCCACAACGAGCCGATCCTGCGCGACGGCCGGATCGTGGGCCAGACAAGCTCCGGCGCCTACGGCCACACGCTCGGCGGGGCGATCGGCCTTGGCTATGTGCCCTGTCTCCGCAAGGGCGAGAGTCCCGAGGAGATGCTGGCCTCGCGCTATGCCATCGAGGTCGCCGGCCGCACAGTCGAGGCCGAGGCAAGCATCGCGCCGATGTACGACCCGCGATCGACGCGCATCACATCCTGACGCCACGGCTGCGGGGAACGATCCCCATCCCGGCAGAGCCGCCGCCCGATCTGCGGGGGAAGCCGGCTGAAGACCGGCATCCTCCCGCGCCGACTTTGCGGCACGGGCCGGGTGACCAGCCGCGGGCCCGCTTCCGCGAACCGGCCCCTGATGCATGGCGCCACGGAGCCATGCCGGTGTGTCGGCGTCGGCGGCCTGCCGCGGTCAGGCGGTCGCCGCCGGCTCGATCCGTCGCGCCGTCATCCAGCTTGCGGCAGCCATGGCGCCCGCTGTGGCAAGGCAGAGCGGCAGGCCGCCCCACTGGTAGCTGAGGCCCGAGAGCAGCGTGCCGACCAGCCGGCCGGCTGCATTTGCCATGTAGTAGAAGCCCACGTCCATCGTCACCCGCTCGGCCTTCGAGAAGGCGAGGATCAGGTAGGAGTGCAACGACGAGTTCACCGCGAAGACGAAGCCGAAGAGCAGAAGCCCCGCGACCAGCGTCAGCGTCAGCCACGGGGCCGGCTCTTCCGCCGCCAGCGCCAGCGCGGCCAGTGCGAAGGGGATGGGCACCAGCCACCCGGCCCAGCGGCGGGCCTGGGCCGCGGCGTCGCCCCGGATCAGCCGGGGCGCCAGTCCCTGCACCGCGCCATAACCGATGATCCAGAGCGCCATGAAGCCGCCGATCAGGAAGAAGGCCTCGCGGCGACCCTCGGCGGTGCCGTCCGACAGGACCGACTGGAAATAGACCGGGATGCCCACCACGAACCACACGTCCCGCGCCCCGAACAGGAACATCCGCGCCAGCGACAGCCGGTTGATGCCGGGATCGCGCGACCAGACCGAGGCGATCTTCGTCCCCTTCACCCCGCGCGGCAGCCCCTCGGGCATCCAGAGCACCACCGCCAGCAGGATCAGGGCCAGCACCGCCGCCATTCCCCAGACCGCGGCCTGGAATCCCGCCAGCGCCAGAAGCGCCGCGCCGAGGAAGAAGCCCGCGCCCTTCACCGCGTTCTTCGATCCCGTGAGCCACGCCACCCAGCGGAAAAGCCCGTCTCCCGCAGGGGCCAGCAGCTTCACCGCGCTTTTCGAGGACATCTTGGCGAGATCCTTCGCGACGCCCGAGGCCCCCTGCACCGCCATCACGAAGGCGACCGAGGCCGGGATGCTCCACTCAGGATCCAGCATCGCCAGCGCGCCGAGCGCCCCGATCTGCAGGCCCAGCCCGGCATAGAGCGTCGAGGTCAGCCCGAAGCGGGCGGCGAGCCAGCCTGCCGAGAGGTTGGTCACGACGCCCGCCAGCTCGTAGAGCAGGAACAGCCAGGCCAGCTGCAGCGGCGAGAACCCAAGCCCGTTGAAGTGCAAGAGCACCAGCATCCGGAGCGCGCCATCGCTGAGCATGAAGGCCCAGTAGGCGGCGGTCACGGCGGCATAGGCGCGGAGGCCCGAGGGGGCGGCGCTCATGCTCCTGCCTCGGAAACGGGCCCAGCATGCAGGCTTGCAGCTCTGGCGCTTGAGGGCGGGTGGCCGGTCATGCCAGGCTCTCCGCCACCATCCGGGTGATGTCCGCCAGCCGGCAGACATAGCCCCATTCGTTGTCATACCAGGCGTAGACCTTCACCTGCGTGCCGCCGACGACCATGGTCGAGGCCGCGTCGACCACCGCCGAGCGCGGATCGTTCAGGAAATCCGACGAGACGAGCGGCCGCTCCTCATAGCCCAGGATCCCCTTCAGCGGCCCCCGCGCCGCCTCGGCAAAGAGGGCGTTGACCTCCTCGGCCGTGGTCGGGCGCGCGACCTCGAAGACGGCGTCGGTCAGCGAGGCGTTCAAGAGCGGCACCCGCACCGCATGGCCGTTCAGCCGCCCCTTCAGCTCGGGGTAGATCAGCCCGATTGCCGTGGCCGAGCCGGTCGTGGTCGGGATCAGGTTCGCCAGCGCCGAGCGCGCGCGGCGCATGTCCTTCGCCGGGCGGTCCACGATGGTCTGCGTGTTCGTCACGTCATGGATCGTGGTGATCGAGCCATGCCGGATGCCGATCCCCTCATGGATCACCTTCACCACCGGCGCGAGGCAGTTCGTCGTGCAGGAGGCCGCCGTCACCAGCCGCTGGCTGCCGTCGTAGAGGTGGTGGTTGATGCCATGGACGAGGTTCAACGCCCCGCCGTCCTTCACCGGCGCCGAGACGACCACCTTTCGCACCGCCTCGAAATAGGGCGCGAGCTTTGCGGCCGTCTTGAAGACGCCGGTGCAATCGACCACCAGATCTACGCCCAGTTCGCGCAGCGGCAGATCCTCGATCCGCCGCACGCGCGTGAGCGGCATGCGATGTCCGCCCAGCGTCAGGCTCTCCGCATCATGTGCGACTGGCACGGCCCACCGGCCGTGGACGCTGTCGAACTCCATCAGCAGCGCGTGCTGCGCCGCATCCCCCTCGGCGTCGTTCAGAAGCACGATCTCGCCACCCGCGCCGCGGTCGATCAGCGCGCGCAGCAGAAGCTTGCCCATCCGGCCGAGGCCGTTCACCGCGATCCGCGCCATCAGGCCTCTCCCAGCCGGTCGAGATGCTGCTGCAGCGCAAGCCGCTCCAGCTGGTCGAAGGGCAGCTGGGTGAAGGCCGAGATCCGGCGGTGCAGCTCGCCGAAGGCCTTGGCGAAGGCGAGGCCCTTCTCGGCGTCGGTACCTTCGGCCTTTGCCGGGTCCGACATCCCCCAATGCGCGGTCAGCGGCTGGCCCGGCCAGGGCGCGCATTCGTCCGATGCCGCCTGCTCGCAGACGGTGAAGACGAAATCCATCCTCGGCGCCTCCGGCCCCTCGAACTCGGCGACATGCTTCGAGCGCAGGCTGGAGGTGTCGAGCCCGTTGCGCTCCAGCACCTCGAGCGCGAAGGGGTTCAGCCGGCTGTTCGGCCGCGTCCCGGCAGAGAAGGCGCGGAAGCGGGTGCCGCCGAGGCTGCGCAGGATCGCCTCGGCGAAGATCGAGCGGGCGGAATTGCCCGAGCAGATGAAGAGCACGTTGAAGGGGCGGTCCATGTCCATCTCCCGTGGAACGCGAGGCATCAGGTCGGGGCGGCCCCGGCCGCAGTCGTGGCCGAGGTAGGCGATCAGCGCCGCAAGCGCGGGCAGCCGCACGCTGTAGAACAGCGAGCGTCCCTCGCGTGCCGAGCCGATCAGCCCTGCCGTCTCCAGCTCGGACAGATGGTGCGAGAGGGTGTTCGGCTTCATCCCCAGCGTTGCCGCAATCTCGGTCGGCCGCACAGCCCGCGGCGCGTGACGCAGGAGCAGGCGGACGATGGCAAGGCGGCCGGGATGTCCGAGGGCGGCGAAGTGGTGGGCGGCTTCTGTCGTTTCCATAGTTCTCGATTTATGGAATGACCACGCGGCCCGTCAAATGAAGCTTTCATGACAGCCGCACGCTGCTCCATACTGCTGACCGTCGAGACCGACGCGACCAGGTCGGTGGCCAGCGCCGCCCACGGCCTTCCGGTTGTCCGGGCAAGGGTCCGTGACCTGCCGGTTCCCCTTGCGCGGGACCGCGCCAAAGGCAGCCGTCTCCCCCGAGCAATGCGCCTAGCGATCTTGCGGGCCCTTGCCCGCAAGGATGCGGGGCATGGCGCGGTCGATGCGCGACGCCCGCGTGGCCGATTGCATTGCCTGCAGGACGTGCAGCACCCAGCCACGCCGGCGACCGGGCGTCAGCGCCTCGAACGCCGCCCGGAAGCCAGGGTCGCCGTCGAGCCGGTCGGAAAGTTCCAGTGGATAGTCCAGATCATCCTTCGGAAACTCGACCTTCAGGCCCGATCGTTCGAGCTCGATGGCCTCGGCGATCAGGGCAAGCAGGGCCGGCCTCGCGCTCTCGATCTGGTTCACGTCCGTGAAGTTGATCACCCGCGAGGACCGGGAGTGTTCTCCGGGCGGCTCGAGCATGCCGCAGGGGTCGGCCAAGAGCACGCCCTTGAAGAACCCGAGCGTGGCGCGATCCCTGAACCCCCAGATGATCGCTACATTGCCGCCGTTGAAGGTATAGACCGGCGAGCGCCACTTGAAATCCTCGGTCAGCGCACTTTCGAGGAGGATCGAGCGCAGGCAGGCAAGCTCGTCCTGCCAGGCGGTCAGCCCGGCAAGGAGCGCGTCAACCTCGGGGTTTGTCCTGGGCATCTCCGCCTTCCCGATCCGGTTTCCCCGAAGGATGGGGCAGAGGACCGGTCTGTCCAGCCGTTGCGGGCGGATGGACAGCGGGCACGTCGTCTCGCGCCGGTCCGGATGTCGCGCGGGCTGCACTTCGGCATCCGGGTCCGGTCTTTCCAGCCTGCGGGCGATTTGGCAACGTGTCGGACGCTGCCCGGTCCTGCAGGGGAATCGGGGCATCCGTGGGTCGCGGACCGCGGGCCCCCCGAACGAAGCCGATGACGGAGACGCCGATGACCGATGCTATCGCGGCCCCGGCCGATGAGGGGCTTGCCTTGCAGGCCCGCGGGCTGGTGCGCCGGTTCGGCAAGATGACGGCGGTGGCGGGGATCGATCTCGACGTGCCGCGCGGCACGATCTTCGCCATCCTTGGCCCGAACGGCGCGGGCAAGACCTCGCTCCTGCGGGTGCTTGCCACGCTGATCGGGCCGGACGGCGGGCGGGCCTCGATCATGGGTCACGATCTCGTGCGCGAACCGCAGGCGGTGCGGGCGTCGATCTCGATGACCGGCCAGTTCGCCTCGCTCGACGAGGACCTGACCGGCCGCGAGAACCTGCTGATGCTGGCCCGGCTCTGGGGGTTCGGCCTGCGGGCCTCGCGTCGCCGCGCCGACGAGCTTCTGGCCGCCTTCGACCTGGCCGGGGCCGCGCGCAGGCAGGTGAAGGACTATTCCGGCGGGATGCGCCGGCGCCTCGACATCGCGGCTTCGCTGATCGTGACGCCGGGGGTGCTGTTCCTCGACGAGCCGACGACCGGGCTCGACCCCTCGGCGCGGCAGGGCATCTGGCGGCTGATCCGGCAGCTGGCCGCCTCGGGCGTCACCATCCTGCTCACGACGCAGTATCTGGAGGAGGCCGACCAGCTGGCCGACCGCATCATGGTCATGGACCACGGCCGCAAGATCGCCGAGGGCACCAGCCGCGAGCTGAAGGCCGCGACCGGCTCGGGCTTCCTGCATGTGACGCTCGCCGATCCCGCGGGGCTCGATGCGGCCGAGCGCCTGCTGGCGCAAGGCCTCGGAGGCTCGGTGCAGCGGAGCGCCGAGGGCGCCACGCTGTCGGTCAAGGTCGCCAGCGCCGCCACCGCCCATGCGGCCCTGGCCGAGTTGATCGCGGCCGGGCATGAGCCGGCCGACTTCTCGGTCGGCCAGCCAAGCCTTGACGAGGTCTTCTTCGCGCTCACCGGAGCGTCCGGAACGGGAGGTGCCAGATGAGCGAGCCGGAGTTCCTGCGCCGTGCCGAGCGCCCGGCGCCGCCCTCGGGCCTGTCGAATGCGCTGGTCTTCGGCTGGCGGGCGGTGCTGAAGTTCCGCCACCTGCCCGAGCAGCTGTTCGACATCGTCATGACCCCGATCATGTTCACGCTGCTCTTCACCTTCGTCTTCGGCGGCGCTCTGGCGGGATCGCCGGGCGAGTATCTGCAGTTCTTCCTGCCGGGGATCCTGGTGCAGACGGTCGTGTTCAACTCGGTCTATTCGGGCATGGGCCTTTCGACCGATTTCCAGAAGGGCCTGTTCGACCGGTTCCGGACCCTGCCGATCTGGTCGCTGGCGCCCTTCGCCGGGCTGATGGTGGGCGACATCCTGCGCCATCTGATCGCGGGCGCGATCATCCTCGGGATCGGGCTGGCGCTCGGCTACCGGCCGGAGGCCGGGGTGCCGGGGGTGCTGGCGGCCTTCGTCCTGCTGCTCGGCATCGGCTTCGGCACGGGCTGGATCTTCCTGGTGCTGGGCATGCTGGTGCGCACGCCGATGACCGTGATGACGTTGGGCTTCACCATCCTCTTTCCGGTGACCTTCGCCTCGAACATCATGGTCGACCCGGCCACCATGCCGGAGTGGCTGCGGGGCTTCGTCGAGGTGAACCCGGTCTCGCTGATGGCCACGGCCCTGCGCGGCCTGATGGGCGGCACCGCCAGCGCGGGCCAGATCGCCGCTGCGCTCGCCGCACCCGTGGCGCTGACGCTGGTCTTGGCGCCGCTGACCGTCTGGCTCTACCGGCGCCGGTAGCGTCCTTCGCGTCCCTTGATCATGGCCGGGACTGTTCCCGGCCGACCTCCGCCCGACCGCGATGGCGGCCCCAACGGGGCAGGACCGTCAGACGGAGACGCCCGCGCACTGGGCCGTGTTGCGCACATGCGCCTCCATCGCGAGGCGCGCCCAGCCGGGATCGCGCGCTTCCAGCGCCGCGATGATGCTGCGGTGCTCGGCCAGCGAGGCCTTCATCCGCGGCGCCTCGGTCCGGGGGATCGGCTGGCGCTGGGTCTCGGTCAGCAGGTGGGCAATCAGCCCGTAAAGCTCCTGCAACATGCGGTTCGGGCAATACCGGGCAATGATCCGGTGAAACAGGAGATCTGCCTCGACATTGGCCAGCAGGTCCCCCGCGTCCCAGCAGCGCTCCATCTCGTCCGTGGCCTGATGCAGCGCGCGAAGCGAGGGCGCGTCGATCAGCCCGGCCGCCCCGGCCGCGATCCGCCCCTCGAGCATCACCCGCGTCTCGAACACCTCCTGCGCGGAATAGCTGTCGGCGTAGCGCCATTTCAGGGCTGCCCCCGCAGGCGTCGCCGCCGCGGCCGAGGGGCCGGTGACGAAGGTGCCGCGCGCCGGCTCGGTCCGCAGAAGACCCAGCGTCTCCAGCGTCAGGAGCGCCTCGCGCAGCGACGCGCGGCTGACCGCCAGCCGCTCGGACAGCACGCGCTGCGAGGGCAGCCGGTCGCCCGGCTTCAACTCGCCCGCGCGGATCATGTCCTGCAGCCGGCGGGCCACCTGCTGCGGAAGCGGAGTCCAGCCCGCCTCCTCGCCCTCGGGCGTCTGAATTTTCAGCACCATCCCCGTTCCATCCCCGTCCGCTGCGCCGCCGTCGATTACCCGCTTGCCATGCAAAAGGCATCATGCTTGTCTTGGTTCGACCGGTCTGACCGGTATGACCTTAGAACAGCAAGAAGCAACAGGGAAAGGTTCGACAGATGAGGAGACGCGATTTTCTGCGGGCGGCAGCGCTGGCTTCGGGGCTGGCGCTGGGGATCGGCGCGGCGGGCGCGCAGGCGGCAGACCTGACCGTGGGCGCCAACATCGGCAACGTACCGTGGGAATTCCAGGATGACTCGGGCGCCTTCGTGGGCTTCGAGGTGGATCTGGCGACCGAGATCGGCAAGCGGCTGGGCCGCGAAGTGAAAATCGAGAACATCCCGTTCAACGGCCTGTTCTCGGCGGTGCAGTCGGGGCGGATCGACATGGCGATGTCCTCGATCACCATCACGCAGAAGCGGCTGGAATCGGTGTCATTCGCACAGCCCTACTATGACAGCGATCAGTCGCTGACGGTGATGGCGGCGAGCGGGATCAAGGGTGTTGCCGACATGAAGGGCAAGGTGGTGGGCGTGGACACCGGATCGACCGGCGACATGTGGGCGACCGAGAACACCGCCGCGCAGGGCTTCAGCGACATCCGCCGCTACGAGGGGCTGGCGCCGGCGATGCTTGACCTCGCGGCCGGGCGGATCGACGGCTACATCAGCGACATCCCGGCGCTGCAATACTACGCCAAGGACAAGCCCCAGTATCTGGTGGCCGAGCGCATCCCGACGGGCGAGCAATATTCGATGATGTTCGCGAAGGACGCCCCGCTGGCGGCCGAGGTGAACGAGGTCATCAGCCAGCTGAAGACCGAAGGCGTGGTGGCTGCGTTGCACAAGAAGTGGTTCGGCGCCGAGCCCGAGGCCACGACCTCGACGGCGAAGGTTCTCGACATGCCGAAGCTCGACTGAGCGCATCCGGGGCGGCGAGCCTTCGCCGCCCTGTCCAGCCGGGGGCCGCATGGACATCTTCGACACATTCTTCAACGTGCCGGTTCTGGTGCGGACCTTTCCGCTGCTGCTGTCCGGCCTCTGGGTCACGGTCAAGCTGGGGGTGACGAGCATCCTGGGCGGGCTGGTGCTGGGCCTCGGCCTTGCGCTGGTGCGGCTTTACGGGATGGCCGTGTTCCGCGGCCTTGCGCGGGTCTATATCGACATCCTGCGCTCGATCCCGATCCTCGTCCTGCTGATCGTGGTCTATTACGCGCTGCCCTTCGTGGGCATCCGCCTGTCACCCTTCGTCTCGGCGGCGGTGACGCTGACGCTGGTGTCCAGCGCCTATACCGCCGAGATCTTCCGCGCCGGGATCGAAGCCATTCCGCGCGGCCAGTTCGAGGCCTCGGGGGCGCTGGGGCTGAGCTATCGCCACACGATGGTGGACGTGATCCTGCCGCAGGCGATCCGCATCGTGATCCCGCCGCTGACCAACAACTGCATCAACGTGATGAAGGACACGGCGCTGGCCTCTGTCGTGGCGATGCCGGACCTGCTGAAACAGGCGACGCAGGCGCAGGCGCTGGCCGCCAACCCCTCGCCGCTGATCGGGGCCGCGCTGATCTACATCGCGCTTCTGTGGCCGCTGGTGGCCATCGTCTCGCGGCTGGAAGGCCGCTTTGGTGCGCGGAGCCGCTGACATGCCCGATCCCGTCATCCGCATCCGCAACCTGCACAAGACCTATGGCACCTTCACGGCGCTGAACGGCATCGACCTCGACATCTCCGAAGGCGAGGTAGTCTGCGTCATCGGCCCCTCAGGGTCGGGCAAGTCCACGCTGATCCGCTGCATCAACCTGCTCGAGGAGTTCTCTCCCGGCAGCGAGGTCAGCGTCGACGGCATCCCCGTGGCGCGTGGCCGCGCGCTGGACCGGGTGCGCGCCGAGGTGGGCATGGTGTTCCAGTCCTTCAACCTCTTTCCGCACATGACGGTGCTGCGGAACGTGATGCTGGCGCCGATGCGCGTGCGCCGGCTGTCCGCGCGCGAGGCCGAGGCCCGCGCCCGCACCCTTCTGGCCCGCGTCGGCATCGAGGCGCAGGCCGACAAGTATCCCGGCCAGCTCTCGGGCGGGCAGCAGCAGCGCGTGGCGATCGCGCGCGCACTGGCGATGGAGCCGAAGGTGCTGCTGTTCGACGAGCCGACCTCGGCGCTCGATCCCGAGATGGTGGGCGAGGTTCTGGACGTGATGAAGGCGCTCGCCGGCACGGGGGTCACCATGGTCGTGGTCACCCACGAGATGGGCTTTGCCCGGCAGGTCGCCGACCGGGTGATCTTCATGGACGGCGGCCAGATCGTCGAGACCGGCCCGCCCGACCGGATCTTCGACGCCCCGCAAGAGCCGCGCACCCGCAACTTCCTTGGCGCGGTCCTGAACCACTGACTGCCGCCCCGCCCGCCTCCGGAGACATCATGACCGACACCCTGAACCTCGACCGCGTGCGCGCCCATTTCCCGGGGCTTGCGCGCGGCTGGACGCTTTTCGACAATGCGGGCGGCTCGCAGATCCTGCGCGGCGCGGTCGAGCGGATGACCGAGTTCCTCTACGAGAAGAACGTCCAGATCGGCGGCAGCTATGCGGTGTCGCAGGCCGCGGCCGAGGCGCTGGCCGCGGGCCGCGCCGCCGCCGCGACGCTGGTGAACGCCGCACGCCCCGAGGAGATCGTCTTCGGTCCCTCGACCACGGTGCTTCTGCAGAACCTTGCCCGCGCGATGCGCAGCCAGCTGTCGCCCGGCGACGAGATCGTGGTCACGATGGCCGATCACGAATCCAACATCGGCCCATGGATGGCGCTGCGAGAGTTCGGCATCGTGGTGAAGGTCTGGCCGCTCGACCGCAACAGCTTCACGCTGAAGCTCGACGACCTTGCGCCGCTGATGACCGACCGCACGCGGCTGGTCTGCGTCACCCATGTCTCGAACATCCTGGGCCAGGTGCATCCGGTGGCCGAGATCGCCCGCTTCGTCCACGACCACGGCGCGCGGCTCTGCGTCGACGCCGTGGCCTACGCCCCGCATCGCGCCATCGACGTGCAGGCATGGGACGTCGATTACTATGTCTTCAGCCTCTACAAGACCTATGGGCCGCATTACGCGGTGATGTATGGCAAGCACGCGCATCTGCTGGAGCTGGATACGCTCTATCACTATTTCTACGGCAAGGACCGCGTGCCCGGGAAGCTGGAGCCGGGCAACCCGAGCTATGAATGCGCCTACAGCGTGCTCGGGATCCGCGACTACCTGGCGGAGCTGGGGGGCGCGGCGGGCCCCGTCCGCGCGCGGATCGAGGCGGGTTTCCGCGCGATCACCGCGCAGGAGGACGCACTGGTCGCCCGGCTTCTGGGCTGGCTCGGCCAGCGCAACGATGTCCGCGTGATCGGACCCGCGCGCAACGAGGGCTCGACCCGCATCCCGACCATCGCCTTCCGCTTCCCCGGCCGCGATTCGGCGGCGCTCGCCCGCGCCATGGACGACCACCGCATCGCCATCCGGCACGGCGATTTCCACGCCCGCCGCCTAGTCGAGTCGCTGGACGAGATGGACGACGGCGGGCTGCTGCGCGTGTCGATGGTGCACTACAACACGCTGGACGAGGTGGACCGGCTCTGCGCCGCCTTCGACGAGATCCTGCGAAAGGCCGCCTGAGATGTTCGACCTCGTCATCCGCGGCGGCACCGTCGTCACCGCCTCCGACACCATCCGCTGCGACGTGGGCATCCGTGGCGGCCGCATCACGGCGCTGGCCGAACACCTCGGTCCCGCGCTCGACCAGATCGACGCCACTGGCCTCTTCGTGCTGCCGGGCGGGATCGACAGCCATGTCCACATCGCCCAACCCTCGGGCGACGGCATCGTCATGGCCGACGATTTCGAAAGCGGCACGCGCTCGGCCCTGCATGGCGGCAACACCACCGTCCTGCCCTTCTGTCTGCAACAGAAGGGCCAGTCCCTGCGCGAGGCGCTGGCCGGCTATCACGCGCTGGCCGAGGGGCGCTGCCTGACCGACGTGAGCTTCCACCTGATCGTCACAGACCCCACGCCATCCGTGCTGGGACAGGAACTGCCCGCGCTGGTCGAGGACGGCTATACCTCGCTCAAGGTCTTCATGACCTATGAAGGGCTGCGCCTGCGCGACGACGAGATCCTTGCCACGCTCGACGCCGCGCGATCCACGGGCGCGCTGGTCATGGTCCATTGCGAGAATGAGGACGCGATCCGCTTCCTGATCGGCAAGCACGAGGAGGAGGGCCGCCTCTCGCCGCTCGGCCACGCCACCAGCCGCCCCATCGCGGCCGAGCGCGAGGCCACCCACCGCGCGCTGTCGCTGGCCGAGATCGTCGGCGTTCCGCTGGTGATCGTCCATGTCTCGAACCGCGAGGCGATGGAAGAGATCGCCCGCGCCCGGATGCGGGGGATCAGGGTGGCGGGCGAGACCTGCCCGCAATACCTGATGCTGACGGCGGACGACCTTGACCGCGACGGCTGGGAGGGCGCGAAATTCGTCTGCTCGCCGCCCCCGCGCGACGCCGCCAGTCAGGCAGCCTGCTGGCAGGGGCTGGAGCAGGGGATCTTCGATCTCTACTCCTCGGACCATTGCCCGTTCCGCTTCGACGACCCGCAGGGCAAGCTGAACCCGAAGGGCACGCGCAGCTTCCGCTGGGTTCCGAACGGCATTCCCGGCGTCGAGACGCGGCTGCCGATCCTGTTCTCGGAAGGTGTGATGAAGAACCGGATCGACATCAACCGCTTCGTGGCGCTGACCGCCACGAACCACGCCAAGCTCTACGGGCTTTACCCGCGCAAGGGCACGATCGCGGTGGGATCGGATGCGGACCTTGCGCTCTGGAACCCGCGCGAGCGGCGCGTGGTGACGAACGACCGCCTGCACCACGGCGCCGACTACACGCCCTACGAGGGGCTGGAGGTGCAGGGCTGGCCCGTCATGGTGCTCCTGCGTGGGCAGGTCGCGATGCGGGACGGGGAGGAGTTCGTCCGCCCCGGAGCCGGCCAGTATCTGCCCCGCCAGCGGAGCCCGATGGCAGGAGGATCGCCCGCCGCAGGCTGACCAAGGCACCCGTCGCGACTGACCGGCCCGGGCTGGCCGGTGCAGGGCATCCGCGCGCTGCCGCGGCGGGCATGCCCGGGCTCACCGGGTCAAGGCCCCGCCGGCCGTGCGGGGCAGTCGTAGAGGCAACAGCCAATCCCGACACACGCCGGTCAGCGGCAAGGGACCGCCCGGTGCCGGATGGGGGCGCCCTTCTCGCGGCACGGCTGCTCAGGCGGGCTCCAGCGTCACCGCCACGTCGCGCGGCCGGGCGTGGTAGGGCGACGAGGTCACCAGAACGTCCGCGCCGGTGGCCGCATAATCGGCCGCATTGGCGGCCGTGATGCCCCCGGCAGCGGCCACCCGGACCCGCGCATCCGACAGCTCGGCCACCACCCGCGCGACCGCATCGGGAGCGAACTTCTCCAGCTGCACGACGTCGGCGCCCCATTCCGCCGCGCGTAGCGCCTCGTCGTGGCGGGTCACCTCGACCACGATGTGCCGCTCGGGGCAGGCGGCGCGCAGCCGCATCAGCTGGCCCTTCAGGCAGCCCGGGGCGAAGGCGCGGTGCTCGGGGAAGACCAGCACCGTGTCCGAGAGACCCGCACGATGGATCGTGGCGCCGCCCGCCGTGACCGCCTTGAGCGCCAGCGCCCGCGTGCCCGGCACGGATTTTCGCGTGCAGGCCACGACCGCGCCGGGCCGGGCGGCGGTCGCCGCATCGACCAGCTCGCGCGTTGCGGTGGCGATGCCTGCGGCCCATTCCACAAGCACCTGCGCCACCTTCCAGCCGGCAAAGAGCGCCTCGGCCGACCCTGCGGCGCCCAGGATCATGTCGCCCCGGGCGCGCGCCTCGCCCGAGGTGGCGGCGAGGTCGGCCGCGCAGCCCAGAAGTTCGAAGATCCGCCCCGCCTCCTCGACCGCGCAGAGGGTCATCGGGTCGCGCGCCGTCATCACGAGGTGGCCCCGCGACCGGCCGAAGCCGAGCGAGCGCGTCGTGAGGTCGCCGAAGGGGACGTCCTCGCGGATCAGGGCGAGAAGGGCCTGGTCGTCGATGAGAAACATGGGGGCTCCGGGATCATGAGGGGCAAGGGGTGCGGGGACGGCAGCCGAGCCGCGGCTGGCGGGGGCGGCGGTCAGGCGGACATCTCCGTTCCTCCGACCCGGTCCGCAGGTGTCCGTCCGCCATCTCCGCCCTCTCGCTATGTAGTTTGACAATACAGCGATAAGCAGGCCGCGTGCCAAGCCGGGTTTTCCTGTCCGGAGCGCGTGCGAGGCCCACGCCCCTGTCGAACCTCGGACAAAAAGCGACGGCGCATGTTGCATCTCCGACGCGGCGGCCGGCCGTGGCGGCACGGTTGCGACAAGCGGCACCTCCCGCCACGTGCGGAGATTGCCGTCTCAACCGGCCGGCACGAGACAGCGGCGCGCGGCCGCCGCGACCTCCTTCGTCAGCGCATCGAGAAGCCGGGCGCCCAGCCGCGCGTGCTGCCAGTGCAGCGGAACGTCGAGGAATTGGCCGGGCACCAGATCGACAAGGCGGCCAGCCGCGAGATGCCCTGCCGCGAGCGGCAACGGGTTCAGCGCCCAGCCGATCCCGGCAAGGCTCGCGTCAAGGAAACCCTGCGTCGAGGGCACCTGATGCGTCGGGCCCTCGGGCACCGGACCGAAGGTCTGTCGCACCCAGCGCGCCTGCAGCCCGTCCTTACGGTCGAACCGCAGGACCGGCGCGCGGGCCAGCGCCCCGGGATGCACGCCCTGCGGGAAGTGCCGGTCGAGGAAGGCGGGACTTGCCGTCGCGACATAACGGAGGGCGCCGAGCGCGCGCGTGCGGCAGCCCGGCACCGGGGCCGGTTCGGCGGTGACCGCCGCGAGCACCTCGCCCGTGCGCAGCCGCGCCGCCGTATGCTCCTCGTCATCCAGCACAAGGTCGAGGAGCGCCCCGGTCGCCTCGGCAAAGCGCGCGGCGGCAGGCAGGAACCAGCTGCCGAGCGAATCCGCGTTGACCGCCACCCGGAGCGTCGCAGGCCCCTCCTCCGGCCCCGCAAGCCGGGGCAGGTCGGCGGCCAGCTCGTCCTCGAGCAGGCGCACGCGCTCGACATGGGCGCAGAGCCGCGCGCCGGCCTCGGTCGGAACCGGCGGCTGGCTGCGCACGACCAGCGCGGCGCCGACCCGCTCTTCCAGCGCGCGGATGCGCTGCGAGACGGCGGAAGGGGTCACCCCCAGCCTGGCCGCGGCACGGTCGAAGCCGCCCTCGCGCACCACGGCGGCAAGGGCGGCGAGCAAGGGATAGTCCAGCATCCTTAGCCCTGCTTCATCAGCATTAGCATCCTGAACTGGACTACACCCGGCCGTCACGGCAAGGAAGCCGTCATGCAAGACATCGCCCCCTTCCTCACCGGTTTCGTCCTGTCCCTCGGCCTGATCGTCGCCATCGGCGCCCAGAACGCCTTTGTCCTGCGCCAAGGGCTTCGACGCGAGCACGTCGGAGCCGTCATCGCCTTCTGCGCGCTGGCCGATCTCGCGCTGATCGCGGTGGGGGTGGCGGGGCTTGGCGCAGTGCTGGGGCAGGCTCCGGCGCTGGTGGCGGCCCTGTCGCTGGGCGGGGCGGCGTTCCTCGGCTGGTACGGGCTTTCGGCCCTGCGCCGGGCCCTGCACCCCGAGCGGCTGGTGGCGGAGAACGGCGGCGAGGCGCTGTCGCTCGCCGGCGCGCTCGCCCGCGTCGCCGGTTTCACGCTGCTCAACCCGCATGTCTACCTTGATACCGTGCTGCTGGTGGGCTCGGTCGGGGCGGCGCAGCCCGAGGGTGCCCAGGTTCCCTTCGTCGCCGGAGCGGGGCTGGCCAGCATGGCGTGGTTCACCGTGCTCGGCTTCGGCGCCCGGCTGCTCGCGCCGCTCTTTGAGCGGCCGCTCGCCTGGCGGGTGCTTGACCTGCTGGTCGGGGCCACCATGATCCTGCTGGCGGCGGGCCTTCTGAACCATGTCCTGAACGGCGCCGCCTGACCGGAGCGCCCCGATGTCCACGCCCCCCGCCTTCCGCATGGAGGACCTGCCCGATCTTCATGCGGCGATCCTTGCGTCGCGTCCTGCCAACTTCGTCACGGGGGACAGCCGGCGGCCTGATGGCGACGCCGCTGCCGCTGTTCCTCGTTTCGGACGAGGGGCCGCTCGGCGCCCATGCTGACCGACCCGCTGTCGAAGGTGCGACGCGAGAAGACGGGGCGCCTCACGAAGCGACCTTGGGGCGCCGGCGGCATCAAGCCGACAGGCGAGGCTCTCCCCGATCCGCGCGTCGTTCGCGAAGCACGCCGGCGAGCCCGACGAACCGGCCCGCCTCGTCCCGGATCGGCGAAACCACCACCGAGACCTCGATGGAGGTCCCGTTCTTGTGGAGACGCCGCGTCTCGAAGGCGAAGCTCGCAAGACCCTTCGCGTGATCCCGCCACCGGGTCTCGCCGTCGGTCCTCAGGTCGTCCGGAACGAGCACCATGATGCTTCTGCCGACGATCTCCTCCTCGGTCCAGCCGAACAGGCGTTCGGCGCCCGGATTCCAGGAGGTGATGGCGCCATCGACCCCGGTCGTGATCAGCGCGTCGTCCATCGACCTGACGACCGCCTGAAGATGCGCCTGCCCGGATGGGTCCTTGCGGTCGGTGATGTCGGTGATCGTGCCGAGCAGGCGGCCGGGCTGCTGTGCCAATTGCCCGCGCAGGGCGATCCGGCGCAGCGACCCGCGAGTGTCGCGGATGCGCACCTCGATGTCGATCATGCCGATCACGCCGGCCTTGCGGCAGGCATCGCGGAAGATGGCGCGATCCTCCTCGAGGACATGTCGCTCCGCGGCATCGATGCTCCACGACGACGGCGGCGTGTCATAGCCGAAGATGAAGTCGTGCCGCGCGTTCCCCCGGACCGCCCCGGTGAGGAGATCCGCTTCCCAGACCCCCACCTGACCCGCTTCCACGGCGAAGGCCAGCGTCTCGTCATGTCGGGCGGGACGTTGCGGGCTGCGCCGCAGGTCATCGACCTCGGTGGTCGAGCCGTGCCAGCGCCGGATCAGGCCCTGACCGTCCCGCAGCGGGACAGCGAGCGAATGGAACCAGCGAAAGGTCCCGTCGCGCCGCCGCAGGCGGAATTCGCATTCGTGGGCGGCACCCCGCTTGACGCAGTCATACCAGGTCTCGACGACCTGTTCGCAATCCTTGGGGTGGATGAACGCGGCCCAGCCCATGCCCAGCAGCTCTTCCGCGGCAGCGCCGGTGTAGTCGGCCCATTGCGGGCTGATGTAGTCGCAGATGCCATCGGGGCCGCAGGTCCATGTCAGATGCTGCGGACCCTCGACCATCCCCTTGTGGTGGCCGGCGGCCGTGTCGCCCGGGTCAAGGGCCTGCGCCTGCGCGGACAAGCTGCGCACCATGGCCATGAACACCGGCCCGTCCGGGCTCTGCGCGCGGGAGATCGCAATGTCCATCGGGAAGCGGCTGCCGTCGGCGCGCCGGCCCTGCATCCGACCGAGCGTATGGGCCTGACGCGGGGTGATGCCGGTCATCCGGATCAGGCGCAACCGTTGGCGATGCCTTTCGCGCGACTCCTCGGGGATGAGAAGATCGAGCGGACGCCCGATAACCTGCCGGGCCGTATAGCCGAACATCCGCTCGGCCGCAGCGTTGAAAAGGATGATTCTCGCCGACAGGTCGATCACGACCACCGCATCCCTTGCCGCGCGAAGGATCTCCCGGGCCGTTTGATCAGCCAGATGAATGCGGACAGGACGTTCGGAGCTTTCGTCGATCACACTGTTCAACCGAAAGGAAATCGCAAGGGATGGAAGGGCGGGGCATGCTCCGGCAAGCTTATCATGGCGGCCCCCACCGGCAAAGAGGGAGGCTCGTGGCCGATGGCATGATCGGTCAGACCGGGTAGTCGCCCGGAATTCGAAGGAACAGGCCTGTCGGAAGTCCAGCCCTACGGCCAGAAACTGAACTTTCGGTGAAGGCCGCCGCTGCAGGGCGCGGTCCGGTTGCGGCCCGCTCCGGGCGGGATCGGTCAGCACGGACGAGTCCGATTTTCGTCCCCGGGCCGTCGCGGCGGGGCGGACGGGAACCGGGCGCCCGGCTTGCAGGCGCGCAGGGACTGCGAATCGACGCCGGGAGGAAGGACGCGACCGGGCAGCAGCGCCCGCCTTGCAGACGCGCCGAGACTATGACGGCGGTCGTGCCGCCTTCCGGGCCGGATGGGACGCCGCCAATGCGCCCCCTGCCTGCTTCGAGGCAGGAGGGGCGCGGCCAGTCTCCGTCCCTGCCCTCCGGCTCGTGCACGGGACGGCTGTCCTCTTCGCCGCCCTATACGCTGCGGCCGTCGTCCTATGGATCTGCCCGGCGCTTTCCTCGCGTCCAGCGGCGCCCCGGACGTTTCGCGCGATGCGCCCGGACCACCCCGCCGGATGCTGGCGGGGTTCTCCGCGCGGTCGATATCCGGCCTCCCATCGGCTCGGTCCTGCGCCAATCGGCCCGGGCGAAAGGACGAACGCCACGGCTAACGGACGAAAGCGGGTCAGGCCCACCACCTCCGGGGAGGGAGTTTCCGGCGGAATCGGTAATGGACCGGTAAGGGGTTCTGTCGCATCCTCGCGCCCATCGTTCGATTCAAGCCATTTGATGCTTCCCGTTTCGCCTCCTTCAAGGCAGGTCCACATGTTGCGTTCCAATGACGTCCACGCCTGATCCGGCATCCCTTGCCACGGCTCCGCCGCTGCCCGGCCGCCCGCCTCAACCCGCCGCCGGGATCGAGGCGGCGCTGGAGGGGCTTTCCACCGATCTCATGCTGGTCGTCGATCTCGACGGCACGCTCCTGGCCTCGGACATCCTGTACGAGACCTTCTGGTCGGCGCTTGGCCGCGACATGCTGGTGCCGCTGCACGCGGCCTGGGCGCTACGCGGGGGGCGCGCGGCCCTCAAGCGGCGTCTGGCGGCCGCGGCGTCCCTCGACGTCACGCGGCTGCCCTATGACCGGGCGGTGATCGACCTCGTCACCATCTGGCGGGAACGGGGCGGGCGCGCGGCGCTGGTCACCGCCAGCGATGCCGGGCTTGCCCGCGCCATCGGCGACCACCTGGGCATCTTCGACGAGATGCACGGCTCGGACGGCACGCGGAACCTCAAGGGGCCGGCCAAGGCGGACTTCCTCGGGGAGCGGTTCGGAATCGGGCGCTTCGTCTATGTCGGCGACAGCGCCGCCGACCTTGCGGTCTGGCCGCAGGCCGCGCGCGCCGTCACGGTGAACGCGGGCGGCACGCTGCGGCGGGCGTCCGAGGCTGCGGCGGCGTCGGTGGTGCATCTCGAGACGCGCCGGCCGACTGCCCGCGACCTGCTGCGGATGCTCGCGCCGCAGGCCTGGCTGATCGGCCTGCTGGTGTTCGTGCCGATGCTTCTCGCGGCGGGGATGCCGGAGGGGGCGTGGGCGGCGGCCCTTGCGGGCTGGCTGTCCTTCACCGCCGTGGCCTGGGGCGGCCAGCTGGTCGGCGATCTGCTCGCGCTCGACCGCGACCGGCGCGATCCCCGGCGGAAGGGGCATCCCTTCGCCTCGGGGGCGGTGTCCATCGCGCGGGGCACCCTGCTCGGGCCGGGGTTGATGGCAGCGGGGCTTGCACTCTCGCTGACGCTCGGCCCGCTGTTCGCCGGGCTGATGCTGGCGGCCGCGGCCCTCCTGACGCTTCTTCCGCAGCGGGCGGGGGCGGAGGGGCGGCTGGCGGACGGCGCGCGGCTGGCGGGGCTCGCCACTGTCGGGCTTTCCGCCGGAAGCGTCGTGGCGGGGGGCGGGGTTCCGCTCTGGCTGCCGGTCCTTGCGGCGTTGGCATTCTGCCTCGTGCCGGTGATCGGTCGGCCCGGTGCGGCGACGGCCCGCCTGCGCCCGCAGACCCTTGCGGTGACGCTGCTCTGCGCCCTGGTCCTCGCGCTGCCGACGGCGATGAACGGCGCGCCCTACCTCTATTTCGACAGCGCGGCCTACACCTGGTATCCGCACCACCTGGCCCATGCGGCGCTGCGCCTGCTGTCCGGTGCGCCGGCGCCGGACAGCCCGCCCGAGATCATCGCAGGCCGCTCGATCTACTACGGCGTGGTGCTCTATGCCGGATCGGCCCTCAGCCAGGGCTGGGCGGTCGTGGCGCTTCAGGCGGGCGTGACGGGATGGCTCGTGACGCTGACCTTCCGCACCTTCCTGCCCGAGGGATGGGAGCGGGCGGCGCTGCTGTCCGCCGCGGGGCTGGCGGCCCTGACGCCCGCCGCCTTCTTTGCCGGACTGATGATGCCGGACGTCTGGGCCGGGCTGATGATCCTGGCCGCGGCCCTTCTGCTGGCGGCGCAGGACCGGTTGTCCCGCGCCGAGCGCCTGTCGCTCTGGCTGGTGCTGGCCTTCTCCGGCCTGTCCCACAGCAGCCATCTTGCGCTGCTTCTGGCGGGCGCCTCCCTCGCGGCAGGGGCGCTGGTCGTTCCCCGGCTGCGGCCGCATCTGGCGCCCGCGGGACTGGCGGCGCTGGCTGCCGCCATCGCCATCAGCATCCTCGGGCAGATGGGGGCCTCGGCGGCGACGCGGGTGCTGACGGGCGCGCCACCGCAGCCGCTGCCGCATGTCACCGCCCATCTGACGCATCTGGGACCCGGCACACAACTGATCCGGGAGACCTGCCCCGACAGCGGCTTTGCGCTCTGCACCTTCGCCGACCGGCTGCCCGTGCACTGGATCCAGTTCCTGTTCGACGCCGATCCCGCGACCGGCGTGTTCTGGCCCGCGTCGCCCGAGGTCCGCCGCGCCCTCGCGGAAGAGCAGGGCCGGTTCGTGGCCGAGGTGATCCGCACCCATCCGGTCGAGACGCTCGGCGGGCTGGCGCTGGACGGTCTGGCGCAGCTGGTGACCCTGTCGATCGAGGACATCCCGATGCGGCCGGAGCGGGCCAGGTTCCTCGCCGACAACTTCTCGCCCGCCATGGCGGCCCAGACGCAGGCTTCGGCGATGTATCGCAGGCCCGAGCTGCGGCATCTGGTGACAGGGCTTGCCTATGCCAGCTTGGTGGGCGCCGTGCTCGCCATCGGCTGGCTCGGCCGGCGCCGGCCGACCCGCCCGGGGGCGGCAGCGCCCCTCGTTCCGATCGGAGTCCCGCACGCCGGCGCCGGTCTCGCGGCCTTCGTGGTGATGGTGATTGCGGGACTGGTGCTCAACGGGCTGATCTGCGGCGCCCTCGCCTCGCCCTATGGCCGGTTCCAGGCCCGCGTGATCTGGCTGCTTCCCCTGATCGCCGCCCTTCTGGGCGCGATCCGCCTGCGCGACATTCCCCTTCCCGCTTTTTCCCGGAGACGCATTTCATGACGACAAGCGACCTGACCGCATCGGGCAGCGCCCGGACATCCCCGCGCATGATCGCGGGATTCTCCGACTACCTGCGGATCGCCCGCTTCGACCACATGACGAAGAACGTCTTCATCCTGCCCGGCATCGCGCTCGCGCTGCTGCTGCGCGGCAATGCCACGACCGAAGGGCCGCTGGACATCCTGTGGAACGTCGTGATCGGCTTTCTGGCGGCCGTCGGCGTCGCCTCGGCGAACTATGTCATCAACGAATGGCTCGACCGCGACTTCGACCGCTTTCACCCCGAGAAGTCGCAGCGCGCCGCCGTGCAGCGGCGGATGTTCGGGCCGCTCGTGCTGCTGGAATACCTGCTGCTGCTGGGTGCGGGGCTGGCGCTGGCCTCGCTGGTAAACGACGCGCTGTTCGCAGCCTGCCTGCTGCTGGCGGTCTCGGGCATCACCTACAACGTGAAGCCGATCCGCACCAAGGACCGGCCCTATCTGGACGTGCTGTCCGAATCCATCAACAACCCGATCCGGCTGCTGATCGGCTGGGCGATGGTGGATGCGGGCAGCCTGCCGCCGGTCTCGCTGCTGCTGGCCTTCTGGTTCGGCGGCGCCTTCCTGATGAACTCCAAGCGGCTCGCCGAATATCGCGACATCGTGGCAAGCGACGGGCGCGAGACGCTGGGCCTCTATCGCCGCTCGTTCCGGCACTACAGCGAGAACCACCTGTCCGTGGCGAACCTCGTCCATGCGCTGCTCTGCGCCTTCTTCGTCGCGATCTTCCTGATCAAGTACCGGATCGAATACATCCTGCTGTTCCCCGGCATCGTGACGCTGTTCGCGGTCTACTATGCGCTGGCGCTGACACCGAACTCGGTCGCGCGCAAGCCCGAGAAGCTCTATCGGGCGCGGCCGGTGATCCTTGCCTCGGTGGCGACCACGGTCCTGTTCGTCTTCGCCACCTTCGCCGACATTCCGGCGCTGGAGGTGCTGGCGAGCCAGCACTTCATCGAGACCGGCGCGCTCCACCTGCTTCCCAGCCGACCGTGAGGCGGGGCGTGAACCGCGTGCGGGTGATCGGCGACCGGCTGCCGCCGGTGCTGCGCCGGCTGATCCAGTACGGGCTGACGGCAGGCGTGGCGGCGGTGGTGGACGTGGGGGGCTTCGCGCTGCTTCTTCCTGCGGGGGTGCCGATGGTGCCCGCTGCCACGATCTCCTTCCTGCTGGCGAACGTGGTGAACTACCGGCTGACGGCCTCCTTCGTGTTCGGCACCGCGCCGAGCCTGCGGCGCTATCCGAAGTTTCTGGGCGCCGCCGCCGCGGGCCTTGTGGTGAACGTGGGCGTGACGGCGCTGGCAGCCGGCATGCTGGGCCTTGCCCCTGTGGCGGCCAAGGTCGTGGGCGTGGGCGTCGCCTTCTTCGCGAATTTCGCGCTGAACGCCCTGATCGTGTTCCCCTCCACCGGGCAGGAGGAGCCGTCCGGCGCGAAAGGCAGGACGGCGCCGCGCTGACGGCAGGGCGCTGCCCGGCCGTCACTTTCCGGGTCACGGCCCTCGTGCAGCGGGGGCCGGCGGATCGGCGTGACATCGGCCAGGCATGACACGGCCAGGTTGACTCATATCAAGGCGGCTTCGTGGCGGTCCGGGATACCTCGCTGGATAAGGGACAAAACGTCTCGCCCATTTTGCCAGGTCCGCATGCCCAGCCCGTCCAGCCGCCGCGCGATTCTCCGCGGGCACTTCCTTGAAAGCCTGCATCCTCGCCCGCCGGGCGCGGGACTGGCCGCGGACTTCGCCCGGACCTGCACCGGCTGCGGCGACTGCGCCCGCACCTGCCCCGAGGGCATCATCCTGCGCGATCGCGACGGCCTGCCGGTCCTCGACATGGCCTCCGGCGCCTGCACCTTCTGCGGTGCCTGCACCCGCGCCTGCACCGCCGGCGCGCTGGAGCCCGGCGCCCCATTCCCGTGGCGGGTCGCGGCGGGGCCCGACTGCCTCGAGGCGACGGGCACCCAGTGCCGCGCCTGCGAGGATTTCTGCGACGCCTCCGCCATCCGCTTCCGCCCGCAGACCGGCGGCCGCGCGCTGCCCGTGATCGACGCGGACATCTGCACCGGCTGCGGCGCCTGCATCGCCCCGTGCCCGGCCGGCGCGCTGGCGCTCGTTCCCCTCATTCCGGAGACCCGGCCATGCTGAACATCTGCGGCTGCCTCGTCCAGACGCTGCCCGACAGGACCGAGGCGGTGATCGCCGCCATCGACGCGACCGAGGGCGGCGCCGTCCATGCGCACGAGCCCGGGCGCATCGTCGTGACCATCGAGGATACGGAAACGCGCCGCGCCTCGGACCAGATCATGGACCTGCACCAGATCCCCGGCGTCATCGGCGTGACGCTTGCCTACCACCATTTCGAGACGCCCGAAGTGGCGTCCGCGACCCTCTGACGGGAGAACCAGCATGACCCTTTCCTCCTCGCGCCGCTCGTTCCTGAAGGCGACCGCCGCCGCGGCGACCGCTTCGGCCGCGGGCATCCCGCTGGCCGGACCGGCACAGGCCGCCACGGACGGCATCCGCTGGGACAAGGCCGCCTGCCGGTTCTGCGGCACCGGCTGCTCGGTTCTGGTCGGCGTGAAGGACGGCCGCGTGGTGGCGACGCAGGGCGACCCCGAGGCGCCGGTGAACCGCGGCCTGAACTGCATCAAGGGCTATTTCCTGTCCAAGATCATGTACGGCAAGGACCGGCTGACCACGCCGCTCCTGCGCAAGACCAACGGCGTCTACGACAAGAACGGCGAGTTCGTGCCCGTCTCGTGGGACGAGGCGTTCGACATCATGGCCGAGAAGTGGAAGGCCACGCTGAAGGCCAAGGGGCCGGAAGCCATCGGCATGTTCGGCTCGGGCCAGTGGACGATCTGGGAAGGCTACGCCGCCTCGAAGCTGATGAAGGCGGGCTTCCGGTCGAACAACCTCGACCCGAACGCGCGGCACTGCATGGCCTCGGCCGTGGCGGGCTTCATGCGCACCTTCGGCATCGACGAGCCGATGGGCTGCTATGACGACCTCGAGGCGGCGGATACCTTCGTGCTCTGGGGCTCGAACATGGCCGAGATGCACCCGATCCTGTGGTCGCGCATCACCGACACCCGACTGACCAAGCCGGGCTGCGAGGTCCATGTCCTGTCCACCTTCGAGCACCGCTCGTTCGAACTCGCGGACAACGGGATGGTGTTCACGCCCCAGACCGACCTCGCGATCCTGAACTACATCGCGAACCACATCATCCAGACGGGCGCGGTGAACTGGGACTTCGTGAACAATCACACCACGTTCATGAAGACCAGGACCGGGATCGGCTACGGCCTGCGCCCCACGCATGCGCTGGAGGACGGGGTCGATCCCAAGACCACCGGCGACATGGAGCCGATCACCTTCGAGGAGTTCAAGGCGGCGGTTTCCGAATACACGCTCGAGAAGGTCGCGGCGCTTTCCGGCGTGCCGGCCGAGAAGCTGGAGCGGCTGGCGAAGCAATATGCCGACCCGAACCGCAAGGTCATGTCGCTCTGGACCATGGGCTTCAACCAGCACACCCGCGGCTCGTGGGTGAACTCGAACTGCTACAACGTCCACCTGCTCGTCGGAAAGATCTCGGAACCCGGCAACTCGCCCTTCTCGCTGACCGGCCAGCCCTCGGCCTGCGGCACGGCGCGGGAAGTGGGCACCTTCTCGCACCGCCTGCCCGCCGACATGGTGGTGACGAACCCGGAACACCGCCACCACACCGAGGAGCTCTGGGGCCTGCCCGAGGGCACGATCCCCGAGAAGCCCGGCGCGCATGCCGTGCTGCAGAACCGGATGCTGAAGGACGGCAAGATCAACGCCTACTGGGTGCAGTGCAACAACAACATGCAGGCCGCGCCCAACATGAACGAGGAAGGCTGGCCGGGCTACCGCAACCCCGAGAACTTCATCGTCGTCTCCGACCCCTACCCGACCGTGACCACGATGGCGGCCGACCTGATCCTGCCCACCGCGATGTGGGTGGAGAAGGAAGGCGCCTATGGCAACGCCGAGCGCCGCACCCAGTTCTGGCGCCAGCAGGTGGAAGCCCCCGGCGAGGCGCGCTCGGACCTGTGGCAGCTGGTCGAATTCTCGAAACGCTTCAAGGTCGACGAGGTCTGGCCGGCCGAGCTTCTGGACAAGAAGCCGGAACTCCGCGGCAAGACGCTGTACGAGGTGCTCTATGCCAACGGCGTGGTGAACCGCTACCCGCTGGAGGAGACCGCGGAGGGCTTCGGGAACCAGGAAAGTCGGCACTTCGGCTTCTACCTGCAGAAGGGCCTGTTCGAGGAATACGCGGCCTTCGGGCGCGGCCACGGCCACGACCTGGCCGAGTTCCAGACCTACCATCAGGCGCGCGGCCTGCGTTGGCCGGTGGTCGAGGGCAAGGAGACGCTCTATCGCTTCCGCGAGGGCTATGACCCCTACGTCAAGGCCGGCGAGGGCGTGAAGTTCTACGGCAACAAGGACGGCAAGGCCAAGATCATCTTCGCCCCCTACGAGCCGCCGGCGGAAAGCCCGGATGCCGATTACGACCTGTGGCTGGTCACGGGCCGGGTGCTCGAACACTGGCACTCCGGCTCGATGACGCGTCGGGTGCCGGAACTGCACCGCGCCTTCCCCTCGGCGCTGGTCTTCATGCACCCCGAGGATGCCGAGGCGCGTGGCCTGAAGCGCGGGCAGGAAATCGCCATCTCGACCCGCCGCGGCCGGGTGCTGAGCCGGGTCGAGACCCGCGGGCGCAACAAGATGCCGAAGGGCGTCGTGTTCTTCCCGTGGTTCGACGAGGGGCAGCTGGTGAACCAGCTGACGCTGGATGCGACCTGCCCGATCTCGAAGGAGACCGACTACAAGAAGTGCGCCTGCAAGGTGGAGCGCGCCTGACATGGCCGCCCGCCCCGCTTCTCCCATCGACCGACGGCGCTTCCTGACGGATGCGGCCCGCGCGGCGGCGGGTTGCGCGGTGGCGGGCTCGCTTCTGGCGCTTTACGCCCGCGACGCCCGTGCGCTTCCGGCCGAGGCGCTGCGCCCGCCGGGGGCGCTGGCCGAGGAGGATTTCCTTGGCGCCTGCATCCGCTGCGGTCTCTGCGTCCGGGCCTGCCCCTATGACACGCTGTCGCTTGCCGAACTGGGCGACGGGCCGGCCACCGGCACCCCCTTCTTCACCGCCCGCGCCATCCCCTGCGAGATGTGCGACGACATCCCCTGCGTCGTGGCCTGCCCCACCGGCGCGCTCGACCCCGGCCTGACCGACATCGACCACGCGAAGATGGGTGTTGCCGTGCTGGTGGATCAGGAGAACTGCCTGAACCTGCTGGGCTTGCGCTGCGACGTCTGCTACCGCGTCTGCCCGGTGATCGACCGCGCGATCACGCTGGAAAGCCAGCACAACGCCCGCTCGGGCCACCACGCGATGTTCCTGCCCACCGTCCACGCCGAGCACTGCACCGGCTGCGGCAAGTGCGAGCAGTCCTGCGTGCTGCCCGAGGCCGCGATCAAGGTGCTGCCCGTGCGCCTCGCGCGTGGGAAACCGGCCGAGCACTACCGCCTCGGCTGGGAGGAGATGGAGAAGAAGGGCGCCCCGGTGGTCGAGGGTATCGTGGACCTGCCCGACCGGATGCCCGAAGATGTGCCCGACTTCCAGCCGCTGATGCAGCTTCCGGGGGGCCGGCCATGAGCGCGCACAGTCCCGGACATGCGGCCGTGGCCCGCAAGGGGTGGCTGCGCGCCCACCGCTGGCTGGTCCTGCGGCGACTGTCGCAGGCGGTCTTCCTCGGCCTGTTCCTGCTCGGCCCTTGGGCCGGGATCTGGTGGGTGAAGGGCGACCTTGCCGGCTCGATGACGCTCGACGTGCTGCCGCTGACCGACCCGCTCGTGCTGCTGCAGGGGCTGGTCGCGGGGCATTGGCCCGAGGCGACGGCGCTTATGGGCGCGGCGATCGTGGCCGCGGGCTATGCGCTGATCGGCGGTCGGACCTATTGCTCGTGGGTCTGCCCGGTGAACCCGGTCACCGATGCCGCCCACTGGCTGCACGCCCGCCTCGGCCTGCCGAAGGGCTGGCAGCCGAAAGCCTCGACCCGGCTCTGGCTGCTGGTCATGGTCCTTGCCGTCTCGGCCCTGACGGGCACCATCGCGTGGGAGCTGGTGAACCCGATCACCATGCTCCAGCGCGGCCTCGTCTTCGGGATGGGCGCGGGCTGGGCGCTGGTCGCGGCGGTCTTCCTGTTCGACCTTCTGGTCGCGCGGCGCGGCTGGTGCGGCCGGCTCTGCCCGGTCGGGGCCTTCTACGGACTGCTGGGCGCGAAGTCGCTGATCCGCGTCTCGGCCGCCAATCGCGCGGCCTGCGACGACTGCATGGACTGCTTCGCCGTCTGCCCCGAGATGGCGGTGATCACCCCCGCCCTGCGCGGCACGACCGCCGACACGCCGATCATCCTATCGGGCGACTGCACCGACTGCGGCCGCTGCATCGACGTCTGCGACAAGGACGTCTTCCGCTTCACCCATCGTTTCGACGCGCGCCCCGCCCCGGGCCGCGATGCTGCCACCCCCTTCCCGGCCGGCCCCAGCCGCGCCGCATGAGACCACGGAGACCCGCCATGAAACCGATCGCCTTCCTCGGCGCCCTGACCCTTCCCGCAGCCCTCGTGGCGGGCCTTGCATTCGCCCAGTCGCAGGCGCCCGTCGCCGCGGGGGTCGAGTCGCTCCGCGGCGCCCAGCCCGACGAGGAGATCGCCACCGCGCCGGTCTTCCATCAGGACAAGCAGCGCTTCGTGCGCAACTACCGCCTGCAGCCGCCGCTGATCCCGCATTCCATCGACAAGTACCAGATCGACCTGAAGGCAAATGAATGCCTCGGCTGCCACGAGTGGCGCACCTCGGGCGACCGCGGCGCGCCCACGCTGTCGATGACGCATTACCAGAACCGCGACGGCGTGCAGACCGACACGGTGGCTACCCGTCGCTGGTTCTGCAACCAGTGCCACGTTCCGCAGGCCGACGCCCCCGCGCTGGTCGAGAACATCTTCCAGTCCTCCGGGCAGTAAGGACCGACGCCGATGTCTGACACTGCTTCCCGTCCCGGCCTCCTCCGCCGGATCTGGCGCTTCCTCGCCTCGCCCTCGGGCATCTTCTCGCTCGGGCTGCTGCTCATCGCGGGCTTTGCCGCGGGCGTGCTGTTCTGGGGCGGTTTCCACACCGCGCTGGAGATGACCAACAAGGAAAGCTTCTGCATCTCGTGCCACGAGATGAACGACAACGTCTTCGCGGAATATCAGGGCTCCATCCACCAGAACAACCGCTCGGGCGTGCGCGCGACATGCCCGGACTGCCACGTTCCGAAGGAATGGGGCCCGAAGATGCTGCGGAAGATCAAGGCCTCCAAGGAGCTTTACGGCCACTTCATCAGCAAGTCGATCTGGACGCCCGAGAAGTTCGCCGAACGCCGCATCGAGCTTGCGGCGAACGAATGGACGCGGATGAAGAAGAACGACAGCCAGGAATGCCGCAACTGCCACAACTTCGGCTTCATGGACTTCACCATGCAGGAGAACCGGGCGGCGGCCGACCACCAGCGCGCGCTGGACGCGGGCAAGACCTGCATCGACTGCCACCAGGGCATCGCGCATGACCTGCCGGGGAACTACCTCGACCGCTACCAGCAGGTCGTGCAGGACCTCGAGTCCCGCGGCGCCATCCCGGCGCGGAAGCCGCAGGATGCAGCCGAGGTCTCGGCCTATCTTGACGAGGTCTCGGGCGGCTGATCCTGTCCGTCGGGTCGGGCGCCACCGGGCGGTGCGGCAACGCTCCGCCCTTGACCTTGTGCCGCCGCCCAGTCGGGCCGCGCGCCCCCGGATGGCGGCGGGCTGCCCCGACGCGCCACGGCACGCGATGGCAGCTTTCACCGCCCGCCCATCCGCTCTAGACGGTCCCCTGCAACCACTCGGGATCGAAGATGCAGATTGCAGTGCTGGGCGCCGGCCTTACGGGAAGTCTTGCGGCGCTCGAACTCGCCGACGCCGGGCATGAGGTGACGCTGTTCGACCGCTGCCCGCAGGCGCTCAGCCGCGCGAGCCTCGGTTGCGAGGGGAAGCTGCACATGGGCTTCGTCTACGCGCTCGACCGCACGCTGGACACCGGGCGCATGATGATCCGGGGCCAGCTGGCCTTCCGCCCGCTGGTCGAACGCTGGACGGGCGCTGCGCTCTTCGAGCGCAACCTGTCGCGCCCTTTCACCTATGCCGTTCCCCGTGACAGCCTGATGCCGGTGGAGGGGATCCGCGCGCATTTCGCGGGGATCGAGCAGGCTCTGGCGGACCTGGGCGCCGACCGGGACGAGGGCCGCTGGGAGGAACTGACCCCGCTGGAGCGGGCGGCGATCTTCGATCCCGGCGAGATCGTGGCGGCATTCCGCACGCGCGAGATCGGCGTCGATACCGCCGCGATGGCGCAGGCCTTGCGCGATGCCCTCGCCGCCGCACCACGGATCGCCCTGCGCTTCGGAACCGAGATCACCGGGGTCGCGGACGAGGGCGCGGGCTTCCGCGTCTCGACGCTGGCCGGGGGCCACCCCTCGGCCGAGCGCTGCGACGCCGTGGTGAACGCCCTCTGGGAGCAGCGGCTTCACATCGACGCCACGCTTGGCATCACCAGCACGCGCCCGGTGATCCACCGCTACAAGGTCGGCCTCGTGACCCGCGACGCGCGCGTGCGCGCCGGCCTGCCCAGCGTCACCTTCCTGATCGGCAGCTACGGCGACACCACCGCCTTTCCCGACAGCGCCTATGTCTCGTGGTATCCCGCCGGACTTCTCGCGCAGGAGCGCAGGCTGCGGCCCAGCCGCTTCGACATCGAGCCGGACGAGGCGCAGCGGCAGCAGATCGTGCGCGATACGCTGTCGAACCTCCGCCGGCTGATGCCGGGGGTGGCCGACTGCCTGCGCGACGAAGCCGGCTGGCAGGTGAAGGGCGGCTACATCTCCGCCTGGGGCGAGACGGGGATCGAGGACCGCAGCAGCGAGTTGCACCAGCGCCACGCCGTAGGGGTGCATTCGCGCGGCCGCTATCACTCGATCGACACCGGCAAGCTCACCCTCGCGCCGCTTTTCGCCGCCGAAGCCTGCGCCCGGCTGCGCGCGGCCTGAGCCTTCGGCCCGCGGTCGGGCTGCGCCTTCGGTCCGCAGGCCCGGGTATCGGGCGGGCCACGACCCGGAAACCTCGCGCCGGGCAGGGTCGCCCCCTCTCGCGCCGCGCCTCAGTCGGCAAGCCCGGGGTCGAGCGAGGCCGCCAGCGCCGCCTCGCGACCGGCCTCCTCGGCCTCGCCGACGGCGCGGTGGTGCAACGACAGGACCCGGTGAAGCCGCGCCCGCACCGCACCCGCATCGGCGCCGTCTCCGGCCGCCGCGGCCAGTGCCGCCCCGACCCGCACCAGCGCCTCGGCATCCAGCGCAGGCGCCACCATCTGCTGGCGCCGGCGCAGCATGGCCGCGTCCAGCGCGGCACGGCACAGCGCCTCCCGATCCGACGGCATCGCGATGCCGCGCATCGCAGCCTGAAGGCGCAGCCCCATCTGCCGGTCATGCGCCCGCCAAGCCGCAAGACGCTCCGCCGGCGGCACGCCCGCCACCCGCGCGCGCGAGGCGCTTGGCACACCGGGCGCGTGGACACGCTTGCGATAGAGCACCTCGGCGCGGTGCAGCACGCGGCCGGCGCCCAGCAGCGCCAGCGCATATTCGCATTCCACCGCAAAGCCTCGATGCGCGTCCGTGGGAAAGCCGCCCGTCGCCGCGAGACTGGACCGCCGGGTGACGCCCCGCCACGGCATCGCCTCCGCCCCCTGCAGCAGGAAGCGCAGAAGGTGCCGGGCCCGGTCCTCGCCCGGGGGCAGCACCACGGAACGGCCCCCGGTCGCGGCACCGAACCGGGTCATGTCGGCATAGGAGACCACGGCATCCGGCGCGGCCACAAGCGGCGGAAGCAGCTTTGCCAGATAGTCGCGATGCCACAGGTCGTCGTGCGGCAGGACGGCATACCAGTCCGTCCTCACGCGCTGCAGCAGGGCGGCGATGTTGCCTGCCCAGCCGAGGCGGCGGGCATTGACCCCGATGTCCACCCGCGGATCCGCCCGGAACGGCTCGAGCGCGGCGAGCGTGGTGTCCGACGGATCGTCCTCGGCCGGATCGACAGCGACGATAAGCCGAAGGTCCGCCCGGCTCTGGTCCAGCACGGAAGCCACCGTCTCGGCGATGAAGGCGCCCGCCCGATAGGCCGGAATGCAGACCGAGACCGTCACCGGCCGGATGCTCCGTGGCCGACTGTTCCATCCCTCGCGATCATCGGGCCTCCCTCTGCCGTGGCCTTGCCGGAAGACCACGGGACGCCCGGACGGTCAAGCCGAGGGAGACCGGGCCGGCAGCGGCCGCAATGGCCGGATGGCAGCGTCAACCGTCCAGCGCCGTCACCAGCGCCTGCCGCAGCCCCTCCCTGCAGTCTTCCCGCACCGGGAAGGCCGCAAAGTCGGGATCGCCCGCAACCAGCGCCGGCAGATCCTCGGCCCCCACCTGCACGAACATCGGCCGCCCCAGCCCGCTGCAATAGTCGTGGAACTTGAACTCGTGCGACTTGTGGCTCCTCAGGTTCAGCCAGCAGCCGGGCACGCCGTAGCTGTCGGCAACGATCAGCCCGTGCAGGCTGGACGAGACGATGGCCTCGCAGGACGAGATCGCCTGCAACACCTCGGCGGGCGGATACGTCGGATCGATCAGAAGGCAACCCCTTTCCTGCGCCGCCTGACGGACCGCCGGGTCCTTGCGGTGGGTGAAATGCGGAACGATCCCCCAGCGATGGGCCTTCGGCGCGGCCGGGACCAGCTCGCTCGCGAAGATCCCCGGATCGCCGAGGGTCAGCCCCTCCGGCAGGCCGAGCGCCTCGCGCGTTTGAACGCCGCGCACCGCCAGCGGACGGATGCAGGGCGACAGCTGCGCGATGTCCTCCTCGAGCAGGCCGCTGCCCCAGACCAGCAGCTCGTCCCGGCGCTTCGCCCGCATGGCCTCCTTCGAGACCTGCGACAGGATGCTGCCGATGCCCGCCAGATCGCAGGCGCCACCATCCGCCCATTCGATGCTTCGGCCGGTCAGCCGTCCCACGACCAGCGGGCTCAGCTCGTCGCCGAAATTGCCGCTGCGGGCGGCGGCGCCGCGCCGGAACCAGAACATGCGCAGGGCCCGCGCGTGGGCCTTCCGCCCCTCACCCGCGGGCGGCAGCCCTTCGGGGCGATCCCTCGGCGCGCCCCCTGCCCCGAGATCAAGGCCGAGCGCCTCGGCCAGAAGCCGTGCGGCGGCCTCGTGGCCGCCTCCCGGGGCAGCCAGCCGGCCAAGATCGTCCCTGCAGCGGTCCGGCTCGTCCAGATCCAGCACCAGCGTTCCGGGGTTCTCCTGCAGGAAGCGGTCGCAGCGCAGCAGCGGGTCCTCGATCCGGCCGGAGGCGACCAGCGCCTCGACCTCGGCAAGCGTCTCGTGGCCGGTCAGCGCGCGGCGAAGCGGGCCGTCGTCATTCAGACGCCGCGCGGTCTGCTTCGGCTGCGGCTCCGCCACCCGCTGCGGCAGCCCCGCAAGCACCGAGGCGCGGCTGCGCGTCAGGACGACCGAGATCTCCCCAGCAATCGGCCAGTCCGGGCCGGGCACGCGCCGCGCGTAGTCGGGAAAATGGCGCACCGCCAGATGGTGCGGCAGCCCGGCCTTCTGCTCCTTCCCGATCGCCCGGACCAGCAGCGAGATCGGCCGCTTCGCGAAATCGTGCTCGTGCACGAACATGGCGTGGCGCTTGTGGCAGGCTCCGGCCACCGCCGCGACCAGCGCGCCGCTGTCGGGCAGGCCCACCGTGGTGACGCTGAGCAGGATCGACTGCGGGACCTCTTCCGCAAGCGCCGAGCCGGGCACCCGGGCGGGCGAAAGCGCGGTGACGATCCGGCGCGATTCCTCGATCTGCGCCGGTTGCAGCACGCCCTCGGTGCTGTCCTTCAGGATCCGCTTCAGCCGAACCGTCGCCTCGTTCAGCATCAGCGCCTCGAGCCGGGCCTTGCGCATGGCGACCGCCGCGTCGTGCAGCCGCGTCAGCTCCGGGTCGGCCCGAAGCCGCGCCAGCTCGGCCGCGAAATGCGGCGCGCAGTCGGCAACGGCCAGATCCTCCGCCTCGTTGCAATCGGCCCCCCGCCAGTAGTCGATGCCGTGCCGGCTGGAATTCATCAGCCCGTCGCCGCGGAAGATCTTGAGGATGTATTCGTCGAGGCTCTTGATCATGAAATGCGCGACTTCGGCCGCGTCGCGGCGCACCACGTTCTTCCCGCCGTTCCAGCTCAGCCTTCCCGGCGCCATCGGGTTGCCGTCCGGGTCGGTCCAGCGGAAATCCCCGGCATCCGCGACGCTGCGGCCGTTCTTCCGGATGACCTTGGGGAAGTGGATCGCCAGACGCAGCGCCTCGTGCTGGCGGAACAGCGTCTTGACCCCCTTGTTCGGCAGGTTCGCGATCGACATGGAGGTGCGGAACCGCTCGATCACCGGGCGATCCTCGAACGTGTAGTTGCGCGACGAGCCGAAGATGCGCCACGGAATGACCATCATCCCCGTGCCGCGCGCCTCCATCGCGTCCAGCAGCATGCCCACCGAATGCGGCTTCGCCTTGATCACGAGGAATTCGTCGGCATCGAGCACCATGACATAGTCCGCGCTGCGGACCTCGGGCGTGACATTGGCCAGCTTCAGCGCGTGGGAATGCGGCTTTGCCCCCAGCGGCACGATGTTCCGGTAATAGGCGATGGCGCCCATTTCGTGCAGGCGGGTCAGGATCTCGTCGGTTCCATCCGTGCAGTCGTTGGCCAGGACCACGATGCGGTCGAAACCGATGGCGCGGTGATAGGCGACCCATTCGAGGACATAGGGTGCCTCGTCCTTCATCGAAGTGACGACAGTCGCGATTGCCATGGTGCCAACCTCAAGCCGAGAACGACACTCCCGCTCGGAGGGCCGTGAAACGCCGGCTTCGGGAAGGCGCAGCGCGCCCGGAGACCACCGGGTCCCTGCGGCGCACCTTAGGGGAACTTCCCGGCGGGAGACAAGGCGTCCCGGCCGATCCGACAGGGCCATCCGCCTGCAAAAACGGGGCGATGCCGCACCCGCCGCCGGGTGGAGCGCGGCCCGGCAGGGAGGACCCCGCCCCGCCGGGATCGTTGTTGAAAAGGATTTCCGCCTTCCGCGCGGCAGCCGGCGCCGCGGGAAGGGTGGCAAGCTCGGCGCGCCTAGATCACCAGGAAGTCGGCGTGGGACAGCGCCAGCCCGCTGCCGAGCATCGCGATCTGGATCGCGCCGCCGCCGCCCGCCCCGTCCGCATCATAGAGCAGGGTGCCTGTGTCGGTTTCGTAGATGATCCGGTCCGCCGCATCCGCGGCAAGCCCCGAGGCATTGGCGACGAACGCCCCCGCCGCCAGCGCGCCACGGGACAGGGCGGTGAAGATCACGTCATCAAGCCGGATCGTGTCGTCGGGGACGCTGAAGTCGATGATCGTGTCGAGGTTCTCGGCCCCGATCGCCGCATCGAAGACGAAGGCATCCGCGCCGATCCCGCCGATCAGGATGTCGCTTCCGCCCCGGCCGAGAAGGACGTCCGCGCCCGCACCGCCGTCGATGATGTCATTGCCGCCCTCGCCGTTCAGGACGTTGCGCGCGGCGTTCCCCGTCAGCCTGTCGCTGCCGGAACCCGTGGTGACGTTCTCGATCGCCAGCAGCGTGTCGAGTCCGTGCCCGGTATCCTGGGCCGAGGTCACGTTCAGGTTGATGAAGGCCGACGAGGTGCCCACGAAGTAGGCGCTGTCGCTTCCGGCGTTGCCGCGCAACGTGTCGTTGCCAAGGCCGCCGACAAGCGTGTCGTTGCCCTCTCCGCCGGTGATCAGGTCATCGCCGGCGTCGCCGTCCAGCAGGTTGCCGACCGCACTGCCGGTCAGAACGTCGCCATTCAGCGTGCCCACCAGGTTCTCGATGCCGATGAGCGTGTCGACACCCGCGGCCAGCGTGTTCTGCGCCCCGGTCTGCATCAGGTCGGCCACCACGCCCCCGCCATCGCGCAGGACGTTGCGATAGGAAACCGTGTCCGAACCGGTGCCGCCCCGGAACACGTTGGCGCCGAGATCGCCCACCAGCAGGTCGTCGAAACTGCTGCCGATGATGTTCTCGAAGTTGCGCAGCGTGTCCAGATCCTGCACCGCATCGCCCACCGCGGTCGTCGCCTGCCCGGTGGTGAGGTCGATCGTCACCCCGGCGGCGGCCGCCGCATAGGAGACGGTGTCGATCCCCGACAGGCCATCCAGCGTGTTCCGCGCACCGTCGCCCGACAGCAGGTCGTCATGGCGGCTGCCGGTCAGGTTCTCGAACCCGGTGATGAGATCGCTGCCCGAGCCTCCGGTCGCCTGCCGGCTTCCCGAGCGTCCCAGGTCGACCGTCACGCCGGCGGTCGCGCCGTATTCATAGGAGATGGTGTCGCCCGTCCCGGCCCCGCCATCCACCACGTTGTCGCCGATGTTAACCCAGATGATGTTGTTCGAGGCGTTGCCCGTGCCGTTCAGCGCGTTCGTGCCCATCAGGCGCAGGTTCTCGACCGAGCTGCCCAGTGTCTGGTTGACATAGGTCATCACGAGGTCGGTGCCCGAGGTGTCGGTGATCTCGTCGCCCAGGTTGTCGGCGACATAGGTGTCGTTGCCGCCGCCGCCGGCCATCTTGTCGGCCCCGGCCCGGCCGTCGAGGACGTTGCCGGAACTGTTGCCGGTGATCCGGTTGTCGAGGTTGTTCCCGATCCCGCTCAGCGCCGAGCCGGTGAGAACCAGGTATTCGACATTCGCCGCCAGCCGGTAGGACACGCTGGACTGCACGGTATCGAGGCCGCCGTCGTCCTCGTCCTGCTCCACCACCACGTCCGCGCCATCGACGACGAAGGTGTCGTCGCCGTCGCCACCGGTCAGCAGGTCCGCACCCCCGCCGCCATCCAGGACGTTGTTGCCGGCGTTCCCGGTCAGCTCGTCACAGAAGCCGCTGCCCGTCAGGTTCTCGATCCCCGCGAGCACGTCGAAGCCCGATCCCTGGGTGTCCTGCACGCCGGTGATGTTCAGGTCCACCGTCACGCCGAGCGTGGAGACGCTGCTGACTGTGGTGCGGCTCGACAGCGAGCCGCGGCCCGCGAGGCCCATCAGGCTCGCGCTGGCATAGGAGGCGGTGTCGATCCCGCCCATCCCGTCGATCCGGTTGTTCCCGGCGCTGGCGAAGATGACGTTGTCCAGCCCGTTGCCGGTGCCGTCGATGTTGGCGCTGCCGAGCAGGCGAAGGTTCTCGAGGTTCTCGCCGAGGGTATGGCTGATCTCGCTCGCGACAAGGTCGATGTCGCTGGCGCTCGGGTTGGTCTCCACCACAACATCGCCCGCGTCATCCACGATATAGACGTCATCGCCATCGCCGCCCGTCATGGTGTCGGCGCCGAACCAGCCGTTCAGCGTGTTGTCACCGCGGTTGCCGGTCAGGTGGTTGTCGCGGTGGTTGCCGATCCCGACATAGCCGCTGCTGCCGGTCAGCACGAGGTCCTCGAGATTGGCGCCGAGGGCGTATGAGACGCCTGCCATGACGGTGTCGATCTGTCCGAGGGCGCTGTTGGTCTCGGACACCACGTCGTCCCGGTCGTCCACCAGATAGGTGTCGTTGCCGTCGCCGCCGATCATGGTGTCCTCGCCGGACCGGCCATCCAGCACGTTGGCCGCGGCATTGCCCAGAAGGCGGTTGTCGAGCGTGTTGCCGGTGCCGTTGATCGCGCCGGTTCCCGTCAGCGTCAGGTTCTCGACGTAGTTCGTCAGCGTGTAGCTGACCGAGGCCGCGACGAGGTCCAGCCCCGCGCCCGCGAGCGAGTTGTTCTCTTCGGTAACCACATCGGCGGCATTGTCCACGACATAGGTATCGTCGCCGAGGCCGCCCACCATCAGGTCGCCCCCTGCCCCGCCATCCAGCCGGTCGGCCCCGCCAAGCCCGATCAGCGCATCATCCCCCGCGCCGCCCCTGATGGGGTTGTCAAGGTTCCCCTCGTGCCCGGTCGTCCCCTCGCCCACCAGCAGCGCGCCGGGCGAGACGAACTGCACGTTGCCGCGCCCCGTTGCCGGATTGACGCCCAGATCGTCGAGACCGATCCCCGTCAGCACGATCGACTTCCCGCCGACCGAGATCTGCACGCCGGACGCGGTGGCATTGATCAGCAATTCCGCGGGGCGGGTGCTCGTGTCGAATACCAGGATATCCGACAGGGGATTGAACGAGACAAGGGAATTGGAGGCAATGGAACTGAAGGTGTAGGTGGCCATGACAATCAACCTGTGAAGCGTGCGCCGGCCATACTGGCGACGAATGCGGCCAGAACATGCAAGGACTTTGACCGCATCGAGCCAAGGCAGAGCGGCGCGAGGTATTCCGCAGCGTTGATGCGCGATATTGCCCGCAAGGGTTGTTTTAAATTCGCAACGCGAGAATTCGGGTCGAATCTCCATTGCAGCCCGAAAAAAAGCGGCATTCGACAGTTTCCGGGGCGGGAAATGCAGCGTATCTTCCGCGCCGCAACGCCGGCCGCCGTCTGCAAAGGATCCGCAGGATGAATGAGACCGCTGGCGGAAGGATCAGGCAATCACCGGCGCCGCCGACGTAGGGCGACCGCGAGCTGAAGTGGAAGGCCGGCGGCCCCGTCCGGCGTGACCGGAGCCGGCCTCAGGCGGGACGCACCGCTGCGGAGCGTCCCGCCGCTTGCGACACTCACATGATATGGATGTCGTAGGTGCTGATGTCCGAGACGTTCTGCAACAGGATGCGGTTGCCGCCCCCGAAGTCGAACAGGATGCCTCCGCTCGTCTGGAGAGCGTACATGTCGTAGAGCTGGCTTGCGCTCTGCGCCCCGTTTGCCAGTTCCGGCGCGATGTAGATGTCTTCGTTGTAATAGCCCTGGATGGTGTCCGCGCCGCAGCCCGCCTGGAAGACGAAGATGTCATTGCCGTTGCCGCCCACCAGAACGTCGGCGCCGCGCTCGCCGTGCAGGGTGTCGTTGCCCGTTCCACCATGGAGCGAGTCGTTTCCTGCGCCGCCGTAGAAGCAGTTGTCGTCGCTGTCGCCGACCATCAGGTCGGCGCCCGATCCCGTCCTGATGCCTTCGACCCCGGTGATCGTATCCGTGCCGAAGGCCGCGGACCGCACGACTCCTGCATCCAGATCGACCGAAACCGCTCCCGAAGTGATGAAGGTCGCCCAGTCATAGGAGCCGTCGCCGTCGCCGCCATCAAGCCAATCGTTCCCGGCCCCGCCGACGAGCGTGTCGGCGCCGGTCCCGCCGGACAGCGTGTCCGTGCCGCCCTGCCCGGTCAGCAGGTCGGCTCCGCCCTCGCCCATCAGCCGGTTGTTCGCGGCGTTGCCCGTGATGACGTCACCGTAGTGGCCACCGGTCACGTTCTCGACGCCGATCAGGATCTTGCGGCCGTCCCCGGTATCCTGCGCCGTCGTCAGGTCCAGCCTGACATCGAGGGTTGCATATGCGTAGAAGCTGACAGTGTCGATCCCGGCCCCTCCGTCCACCCGGAAGGCGCTGCTGGCATAGAGCACGTCGTCGCCCAGACCGCCGAACAGCGTGTCGAGCCCGCTCGATCCATCGAGCGTGTCGTTTCCGGCGTCGCCCTGCAGAAGATCGTTGCCGGAGCCGCCATAGAGCCGGTCGTCCCCCGTACCGCCATAAAGCCGGTCGTCGTCGTCGTCGCCGTAAAGGCTGTCGTCTCCGCCGGCCCCGCGCAGCGTGTCATTGCCGCCAAGCCCGCCGATGACGTTGGCGCCGTCGTTGCCTTTCAGCAGGTTCCAGTTGAAGGTGTCATCGTAATAATGATCCTCGGCGAAGAGATTGACATCCGCCCGACCGGTCAACTGCGCGCTGTGAATGCCGCTGACCAGCGTGAGCGTGGCCGAACTGAGCAGCAGGCTGTTGTTGACCAGGTCGATCCGGGCATCGCCCTCGGCGAACTGCACGCGCGCGTTGATTTCCACGGCGTTGTACCGGATGTAGAGATCCGCGGTGGAATAGGGCACCACGGCCATGGAATAGGTGCCGGCCGCGTTGGTCGAGGTCTGGCGCGATTCCACGCGGAAGATCGTATTCGCGATGCCCTCGCGCGCGTCGCGCGTCAGATCGCCGTCCAGATCGCGAAATGCCGCTCCGAATATCTGCCCTGCCATAATCGTACTCCACAAGAAATGATCTGGATGGTTTCATAACGGGCGCGCAAATCGTTTCAAGAACCATCTTGCTCATGCCTGTGGGGGATTTCTCAGTCAGGCCGACGCAGGCGTGACTCAGGCGCAAGCAGGTGAAAGCCGAGACCGCTGCCGCTTTCGGCGGCACAGCGGGGGCGGAGCTTCGGTGCCTTCCCCCTGCCCCGGGCGCTCAGAGATCCCGTCGCGCAGGTGCGCAAGCCGGTCATCTGCGCCCGTTGCAGAAGCCTTCGGCCCGGAGGCAACGCCCGCTGCCCGTCTCCAGCAGCAGGACCGCGGCCCGTCCGGCCGACACCGCGGCGGAGGGGCAAGATGGGTTGACCGATCGGCAGGACGCATTTTCTGGATGCAGCCGTCACCGCGGCGACCTTGCGCGGCCAGCCCCGCAACTCCTCGTGGGTTCGCGGCATGGCGCGCAGCCCGCCGCGCGGCTGATCCCCGGATGACGCCGGGACGTCCGGTCAGCCGCCGTTGATCGCCTCGCGGAAGGCCTCGGCCAGCTGCGCCTGCCGGTAGGGCTTGCGCAGCAGCTTCAGCCCCAGCGAGGACAGCTTTGCGCTGTCCACCAGTTCCTCGGCATAGCCCGAGGTCAGCAGGACCGCCTTGCCCGGGTGGTGGTCGCGCACATGCTGGGCAAGGTCATATCCCGACATGCCCCCGGGCATCACCAGATCGCTGAAGACCAGCGCGATCTCCGGGTTCCGGTCCAGAAGCTGCAGGGCCTCGGGGCCGTTCGACGCCTCGAGTACGCTGTAGCCGAGGATCTGCAGGCGGTCCCGCGTCAGCTTGCGCATCTGGTCGTTGTCCTCGACCACCAGCACGGTCTCGCGCTCGCCCTCTTCCATGGCCATGGGTGCCTCCTTCGGCTCGTCGAGCGCAGGGTCCGACTGGTGGCGGGACAGGAAAAGCGTCACCGTCGTGCCCTTGCCGACCTCGCTGTAGATCGTCACCTCGCCGCCCGACTGCTTGGTGAAGCCATAGACCATGGACAGCCCGAGGCCGGTGCCGTGGCCGACGGGCTTCGTGGTGAAGAAGGGCTCGAACACCTTCTCGCGGATCTCCAGCGGCATTCCGCATCCGGTGTCGGTGATCGAGACGGCGACGCAATGACCGAGCGTCAGGCCAAGCTCGGCCGCGTTGAAATCGTCGAAGGTGAAGTTCCGCGTCTCGATGAACAGCCTGCCGCCGTTGGGCATCGCGTCGCGGGCGTTGATCGCAAGATTGATGATGGCGGTCTGGAACTGGTCGGGATCGACCTCGACCATCCAGGCGTCGGGGTCGAGCGAGAGGCAGAGGTCCACCGTCGCGCCCAGGCTGCGTTCCAGCATGTGCGACAGGCCCGAGATCAGCCCGTTCACCTGGATGGGGCGCGGCGCCAGCGGGCTGCGCCGAGCGAAGGCGAGCAGCTGCGAGGTCAGGCTTGCGCCCAGGTCGGCCGCCTTCAGGATCTCGTCGATGATCGCCGCATGGGGCTTCATGTCGCCCTTCAGCATCAGCAGCTCGACATTGCCCACGATCACCGCGAGCAGGTTGTTGAAGTCATGCGCCACCCCGCCGGTCAGCTGGCCGATGGCCTCGATCTTCTGGGCCTGGTGCAGGGCGCGGGCGGTCTCGTTCCGTTCGGTAAGGTCGTGGATGATCGCGGTGAACAGGCGCTCGCCCCGCTCCGCGAACTCGCCGATCGACAGGTGCATCGGAAAGAGCGAGCCGTCCTTGCGCCGTCCCACCACCTCGCGCCCGATGCCGATGATCTTGCGGACGCCGGTCGTCATGTAGTTGCGGAGGTACTGGTCGTGATCGGCCCTGTCCTGTCCCGCCATCAGGAAGTGGACGTTCCGGCCGATGAACTCCGCCGTCTCGTAGCCGAACAGCCGCGCCGCCGCGGCATTGACCGTCTCGATGACGCCGTCGGACCGCGCGATGATGATCCCGTCGACGGCAGAGGCCATGATCGCATGCAGTCGGCCGGCGTGTTCGAGCGTCGGCCGGGATGACTTGGTGCGATGCATCGATGCGCTCTTCCGGCAGATAAGATCACTTTCGCATATCCCTTTTCAACCCATGCCGGAACCCAAAAGTTTCGGCGCAAACGAAGTAACACAAACGCCATGCCGGAATGCCTGACCGATTGCGCCTGCGAGGACCGGCCGCCTTGAGGCGATCCGCGGCTGCCGAGGTGCAACCTTGACAGTCACTCCGGCAGCGGGCGCGGCGGGATGATCAGGCTGGCAAGTGTCCCGGCCTTCGTTTGGCCGAGGCAAGGGCCCGGTCGGGGCAGCCGGCCGGACACCTTGTCGAGGTCCGGGCCAGGTGTGCCGGCACCTTGTAGGGATAAGGCGTCGGAACCTTCCGACGCGCGGGCATCGCCCACCGGCCGCCGGTTCAGAATGACCAGAGGACCGGCACGAGGAACACCGCGATGAGAAAGAACCAGATCATCAGCGGCAGGCCGAGTTTCCAGTAGTCGCCGAACCGGTAGGCCCCCGGGTCCATCACCATCAGGTTGGTCGGCGTGGCCACCGGGGTGAGGAACGCCGCCGCACTGGCCAGGCAGACGGCCATCAGGATCGGCTGCGGCGACACTCCCATCTGCGCGGCCGCGACTACCGCGATCGGTATCACGATCAGCGCCGTGGCGGTGTTCGAGATGATCTGTCCCATGACGGCCGACAGCACGAACAGCCCCACGAGAAGCAGGTGCGGACTCGACTCGCCGATCATGTCGACCAGCCCCGTGGCGAGAAGATCGGCCGCGCCGGTCTGCTGCATGGCGGTCGAGAGCGGCATCATCGCCCCCATCAGGATGACGGTCGTCCAGTTGATCGCACGATAGACCTGCTCGACGCTCTGGATGCCGCTGAGCAGGACCGCCCCTGCGGCGAGGACGCCCGCGATGGCCGGCGGCACCAGCCCCGTGGCCAGCAGCACGACCATTGCGCCAAGGATCGCCAGCATGTTCCGGGCACCGGGACCCATCGGCAGGGCCTGCCGGCGGACCAGATCGGGCGAGTTGACCATCAGCACCTCGGCGGGCTTGAGGCGTTTCTCCAGCGCCGCCCATGTCCCCTGCAACAGCAGCGTGTCGCCCACGGCGAGCGGCAGGCTCGGGTCGAGATCCTCGCCGTGACGCTGCACGGCCAGCACGATCAGGTCGCCGCCTTGCGTCACCATGCCCGGAAAGAACCGCTCGCCCACCAGTTTCGACCGCGGGGGGATCTGGATCTCGGCAAGGCCCGACTGGCGGTTGAACAGCGTCCGTTCCAGATCCGGCGCGTCATCCTCGGAAAAGCTGAGGCGGAAATCGCTGGCAAGCGCGGCGGCGGCCTCCGCCTGTCCGCGCACCACCACCACGTCGCCCGGCCGGATCGCGTCGCGGCGGGCGGAACGGCCATCGGCCTCCTTCAGCGTCACGAGGGTCAGCCCGTCGCGGCCCGACAGGTCGAACTCCTGCCGGGGGACGCCGACCAGCGGCGACTCCTCGCGCACGCGCAACTGGTGGACGTCGCTGGCCAGCCGGTATTGTTCGATCAGCGTCATGGCATGCCGGCTCAGGTCCGGCGGCAGGGTGGCGCTGGTGCGGCTGGGCAGCAGCCACCTGCCGAACAGCACGACGATCAGGATCGAGCCCGCGATAAGCGGGAAGCCCACAAGGGCGAACTCGAGATAGCCGAAGCCCCCGCCTCCGGCATCGAGCGACGCCTCCGAGACCAGCACGTTGACCGGCGAGCCGGTCAGCAGGATCTGCGAGCCCGCATGGGCGGCAAAGACCAGCGGCATCAGCAGTTGCGAGGGCGGCTGGCCCAGCCGGATGGCCATGACGATCACCACCGGCAGCAGCGAGGCGACCGCGCCATTGACGCTGATCAGGCCGCTCAGCAGGCCGGCCACGCCCATCATGAGCACGATCAGCCGGGGTCGGCTGTCTCCGGCCTGCCGGATCAGGATCTGGCCGGCCCAGGCGGTGACGCCGGTCGCCTCGAGCCCGCCGCTGACCACGAACAGCGAGGCGACGAAGATGATCGCCGGATCGCCGAAGCCCGCCATGGACTGGTTCAGGGTGAGGATCCCGGTGGCCCACAGCGACAGTGCCGCAATCATGCAGACCGCGATGACCGGCAACCTGTCCCAGATGAAGAGCACCACGATGACGCCAACAATGGCGAATACGGTCCAGATATCGCTCAAAAGTCTTGTCCTAACTACCGACCGGGGCGGCAATTCGGATGAACCGCTTCCGGGACAAACCGCTAACGAAGTTCCAGGACGTGGTCGTCTGGCGAAGCAACGGGCCAGACCGGGCAAGAATGACCGACATCGCCCGGATACTCAAGCCTCGCGGTGGCGCCGGGCGCCGCGGGAGGGCCCCCGCTGCGGGGCAGGCGGCGGCGCCGGACGCCTCCGCATCGGATGCCGTGCGGCCGGCCTTCGCCGACCGGCGGACTGCGCCGCGGCGGATAGGCGTTCCCGAATTTCTGTGGACAGTCCGCGGGGGCCTCCGGTATCAAGAAGGGGCGAAAAGTTCTCGTGGCATGAGAAGATGCAAGGCGGGAAGCGCGCGGGCGGCTGCATCCCGTCGGTCATTCGGCCGGCCCTTGGGGATGCAGTGTGCCCTCGGCCGAACGGCCTGCAAGGACAGCACTTTCCGGGGTCGGGCCCGCTGCTGCCGCGTGCGGGGCCTTTGACTTCCCGTCCCATCGCCTGAAAGGCAGGCGCAAAGACCACGTCCCGAAGGCTGCGCATCACCGGTCGATGATCAGCCTCCGGTCCTTCCACCGGCGGTGTCCGGTTCCGGCCAGGCGCAGGCCCGGCCGTGGTGCAGGTGAAACGGGAAGGGAGGCGCGCGCAAGGTGGCGATGCCAACGGATCCGGCCGAAGCCCGCGGCATGTCCGGGTTTCTCGGCACCATCGAGCGCGTCGGCAACATGGTGCCGCATCCGGCGATCATCTTCTTCCTGCTGATCGCCGTCGTGATCGTGCTGTCGACGATCTTCGGCGTGCTGGGCACCACGGTCACCTATGAGGGATACGACCCGGCGCTCGGCGACATCGTCGAGCAGACGGCATCGGTGCGCAGCCTTCTGTCGCCCGACGGCATCCGCTTCATGCTGACCTCGCCGGTCGCGAATTTCCTGGGGTTCACCGGGGTGGGCGTGATCCTCGTCGCGATGATCGGCGTTGGACTGGCCGAGGAATCCGGCCTGATCGCCGCGCTGGTGCGCAAGCTGGTCGCCGCGGCGCCCCGGTCGATCTTCACCTTCATGATCGTGATGGTGGGGGTCATGTCCTCGATCGCCGCCGATGCGGGCTATCTCGTGCTGGTTCCGCTGGCGGCGGCGGCCTTCCACAGCATGGGGCGCCACCCGCTGGCGGGGCTTGCAGCCGGATTCTCGGGCGTGGCGGCGGTCTTTCTCGTCAACGTCTTCGTGACGCCCACCGATGCCCTGCTGGTCGAGGTGACCAACGACGCGATCCGGGCGGTCAATCCAGATGCCCAGATCAGCGTGGTCGGGAACCTGTTCTTCATGATCGCCTCCTCGATCCTGATGGGCCTGATCTGCACGGTCCTGACCGAGCGCTTCGTGGAGCCGCGGCTCGGACCCTACAGGGGCGGCGTTCCGGTCGAGGCGAGCCACGGCCTGTCGGGAAGCGAGCAGCAGGGCCTGAGGAACGCCGGCCGCGCGCTGCTGGTCTTTGTGGCAGTGGTTTCGCTTCTGACCGCCCCGCCGCTGCCCTGGGGCATCCTGCGCAATCAGGAAACCGGTGGCATCATGGCCGGCTCGCCCTTCATGAGCGCGCTGATCGTGCTGATCAGCCTGCTGTTCCTGGTCGTGGGCTACGCCTACGGGCGGGGCGCGGGGACCATCGCCAACGTGACCGACGCCATCGGCCTGATCGTGAAGACCTGGGGCAATCTCGCGGGGATGATCTTCCTGCTGTTCGTGATCGCGAACTTCATCGCCTTCTTCAACTACACCAACCTCGCGACGGTTCTGGCGGTGAACCTCGCCGACATCCTGCAATATGCGCCGATCGGACGCGCGGGCTACATCGTGCTGTTCGTGGTGGTGGTGGCGATCATCGACATCATCCTGACCGGGGCGCTGGCGAAATGGGCCATCCTCGCGCCGGTCTTCGTTCCGCTGTTCATGCGGCTCGGGGGCGACCCGGACCTGGTGATCGCCGCCTACCGGGTGGGCGACAGCCCGATGAACGTCATCACCCCCTTGAACGTCTATCTGGCAGTCATGGTGGGCTTTGCCCGGAAATACCAGAAGGAGGCCGGGATCGGCACCATCGTGGCGCTGATGATCCCCTACACGGTCACGCTGCTCGTGCTGTGGACGGCCCTCCTGATCGGCTGGACGGCCTTCGACCTGCCCCTCGGGCCGCGCTGAATGCAGCGCCGGCCCGTCCGCCATCCGCGCCGCAAGGACATCTTCACGACGACGAGTGCCATTATGGAGAACGGAACATGAGGTCGCGCGCTATCCCGAACATCGTGCTTGCGATGCTCCTTGCCGCAGTTCTGGCGGCCTGCGACGAAGAGGAGACCGCCGAGACCGAGCCGATCCGGCCCGTGCGCACCGTCACCGTCGAGAAGCGGGCCATGGGTGAGGTGATCACCCTTGCCGGCACGGTGGAAAGCCAGGTGCAGGCCGATCTGGGCTTCCGGATCGCGGGCCGGCTGGCCGAGCGCCTCGTGAACGTGGGCGACCGGATCGAGCCCGGCCAGCTGCTGGCCAGCCTCGATCCCGCCGACGAGCAGAACGGCCTGCGCGCAGCCGAGGCCTCGCTTGCCGCCGCCGAGGGCCAGCTGACCGAGGCGCGCACCGAGTTCGGGCGGCAGCGCCAGCTTTACGACCGCGGCTTCGCCTCGCGTGCCGCCTATGACCGCGCCGAGACCGCGTTGACCACGGCCGAGTCGACGGCGGAAGCCGCTCGGGCACAATACCAGATCGCCGCGCGCCGCCTGAACGACACGAGTCTCCTGGGTGATGCCCCGGGTCGCGTGACCGCGGCGGGCGCCGAGGAGGGTGAGGTCGTCGGAGCCGGTCGGATGATCGTGCAGGTCGCGCGCGACGGCGGCAAGGATGCGGTCTTCGACGTGCCGGCCGCCGTGCTGGCGGCGAGCTCTGCCGATCCCGAGATCACGGTGGCCGTGTCGCAATTCCCCACCGTCAGCACGAAGGGCCGCATCCGCGAGGTCGCGCCCCGCGCCGATGCCTCCACCGGCACCTTCCGGGTGCGCGTCGGGCTGATCAAGCCACCGCCCGAGATGCGGCTGGGAACGGTGGTGACCGGCACGGCGGTCTTCGGCGACACCGCCGGCATCGAGATCCCGGCAAGCGCGCTGACCGGCGGCGGGGGCAAGCCCGCCGTCTGGGTCCTCGATCCGGCGAGCGGCACGGTCGACCTGCGCGAGATCGGCGTTGCCCGCTTCCTGCCGGCATCGGTCGTGGTCTCGGGCGGTCTGGATCCGGGCGAGGTCGTGGTGACGGCCGGGGTGCAGGCACTGCGTCCGGGCCAGCCCGTCCGCCTGGCGGAGAGCCGGCCATGATCGGACCCAACCTTTCGGAATGGGCGCTGCGCAGCCGGCAGCTGACGATCTACATGATGCTCGTCACGGTGATCGCCGGCGCCTTCGCCTTCATCAACCTCGGTCGTGACGAGGATCCCAGCTTCACCATCAAGACCATGCTGGTCACCGCCGTCTGGCCCGGCGCCACGCTGGAGGAGACCCAGACCCAGCTGACCGACCGGCTGGAGCGGCAGTTGCAGGAAACCACCGGGCTCGACGCGCTGCGCTCGATCACCCGGCCGGGCATCACGACGATCTATGTCGACCTCGAGGACCAGGTCCCGCCCGAGCGGGTACCCGAAGCCTGGCAGGAGGTGCGCAACGGCGTGGGCGACATCGCGCAGACCCTGCCGCCCGGCGTGCTGGGGCCGTTCTTCAACGACAGCTTCGGCGATGTCTTCGGCATCATCTACGCCTTCACCGCCGACGGCTTCAGCGACCGGGAGTTGCGCGACCACGTCGACACCGTCCGCTCGACGCTGCTGCGCGAGGTGCCGGCGATCTCGAAGATCGAATGGCTGGGTGTGCAGGACGAGCAGGTGCTGCTGGAGTTCCAGCCCGACCGGGTCGCGGCGATGGGGCTGGACTATGGCGCGATCTTCAACGCCATCGCGGCGCAGAACGTGGTGCGCCCGGCCGGTGTCGTCACCACCGGGCAGGAGAACATCACCCTGCGCGTCTCGGGCGCGTTCGAGACGGACGCCGACCTGCTCGATGTCTCGCTGGTGGCCGACCGCCGGATGATCCGGCTGGGCGACATCGCGACGGTGCGCCGGGCGCTCTCGGACCCGCCGCAGCCGCTGCTGCGCGTCAACGGCCGGCATGCCATCGCGCTGGCGATCTCGATGCGCGAGGGCGGCGACATCCTGGACCTCGGCGATCGGGTGACCGCCGCCATGTCCGAGGCGGTGGCCGACCTTCCCATCGGGATCGAGCCGGTCCTGGTCTCGAACCAGCCCGCCGTGGTCGAGCAGGCGATCGGCGAGTTCACCACCTCGCTCTGGCAGACGGTCGGCATCATCCTTGGCGTCAGCTTCCTGATGCTGGGCGTGCGGCCGGGCGCGGTGGTGGCCATCGCCATTCCCGTGACGCTGGCCGGCGTCTTCCTCGTGATGCAGACGCTGCAGATCGACCTGCACCGCGTCTCGCTTGGCGCGCTGATCATCGCGCTGGCGCTCCTGGTGGACGATGCGCTGACCACGGTCGATGCGATGCTGCGCCGGCTGGCCACGGGGGACACGCTGGAAAAGGCTGCGACCTTCGCCTACCGGAGCCTTGCCGCGCCCATGCTGACCGGCACGCTGATCACCATCGCGGGCTTCGTGCCGATCGGCTTTGCCAAAAGCGACGCCGGGGAATACACGATCTCGCTGTTCCTTGTCGTGGGGATCGCGCTGATCGCCTCGTGGCTGGTGGCGGTGCTGTTCACGCCGATCATCGGCTCGGTTCTGCTCAAGGCACCGGCCACCGGCGTCGCGGAACCCGAGCCCGGCAGGATCCTGCGCGGCTTCCAGCGGTTCCTTGGCCAGGCGATCCGGTTCCGCTGGCTGACCTTCGCGGTGACAGCGGGGCTGTTCGCGCTGGCATGGGCGGGCCTGTCCAGCGTCGACCGGCAGTTCTTCCCGGCCTCGGACCGCAACGAGCTGATCGTGGACTTCCAGCTTCCGCGCTCGGCGTCGATCTTCGCCAGCGCCGATGCCGTCTCGAGGATCGAGGCCTTCATCGACGCCTCGGGCGAGGCGGAGTTCCACACCTCCTACATCGGGCGGAACGTGATCCGCTTCTACCTGTCGATGGACATCCGGCCGCCGAGCGATCACCAGTCGCAGATCGTGGTGATGACGAAGGATCTGGCTGCGCGCGAACGGCTTCAGGCGTCACTCGAGGGCTGGCTGGGCGACGCCTTCCCCGAGGCGATCAGCCGGGTCAGCCCGCTGCAACTCGGGCCGGTGACCGGCTGGCCGGTGCAATATCGCCTGACCGGCCCGGACATCGAGGTGCTGCGCGCCCGGGCGCTGGATCTGGCCGGCATCGTCGCCAGCGAGCCCGCCACGCGCGACATCCACTTCGACTGGATCGAGCCCGCACGGCAGATCTGCATCGATGTCGATCAGGATCGCGCCCGCAGGCTCGGCCTGACCAGCGCGCAGCTTGCGGCGGTGATGAATACCGCGATCACGGGAACGCGGATCAGCCAGCTGCGCGACGACATCTACCTGATTCCGATCGTCGCGCAGGCTGCGGCGGCAGACAGGCTGTCGATCGACCGGCTGGAGACGCTGCAGGTGCCGGTGCCGGGCGGGCGGACGGTGGCGCTGGGGCAGTTCGCCAACATCTCCTTCGCGCAGGAGCAACCGTTCCTGTGGCGGCGCGACCGGCTGCCGACCCTCACGGTGCTTGCGGATGTGGCGCCCGGCGCCACGCCCGAGGCGGTGGTGGCGGGGCTGGAGCCGAAGATCGCCGCGATGAACGAGGCGCTGCCACCGGGCTACGAGGTCGAGGTCGGCGGCACGGTCGAGACCAGCGCGGAAAGCCAGGCTTCGGTGTTCGCGGTCGTGCCGCTGATGATCTTCATCATGATCACGCTGCTGATGATCCAGCTGCAAAGCTTCCGCGACACGGGCATGGTGCTTCTGCTGCTGCCGCTGGGCCTGATCGGGGTCGTGGGCGCGTTGCTCACCTTCGACCGGCCGCTGGGGTTCGTGGCCATCCTCGGGATACTGGCGCTGATCGGGATGATCGCCAAGAACGCGGTCATCCTGATCACCCAGATCGATGCCGAGCGGGCCGCGGGCTTCGCCGTGCGCGAGGCCGCGATCCGGGCGGCAACGAACCGGTTCCGGCCGCTGCTGCTGACGGCCCTTTCGACGGTGCTGGGCCTTCTGCCGATCGCGCCCACGCTGTTCTGGGGGCCGATGGCCTTTGCCGTCATGGGCGGGCTTCTGGTCGCGACCCTGCTGACGCTGGTCTTCCTGCCCACGATGTATGTCACGGTCTGCGGCCGCGAGAGTGCGGGTCATGGCTGAGCCCGGCGCCGGAGGCGGGACGCCGGGCCTGGCATGGTCCGGCGTCAGCGACAAGCGCAGCTACTACCGGCTGTTTACCGGCTATGTCGTGGCCCTGATCGCTACCGGCATCGCGACGGTCGCGCTGGCGCTGCTGGCCTTCAACCTCGCTGGCGAGGAGTCGGGCGCGGTCATCGGCACGGCGCTGTCGCTGAAGATGCTGGCCTATGTGTTGGCCGCACCGGTCGTCGCGATCCTGACCGAAGGCATTCCGCGCCGGCAATTGCTGATCGGCCTCGATCTTCTGCGGGCGGCCTGCCTCGTGCTGCTTCCGTTCGTCACCCAGGTCTGGCAGGTCCATGCCATCGTCTTCGTCTTCGCCCTGGCCTCGGCGACCTTCTCCTTCGTCTATCTGGCGATCGTGCCCCATCTTCTGGGCGATGAGGCCGATTACTACAGGTCGCTGTCGCGGGCGCGCGTCGCGGCCGAACTGGAGGGGCCGATCAGTCCGCTGGTGGCGGGTCTGCTGATGGCCGTCCTTTCGGTGGCGGGGATCTTCACGCTGGCGGCGGCGGGCTTCGTGCTCTCGGCGCTGCTGGTCCGTGCGGCGCGGATGCCCCGCACGCTCGCATCCCCGACCGGCAACGCCTGGCGCAGGCTGACGCGCGGGCCGCGGCTGTTCGTGGCGGTGCCGGCCTTCCGCGCCATCATCGCGATGGATGTGGTCGCGGCGCTTGGCACCGCCATGGTCATGGTCAACACGGTGGTGATCGTCCAGGGGCTGCTAGACCGCGAGGTCGGCTCCACCGCCTCGGCCTTCGCCTTCCTCGGCGCGGGGTCGATCCTCGGCGCGCTGGTGCTTCCGGGCGTGCTGTCCCGCGTCAGGGACCGCAACGTGATGCTGACCGGAGCGCTGATCGTCGTGGCAAGCCTTGCGTCCGGCGCGCTGAGCTTCGGGATTGCCGGACTTCTGCTGCGCTGGGTGGCGATCGGGCTGGGCGTGGTCTGGACGATCACGCCCGCCATCTATCTCATCCGCCGTCTGGCCCGGCCTGCCGACCTGCAGGTGCTGATGGCGGCGCAGATGACGCTGGCCAATCTCTGTCTGCTGATCGCCTTCCCCGTCGCGGGGTTCCTGGGCGCATGGGCGAGCATGTCCGCGACCTTCCTGATCCTAGCCGCGCTGTCGGGGCTGGCTACGCTGGCGATGATCCGGCTCTGGCCCGAGGATGTCACGCCCGACATCTGACGGCTGCGGCACGGCGATCGGCGGCAGACCTACTCGGCGGCATCCGGCACGAGGGTCGGCGTCGGCAGATGCGCGTCCCCTTCAAGGCTGTCGAGATCGAGCGTCGAGCGCTGGCCGACATGGACGTAATTCTCCGCCAGCCAGGCATCCGCCCAGCCGCATCCCAGGTCGAACAGCTTGCGCAGGTAGTCCCATTCGGCATTGAGCTTGCTCGAGGCCACCAGATCCTGCACCTCGAGATCGGTGTGGATCAGGTGCAGATAGGTCATCGTGTAGGTCCCGAGATCGATGCCCTTCGCCTCGGCCACGCGCTGCATCAGGCCGATGGCCCGCAACTCCTTGACTAGGCTCGAGTTGAAGCTGATCTCGTTCACCCGGTTCATGATCTCGCGCGCGCTGCGTGGCAGGGCGTTGCGCACCAGCGGGTTGATCTGCACCACCACGATGTCGGGGCTGTCCTCGCTGACCAGCAGGGGATAGAGCGCGGGGTTGCCGGTGAAGCCGCCGTCCCAATAGGCCTCGCCGTCGATCTCGACCGCCGGGAACATCTGCGGCAGGCAGGCCGAGGCCAGAACCGCCTCGACCGAGATCTCGCCCGGGCTGAAGACCCTCGGGCGCCCGGTTCGCACGTTGGTGGCCGTGACATGGACACGCAACCCCGGCACGCTGTTCACCCGGTCGAAATCCACGAGCTTCCCGAGGATGTCGCGCAACGGATTGAGGTTCATCGGATTGAGTTCGTAGGGCGAGAAGAGCCGGCTCAGCCCCTCGAAGAACAGGAAGCCCGGCGACCTGTCGAGGCTGTAGTCGCCTGTTGCCCGTGCGAGGGGGCCGCGCTGGATCGGCGAGAAACGGGCCGCGTCGCTGACCTCCTTCCAGAAGCGGGCCAGCGCATCGCGCGCGCCCTGTCGCCCGCCTGATGCCAGCCCGTCGGCCAGCACCACGGCGTTCATCGCGCCTGCGCTGGTGCCGCTGATGCCGGTGATCTCGAGGCGGTCATCTTCCAGAAGCCGGTCCAGCACCCCCCAGGTGAGGGCGCCATGCGACCCTCCGCCCTGCAGGGCCAGGTTGATCGGCTTGCGCTTGTTCGATCTGGCGTCGGGCATGGACTCTCCTGCTCGTGTGGGCAACGTCAGGGAACTGCATCCGGATCTTCGTGAAGCTTACCCTGCGCGCCGCACTGCGACAACCGGCATTGGCGGCCACGTCCCCTTCGCCGCCGACCGTCTCGTGAGGGGCGTCGTCCCAAATGATGGCGAAGGAGGCCGCGCCCCGAGCCCTTGAGGTGCCGCAGCCCGCGACCGCGGTGACATCTGCGGTCGCCGATCGTCAGGGCCATAACCGGGCGGGGAACCGGCGACTCATGACGAACGCGTCGATAACCGTTCCGCGCAGGGCCTCACGGCAGCTGCGGGATCGCCACGGACTTCGCCCCATGGCGAGATCGTCGCCTGCAGGCGGCTAGAGCCTTCCTGATCTTTCGCCGAGTGCCGCCACCCCGACCGCTTCCGGATCGTCGAGGTCGAGCCAGATGCGACCGGCGCGATAGCCCCCGCGGATCAGGAAGCCTTGCCTTCGGACCTCGTGGTGCAGATCGGCCCAGTCCCGATAGCGGTCGTTCGTGACGACACGAGCCTCGAGATCCCGCGCCGCCGTGATGATCATCGGGTCCGCAGGTGTTCCCTTGTCCACGACCATGACGCGATCCGGCGGAAGACCGAGCTGGCGCCCCAGTGCGTCGTCATGCTGATACTTGCCGTCAAGCAGGTAGCCGGCGTTCGCATCGAAGATGACCCCCGGCGTGAAGCCCAGATCCTCGAGATGCCTGACAACGTCGCGCACCGTTTCGACGCGGGGCGTATTGTCCTTCCAGTACATGACGTTCGAGCCATCGACGACGATCCACTTCGGCCTTGCCCTCCGCAGTGGACGCCCGCAGGTGAACCAGGCGCGTACGAGGAGGAAGGCACTCGCGACACACATCGATCCGCTGATCAGCAAGACGTCGCGAAGCCCGGGGATGAGCAGGCAGACGATGGCGCCGCACAGCGACAGCAACAGGAGAATGAACGGAACACCCATTGCGAAGCGTTAGCGCGGTGCCGCTTTTCCGCCAAGAGGGATGTCGCGCTTGCCGCGGGCCATGGACGGGTCCGCCTGCGATCGGACGCGGTGAGCGCCCTGGCGATCGCCGAATTCGCTCCGGCCGCTGCCATTTCGGGCGTGGTCCTGCCGGGATCCTGCTGGCGCCGATGATCCTCCCGCAGCCGCGCGGAGGCAACGGGAAGACAGTCCAGTAGGAGGCCGCACGGTCATGCACCGGCAGTCTTGCCGCGCCCCCTCCAGAGCCGCGGATCGGATCAGCCGCGACCGATCCTGCGGAACGCGGCGGGGTCGATCCCGAGCCGCGCGAGGTCATGCGCGGCGGGCATGGCGCTCCGCTCGGTGCAGGCCGGGGCGCGCGCGGCGGCAAGGAAGATGTCGGCCGCGCCCAGAGCCGAGTTCAGAAGCGCACGGACGTTGAATTGCATGGGTCATTTCCTGATGCAGGCATGTTTGCCCGCAGCACCGACATAGTCGTCCGGCAGACCCATGAGACCTGCCGAAGTTGCATGACCGGAATGCGTGCGGCTGCCGTGCCCGCTGCCCAAGCGCGGGTAGATCCCGGGCTGCAGGAGACGCGGCCTCCCTCGCCCCGGGTCTTTCGGAAGGTTCCGGCTACATCGTCGCGATGTCCATGACAAAGCGGTATTTCACGTCGCCCTTCAGCATGCGTTCGTAGGCCGTCTCGATCTCCTCGGCCCGGATCATCTCGATGTCGGCGGTGATCCCGTGCTCGGCGCAGAAGTCCAGCATCTCCTGCGTTTCCGGGATGCCGCCGATCATCGACCCGGCGAGGCTGCGCCGCCGCATGATGAAGTTGAAGACGTTGGGGCTGGGGTGCGGAGCCGCGGGGGCACCGACCAGCGTCATCGTGCCATCGCGCTTCAGGAGCGTCAGGAAGGCGTCGAGGTCATGCGGCGCGGCGACCGTGTTCAGGATCAGGTCGAAGCTTTGCGCATGGGCGCCCATGGCCTCGGCGTCGCGCGAGACGACCACCTCGTCGGCGCCGAGCTTCAGCGCATCCTCGCGCTTGCCTTCGGAGGTGGTGAAGGCCACGACATGCGCGCCAAGCGCTCGGGCCAGCTTGATGCCCATGTGGCCAAGGCCCCCGATGCCGACGATGCCGACCTTCCGGCCCGGCCCGGCGCCCCAGTGGCGCAGCGGCGACCAGGTCGTGATGCCGGCGCAGAGCAGCGGCGCCACGGCCGCCAGCTGTTCCTCGGGGTGGGTGATCTTCAGGACATAATGCTCATGCACCACGACCTGCTGCGAATAGCCGCCGAGCGTGTGCCCGGGCGGATCCGCCGTCTGCCCGTTGTAGGTGCCGACCATGCCGTCGCAGTAGTTCTCCAGCCCCTCGTCGCACTCCGCGCAGTGCCGGCAGCTGTCGACGATGCAGCCCACACCCACCAGATCGCCGGGCTTGTGGGCGGTGACATGGGCGCCCACCTCCGCGACGCGGCCGACGATCTCGTGGCCGGGAACGCAGGGGTAGAGCGTGCCTGCCCATTCGCTGCGCGCCTGATGCAGGTCCGAATGGCAGATGCCGCAGAACAGGATCTCGATCTGCACGTCATGCGCGCCGACCGTGCGGCGGGTGATGTCCATCGGCTCGAGTGGCAGGGTGGCGGCCTGGGTGCCGTAGGCCTTGACGACCATGGTTGTCTCCTTTTCGGATCGGGAGCGGGCCGCGATCGCGAAACCGCGGCGCCTCGGGGTCTGGATATACCCGGCGTCGGCCGGGAGCGCTTGCCGCATCAGGCCAGATGCAGGTGAAGACGGCCCGCACCCTGTCGAACGGGATGACGTTGGCCCGGTCGCAGGTATCGAGATGGATGGCCCCGGAATGATCATCAACTCCTTCGGCTCCGCCGCGGCGGCAGGGGCGGTCTCGCTGAAGTAATGCGAACGGGCGTCTTCGCCATGGCTCACGTTCGGGCCCAGCGCCATATCGGCGATCCGGGTCAGGCGCGGCATGCTGATGAACGGGAGCGGCGGCGTGAACGCCCTGGGGACGTCGGAGTCTGATTGCCCGCAAGTGGAAGCCGCGCGGCATCCGGTAGTCGTCGTCGCAATGCACCGGAAACCGACCGCTGCTCCTCGTCCGGCCGGCCGCACACCTGTTGCGACGCGACAAACCCGGCCGCTACCATCCCGACGGCGGGGGCCGAATCGGACCAGGATGGGCAGGTGCCGCATCATCGGGCTGACCTTCACGCATCCGCTGCGCGATCGGGTCGAACAGGGCCACCCCGTCGAATTGCAGCAGTCTCAGCGCGGTGCGCCCGGCTGCGGGAAGGGCGAGACGCGCCTCTTGGAACCGGCGGACCTGGGGAAGACGTCACGGCCGCGGGTTTGGCCGTGACGCGGGGCGGGTGGTCAGGCCGCCCTTTCGGGGATCTGCATGCCGAGCCAATCGGTGTAGAAGGCATCCACATCCGGTTCGAAATCGTGGATCACCGGATACCACGGCGTCGGCGCCTCGACGTCGAGCAGATCGCCCGAGACCGGGCAGTAGTATTCGCGGATCACCTGCCACGAGGTCGTGGGCGCCATGAGGCGGGGGTAGATCTCCTCCATCTCGGCCGCAGTCTCGCGCACCCGCATCACGGCGTGGAGCTTCCAGTTCTCGCGCCAGTCGCAGAACTCGTGGCCGGCGTGCGACTTCACCACCCACTTGTGGTCCGCCTTGCGCTGGACGATGTAGAGCTTCGGCCCGAGCGGAAGGATGATGCGATCATCCCACGGCACCTGCTCCTGCAGGATCCCGAGGTAGATCTCGAACCGCTCCTTGTCCTTGGGCGTCGCGAGCATGGTGTGGAGCGTGTCGCGGTCGATCTTGCCGTCGACGAGATCCTTGATCTTGGTCCGGGTGTAAGCCATTGCAAATTCCTCGCTGAAGGATGGGGCGCCGCGCGCGGCCCGCGCGCGGCGCCGGTTGGGTCACTCCTCGACGAACTGGACGGTCTTCACGTCCGGCAGTTCGGAAAGGTCCATCGAATATTCCCGGCCATAGGACGGGATCGGCAGGTCCGCCTCCATCAGCCGCCAGTCGACCGGCAGGTCCCAGAACTTGCGGAAGCCCTCCTCCCAGCGCGGCCCCAGCTTGAAGGAGGCCGCATACATCTGCTGGACATGCACGCCCGCCTCCTTCTTCAGGATGCGCTCGCGCTCGCCGGCCATCCAGTCGCGGGTGGGCACGGCCTTGGCCAGACGCTCGCGCCGGATCGCGGCGCGGCGGGCCTCGGTGGCGGCCTCGTCCACGCCGAAGAGGCCGTCAGCCTGTTTCACCAGCGCCACGCCATAGACGCTGTCGGCGAAGCGTTCGATCAGGTAGCCGCCGTTCACGTCGCAGGCCACCGCCTGCGGCTCGCGGTCGAGCGGGTCGCCGAAGCCCGGGCCGCCGCGCATGTAGTTGAGGTAGAGGTCATAGTCCTTGAACATGGCCTCGGTGGTGATGGCCTGCTTGTCGCGCTTGATCCGCGCGTCCTTCAGCATCCCGTCCCAGACCGGGTTCTCGGGGTCGGTGTCGCCGCCATGGGGGATGTCGCCGCCCTTCGCGATGATCTCGTGCAGGCCGGTGTCATGCGCCTCGAAGCGGTAGCCCGAGGCCGCCGGGTAGCCGCCCATCAGCCCCCAGTCCGAGCTGATATGGCCGTTGCCCATGAAGAACATGGTCCAGTCCTTGGCGTTCCAGACCATGCGCAGGCTTTCGAAGCCGCAACCGCCGCGGTACTTGCCGGCGCCGCCCGAGGAGGCCTTGATCTGGCGGCCGAGATAGATCAGGGGCTCGGCCAGCTCCCAGATCTCCATGTCGCCCATGTCGCCCTCGGGGTTCCAGATCGCGGCGGCATGGCTGAGGCCGTCCGAAATTGCCGTCGCCCCCACCCCGTTGGCCGCGCATTCGAACGAGTTCACCGCGTGGATCTCGTCGTACTGGTTGAAGCCGCCACCCTGCAGCCAGTTCGAGGTGTTGGCGTTGCCTGCGTTCACCTCCTCAAGATAGCCGCGGCCGAAGTAAGCCCGGCTGAGGCCTCGCCACAGTGCCGTCCACGAGCTGACGAGGAAATGCCAGCTGTAGGCGAAGGCCACCCGCCGGTCGTCGGGGTTCATCCAGGTGCCCTTGGGCAGGCGGAACTCGGTCCCGTAGGCCGCGCCGTCGTTGATCATCTCGGTCGGGATCAGCGTCTGGGTCATCATCACCCAGATTCCGCTGGTGAAGCTGACCGAATGGGCGTTGTAGGTGTGCCAGCCCCAGCGCGAGGACCCCTCGAAGTCGAGCCGCCACGTGCCGTCCGGCCGGATCGTCATCTCTGACGGCGTGTGCATGATCGTGTCGACCTTGGCGAAGTCGGAGGGCACGCGCACGTCGTCATGGGCGTAGGGCACGTCGACGAAGCCCACCTGGCGATACTTGCCCGGGATGGTCATCGCCTTGATGCGGTTCTGAAGGCCGAGGCGGCCGTGCTCCACTGCCTCGTAGGCGAACTGCCAGTAGGCCTCGATGCCTTCCTCGGCGATCACCTCCTCGACCATGCGGCGGATCATGTGGCAGCCGGCGATGCGGGTGCGCTCGTCCAGCATCCAGTAGCGCGTGGTCCTGACCGCGCGTTGGCTTTCGTGGAGCCAGTCGCGGAAGAGCGTGTCGTTCTCGCCGACCTTGCGGCAGGTGACCGAGTAGCCGTCGCCGAAGCGCTGCACCTGCCCCGTGGTCATCGAGCCGGGGCCCACTGCCCCGGTGTCGATGACATGGGTCACGCCGCCGACCCAGCCGATCAGCTCGCCCTTGTGGAAGATCGGCACGATCGTGTGGATGTCGCAGGGGTGGACGTTGCCGATGAGGCTGTCGTTGTTGCAGAAGATGTCCTTGTCCTTGACGCCGGGGTTACTCTCCCAGTCGTTCTCGATCATGTACTTGATCGCGGCGCCCATGGTGCCGACGTGGATGATGATCCCCGTCGAGGTCAGGATCGAATCCCCCGCCGCGTTGTAGAGGGTGAAGCAGAGTTCCCCCTCCTGCTCGACGATGGGCGAGGCCGCGATCTTCTTCGCCGTCTCGCGGGCGTCGACCACACCGGCCCGCAGCCGCGAAAACAGCTTGTTGTAGAGGATCGGGTCGCTGTCGCGCAGCGCCATCTTCTTCAGCCCGGCATAATGGCCGGTGCGCTTCGTTTCCGACATGATCTCGTCACGGTGCTGCTTCAGCGTCTGGCCGCCGCGGACGATGCCCTTGAGCTTCATTGGTGCGTTCATGGTCGTGCCCTCCCTCACACTTCCTTCAGGTGGAACAGGCGATGCCCGTCGAGCCAGGTCTCGAAGCCGCCGGGCACGACGAAGGTCGTGGCGTCGGATTCGATGATCGCGGGGCCGGTGATGCGGTTGCCGGGCTGGAGCATCTCCATCCGGTAAAGCTGCGCATCGACCCACTTCTTCTTGCGGTAGAACTTGCGGGTGCCGAGCTTCGCCTCTTCCGGCGGGGTGGGCCCCACCTCGGGCTCCTTCGGGATCTTCGGCTTCGGGATCGGCACCGTGCCGCGCATGATGGCGCCGGTGACCGAATAGCCCAGTTCCGGCGAGCGTGCCGAGGCCGCGTAGACCCGCCCGTAGGTGTCGTTGAAGGCCGCCACCAGCTTGTCCCAGTCGGCCGCGGTCTTCGCGGACTGGATCGGGCTTTCGATCTCGAGGTCGTTCAGCTGGCCGCGATACTGCATCCGGAAGCCGGGTTGCAGCTGGACCTGCTCGCGGCTGTAGCCGTTCAGCTCGAACTCCTCCAGCACGCGCTCGGTCAGTTCGTGCCACGCCTCGTTCAGCGTCCGCGCCTCGGCGACCTTAAGGTCGTCCGACGCCGTCTCCGCGATGTTGAGGTCCAGCGACTTGTCGTAGCGGTATTCGAAATCCGCCGCCGCGCAGCCGAAGGCCGAGAAGCCCGCGGCCCAGGCGGGCACGATGACGTCCTCGAAGCCCAGACCTTCTGTGTAGCCGTAGGTGTGGACCGGCCCCGCCCCGCCATAGCTGAAGCAGGTGAACGACGCCGGGCTGTAGCCCTTGCCCGAGATCATCGAGCGCAGGTAGTCGCGCAGGTCGCTGTCGAGCAGCTCGATCACGCCGGCCGCCGCATCCTCGACCGAGAGGCCCAAGGGGTCGGCCACCTGCACCTTCATCGCGTCCCACGCCCGCTGGCGATCCAGTTTCACCTGCCCGCCGAGGAAGTTGTCGGGGTTCAGGTAGCCGAGGATGACGTGGCAGTCCGAGATCGTCACCGTCTCAATGCCCGACGCCTCCCAGCAGACGCCGACGCGGTAGCCCGCAGAATCCGGCCCCAGCTTGATCGCCTTGGTGTAGGGATCCAGCCGGATGAACGAGCCCGCGCCGGCGCCGACCGAGTCCATGGCGACGAGCGGCAGGGACAGCACCAGCCGCGCCATGTCAGGGTCATTGCGGATCGTCAGTTCGTTCTGGGTGATCAGCGCCACGTCGAACGAGGTGCCGCCGATGTCCGAGCAGGCGATGTTACGGTAGCCCAGGGTCTCGCCCAGATACTTCGCCCCGATCACGCCTCCGATCGGCCCCGAGACGATGGTGCGTGCCAGTTCCTTGGCCTTCCAGCTGATCGTGCCGCCATGCGTGGCCATGACGCGGAAGTCGAACTTCGAGCCGTTGTCCTTGAAGGCACTGGTGATCTTCTTCAGCGTCTGCCGCGAGGGTTCCGCGGCATAGGCCTCGAGGATCGTCGTGTTGGTGCGGTGGGTCTCCTTGCGCACCGGGTAGTAGTCGGTCGAAGCGAAGACCGGGATCGTCTTGCCCGCCTTCTCGATCTCTTCCCGCACGATGTCGCGCACGCGCCGCTCGTGCCCGGGGTTCTTGTAGCTGTGCAAGAGCGAGATCACGATCCCCTCGACCCCTTGCGCGATCAGGTCGCGCGCGGCCTGACGGGCGGTGTCCTCGCGCAGCGGGATCACCACGTCGCCCGACATGTCCACCCGCTCCATCACGCCGCGCGTCAGGTGGCGCGGCACAAGCGGCGGGTCGTAGTAGTGGGTGTTCAGGTGGATGCGGTCCTCGTAGGCGAAGCCCAGATAGGCCTGGATCGCGCGGCCCATGCGGTGGAAGTCCTCCATCCCCGCATTGACGATGAGGCCACACTTCAGCCCCTTGCGCTGCACCACGCGGTTCAGCATCGCGGTGCCGGAATAGACCCCGGTCTGGATCGAGGACAGTGCGTCCTCAAGGCTCAACCCCCAGTGCGCGAGCCCCTCGCGGCTCGACTCGATCAGGCCGCGCGCCTCGTTGTCGGGCGTCGATTGCGCCTTGCCGACGACGAAGTCGCCATCGGCATCGACGAAGAACGTGTCGGTCATGGTTCCGCCGGCGTCGATGCCCAGCACCTGCACGGACCGGCTGTTCGGCTTGTCCAGTGGCACGGTATTTTCCTCCCTCCCTGAGGCCGCCCCCAGAGCGGGCGGCTGCGATCAGGCTAGGGATGCAAGGGGCCGCAGGGCTGTCCGATTATCGTCCGGCCCGACGGACATGCTGCGGACGCCAAGTCAGGGCTGCCGCGACCGCGGAATGCCGTAGCTGTCGAGCTTGAGGTAAAGCGTGGAGCGCGCGATGCCCAGCCGCTGCGCCGCACGCGAAAGGTTGCCCGCCTCGGCCTCGATTGCGCCAAGGATCTCGAGTCGCTCCTTGTCCCGCAGCGTGTCGCCTCCTGCGCCCTTTGAGGCTGCGCGGAACTCGGCCGGCAGCGTCCGCTCGTCGATCAGGCCGGTCGGCGAGAGCGCATCGAGCGTCGCGATCAGGTTCTTCATCTCCAGCAGGTTGCCCGGCCATGGATAGGCGGCCAGCGCCGCCGTGGCCTGCGAGGTGAAGCGCAGCTCCCGCCTGTTGCCCTCGGCGGCATGACGCAGCACCAGTTGCTGAAGCAGGGGCAGGATCTCGTCGGGCCGTTCGCGAAGGGGCTGGATCTCGAGCCGCGCGCCTGCAATGCGGTAATAGAGATCGCTGCGGAACTCTCCGCGCTGCACCGCGCCGTAAAGCCGTCGGACCGACAGCGCGATCACGCGCATCCCCGCGCGCGACACGTCCTCCACAAGGTTCAGCAGCAGCTTCTGGACCTCGGGCGGCGCCTCTGCCGGGCCGTTCAGGCAGAGCACGCCGCTCGTCGCGCCGATCCGGCCATGCGCGAGATCCTCGCAGAGCCGGTCGGCCATGAGCCGGGAACAGTCGATCAGCTCGAACGGACCCTCGGCCTGCGGGCTGGCACGGTGGATCGCCTGCGCGAGGAACGTCTTGCCAACCCCGGTGTCGCCCTCGATCAGCAGCGGGATGTTGGTCAGCGCCAACCTCTGCGCCTGCGTGCAAAGGACGGAACTCGCCACCCCCGCCGCCCCGATCTTGATGAGGTCCGCGTTGGCATCGGCCGCATGGGCCCGGCTGCGGCGCAGCGAGATCAGGACGCCGATGGCATCGTTCCCGGTCGCGATGACCTCGAGGTCGGTTCCCGGCAGGCAATCGGACAGCGCCTCGCCGATGGCCTCGGGCGTCTGGTCGATCAGCTCCGGGATGCGCGCGCGCAGCGCCGTCAGGGTCCGGTCGTCGTCGCAGAAGCGCGCGAAATCCTCGGTCGCAAGGACATCCGCGCCGCATCGATCCACGATCAGCATGGGCTCGTTGCCGCGGCGCAGGCGGCGCAGATGCAGCTGCTCCATCAGCGCCTCGCGCTCACGGGCGAGAAGGCGCGTGAGTTCCGACTCCACCTGCAGCGCGAGCGCCGCGGACAGGGCAACCGCGTTGGCCTGGGGCATGCCGCTTGGCCATGAAATGTCCATCACGCCCAGCAGCATTCCCGACCCCTGATCCGTTATCGGCGTCGCCGCGCAGTTCCACCGCTGGATCTCCTCGCAGAAATGCTCGGCTTCCCGGACGACCATCGGGCGGCCGGCCGCCAGCGCGGTGCCGATCGCGTTCGTGCCGATGGCATCTTCGGTCCAGTGCCCGCCCAGATGCAGATGGTTCTCTCGGCCGCGCGCAAGCGTCGCCTCGTCGCCCACGGCATCGAGGACAACCCCGGTCCGGTCGCAGAGCAGCAGGATGTTTTCCGTGCCGTCGAGCAGCTTGCCCGCCCGTGCCAGGGCCGTCTTCGCCCCGGCCCTGAGGCGCCTTTCGAACGTCCTGCGCGCGAACAGGCTCTCCTCGCTCAGCAACGGCGCGTGCTTCAGACCGGCCACCCGATAGGCAGCGGAACGCTTCCAGCTTTGCAGGACGTCCTGTCGGATATCGGGAGGAATGCGGCCAACGGCCATGAACTCTTCCCAATCGCCCTTCCCCAAGGTGCGTGCCATCTGCTCCTCCCCGAACGAATGGCAATTCCTGTCAATCGGGTTCCCTGTGCCTTGACTGGTCTTCCCGGCCCCGCTGTTGCAGATCGATGCGACGGCGGCACTGTAGCAGACAGGACGGGCGCCGAGCGTCCGATTTTCGGACATCGGTGCCGGGAAATGACTGTCGCTGGCAGCAACCGCGGGGGCCACCTCGCGGACCATGAACTGCCATCGCTCCGTGGACGGCAGGCACCGGGACCGGTCGCGCGGGTGTCGGGGAAGCGTGTCCGTGTTCTGGCGGCCATACTGGCCGAGATGGCATGGCCAGCCGATCCCTGGCGCGGCGGCCGGATGCCGTGCCGTCCAGACGGGCTCCTGATGACCGGGGCGCGCAACGGCCCGACCGCAGCCGCCCGCCGCCGTCAGTCCTCGCGGATCGCATGGCGCGGATGCGGTCGCCAAGCAGCCGTCCTGGCGTCGGACAAGCGGGTCGCGCTTCAGAACCTGTAACTCAGACCGATGACCGGGCCGCGCATCGTCACGTCATAGACGAAGCCATCGTCGCGAAGGTCGGTCGAGAGCACGCGGTAGCCCATCCGCAGCGAGAGCCGCTCGGTCCAGCGATAGTCGAGTGTCCCGATGAGCTGCCATGTCTCGTCCGAGCCCACGCCCGAGAAGCCGTGATCGGCCACGAGTGTCAGGCTCCACGCCTCGTCCAGCCGGGCGCGGAGACGGGCGGCCAGCACCGGATCGACCCAGTCCCTGTCCTGCGAGGCCGTCCGGTAGTCCAGGGCCTCCGAATTGCTCGACACCTTGTTGTCGAGGTGCCAGTAACGCAGCCCCGCCCCCAGATCGACGCTCAGGACCGGCGTGGCAAGGATCTCGCGCAGGAGGGTGGCCTGCAGCGTCGCGGACCGCTGGCGCAGCTCGAGGTTGCTTGCCAGCGGACCGGGGAGCGTGCCGCCGGGGCGGACCTGGGTGAGCATGAGGTCACCGAGCAGGCTCCAGCCGCCGAAGCGATAGTCGGCGGCCCCCATGATCCCGCCCTCCAGATCCTCCAGCACGTCGCCGAAGGAGAGGTCCAGGTCGGCAGGGGGCAGGCCCTCGAAGCTCGAGGCGCGGCCAGTGAGGGCGCTGGCAAAGAGATAGCCACTGAGGATGAGGCGCGGCTCGTCAGCGGTCTGGGCCACAGCCGCGCCGGCAGAGAGGCAGAGCAGCACGGATGCGGGCAGGGTGCGAAGCGACATGACAGATTGTCCTGTGAAGGGAGAGAGTGGGCGCGGGCGGCCAGCCCGCGCGGCGCAGGCGTCAGTCCGCGCCCTGCGTCGCGGCCTGCACGGCATCCTGCGGTGTTGCAAGCGGCGCCGAGAGGGTCGACTGCAAGGCACTCGCATAGAAGAGCGGCGGCGCCATCGTGCGCGCAAGCTCGACCACCCGGGCCTGCATCTCGGCCAGCTTCGCCGGCTCCGCCTCGGCGAGGTTCACCGTCTCGGCGGGATCGGCCTCGAGGTCGAACAGCTCGACCCGCGGCGGCAGCACGGGCTGCCAGTAGAGCTTCCACTTGCCCAGCCGCAGCGCGCCCTGCGTCGGTTCGATGTTGTAGACCATCTCGTCGCGCGGCGAGGCCTGGCCCGCGGCCAGCGTCTGCCAGACGTCGAGCCCGTCGAGCGTCCGCGTCCCCGACAGGTCCGCCTGCGCCAGCGAGGCAAGGGTCGGCAGCATGTCCACCACATGCATGACACCCTGCGCGTCGCCGGTCTCGATCCGGCCCGGCCAGTTGGCAAGCGCCACGACCCGCGTGCCGCCCTCGTAGAGCGTGCCCTTGCCCTCGCGGAAGGGATCGTTGCGGGGCGGCAGGTCCCCGGCAACGGCGGATTCGCCCGCGAACATCTTCGAGCGCGTGCCGCCATTGTCGCTGTGGAAGATGACGAGCGTGTTCTCGCGCATTCCCTTCCGTTCCAGCGCCTCGATCACCCGGCCGATCTGGTCGTCCATGCAGGAGATCATCGCCGCATAGGCCTTGCGAGCCGGATCCTCGATGCCGGGATAGCGCGCGAGGCAGGCCTCGGGGGCCTGATAGGGCGTGTGGGGCGCGGTGAAGGCGAGGTAGAGATAGAGCGGCTCGGCCGCGTCATGGCCGTCGATCAGCCGCACCGCATCGGCGCCGAACAGCTCGGTGTCGTAGCCCGGCTCCTTCAGCAGGTCGTTGTCGCGATACCAGTCGGTGACGCCGTGCGCCTCGTGCCGGAAATGGTCGATCTCGCCCACGAGAGGGCCGTAGAAATAGTCGAAGCCCCGCTGGCGCGGCCAGAACTTCCGATCCGCATGGCCCAGGTGCCACTTGCCCACCAGCGCGGTGCGGTAGCCGGCCTGCTTCAGCACCTGCGGCAGCAGCACCTCGGCCGTGTCGAGCCCATAGCTTGCGCCCGAGGGGATCACCCCGGTCTGCAGGCCGTAGCGCATCGGATAGCGCCCGGTCATCAGGGCCGCGCGCGTCGGGGTGCAGAGCGGCTGGGTGTAGAACTGCCGCAGCCTTGCCCCGTCGGCCGCGAGCCTGTCGAGGTTCGGCGTCAGGATGTCCGAGCCGAGGAAGCCCACGTCCGCATGGCCGAGATCGTCGGCAAGGATGTAGACGATGTGCGGCCGGGCCACCTCGCGGGCGCGGGCGGGATCGGCCAGCGCCGAGAGGCCCGCGATCGCGGCAAGGAATCCCGCCGAGCCGGCCAGAACGTCGCGTCGGGTCATCGGCGACCTGTCGGTCGGGGCGGGAGAGGCGGGATGGTCGGTCATGCTGTCCTCATGTGCGGGCGGGCCTCAGGACACAGCGGAAGCCGATGTGACCCGAGGCGGAATCGGGGGTCTGGCCCTGCCGGGCGGCGGGGCGGTAGCGCTGGCAGTAGTTGGGCGCGCAGAGATGCGAGCCGCCCTTGAGCACCCTGCGCGCGGGGCCGCTGGCCGGGCCGGGCCGGGGCTGGCAGCAGGAGCGTGCCGCCATGGATGCGTGGTCGGGGCGGAACCGGTCGTCGGTCCATTCCCAGACATTGCCGATCATGTCGAAAAGCCCGTAGCCGTTGGGCGGGAAGGCTCTGACGGGCGAGGTGCCCTCGTAGCCGTCCTCGGCCAGGTTCTCGACCGGAAAGCGTCCCTGCCAGGTGTTCGCGCGGTGTCGCCCGTCCGGAACGAGGCTCTCTCCCCAGGCGAACTCGGCCCGGTCAAGCCCGCCGCGGGCGGCGAACTCCCATTCGGCCTCGGTCGGAAGGGCCTTGCCCGCCCAGGCCGCATAGGTGGCCGCATCCTCGTGGCAGACATGGACGACCGGATGATCCTCGATCCCGTCCGTCGTGCTGCCCGGTCCTTGGGGATGGCGCCAGCAGGCGCCGGGCAGGTAGCACCACCAGCCCCTCCAGTCCCGGGGATCGGCACCGTGCCCGGGGCGGCGCAGAACGATCGAGCCGGGAACGAGCAGTGCGGGATCGGCGTCGGGATAGTCCTCGGGCCGCGGCGGGCGCTCGGCACCCGTGACATGGCCGGTGGCGGCGACGAAGCGGGCGAAATCGCGGTTGGTGACAGGGTATCGGTCGATCCAGAAACCCTCGACCGCCGCGCGGTGGACCGGCGCTTCCTCGGGATAGTGCCGATCCGAGCCCATGTGGAAGACGCCGCCCTCGAGCCAGACCATCTCGCGGCCGTCCCCGGCAGGACATGCTCGGGCTTCCACGCGTGCCTGCGACACTCTTCCCCCCCTCGCGTCACGCCACGCGCCTCCGGCCGCCGGACGGATCCGGCGCCAGGGTCGCGGCCCTGTCGCTGATGCCTTCTGCGGCGGAGGCCCAACCTCCGCGCTGCCACGTCATCTTTTCGGGAAGCGGCCGGACGGGCAATTGCCATCTCGCGCCAACATGCATGCAGGATGCCGGTATTCAGGCGCGGCCGAGGGGCCGGCGGGGCGCTCAGTACGTCAGTCGGCGGCGGTGATCGCTGGGCGACATGCCCTGCCAGCGGCGAAAGGCCCGGGTGAAATGGGCCGCGTGGGAATAGCCGAGACGATGGGCGATCATGCCGACGGCCGCGCCCTCGGCCAGCATCTCCAGCGCACGGGTCCGGCGCCACTCGTCCACCAGCCGCTCGAAGGAGGTGTCGAGTGCCGCGAGCCGCCGCTGAAGGCTTCGGCCCGGGATGCCCAGCGTGCGCGCGGCGTCAAGCAGGCTCGGCACCCCCGAGGCCGAGCCGGTCGAGAGCATGAGATGCAGGCTTGCGATCAGCGTCGCATCGTCGATCACCGCGTCCCGCCCCTTCAATGCGACCGCGCCCCGGCCAAGGTCGCGGGGCGCGAGCAGCACGTTCGGCGCCTCGAGATGACGCGCGTCGAAGGACACCACCGTCTCGGGGCCCGGCCGGAACGAGACCGCGGTGCGCAGCTTCTCGTCATAGAGGCGGGCCGGCGCGTGCGCCCGATGGGGCAGCAGGACATGGAGCGGCAGGTCCGGGTCGCCGCAGATGCTGCGGATCGCGGAGGTGAGGAACCCCGCGACCGCCTCGTTCAGGACCCTGGCCTGTTCGGGATCGGCGCTCGCGAACCGGTGGTGCCAGAAGGCCCGGCCATTCCGCTCGACGAGACGCAGCGTCACGCCGCCCTGCAGCCAGGGCATGTGGCAGATGTGGGCGAACAGGCATTCGCGAAGGGTGCGGCCCGCGAAGAAGGCCTCTCCCGCAGGTCCGAGTCGCACCGGATCGGCGGCATGGGCGAGATCGAAGCCGATGGTCGGCTCTCCGGCACGGCGGGCGAGATGGCGCAGGAGGGCCGAAACCTGGCCGCGCCTGACGACGCGTCCGTCCCCGCCCAGTTCGTCGCACGCAAGGCCCACGCTCGCCACGAGCGGTCCGCAGGACACGCCATGCCTTTCGGCCACCGCAGGCACCATGTGCAGGATCGAGAGCCGGATGGGGTGCTTGTCATACATGCGGACCGTCTTCTGCCTCGCCGGCATCGTGCATCCCCGGTGCCGGGGCAAGACCTCTTGCACGAACCTGTCACCTCGGTCGGCAGCCGTCAATTGAACGACGCGGCGGATCCCGATCGTCCTGTCACGCGGGAGCGGCGAGGCGACCTGCAAGCGCCTGGGCGTCCGCCGAGGCGCAGATCGTGATCCACCACGGGCAGTGCACAGTGGCCAGCTTCGCCACCCGAACCCGCTACACCGGCCACCCCAAGCGTAGCGTCGGGACCCGTCATGCGCCAAGAATCAGCCGGACCACTCCATGGGGGCAGGCCATGGTGCAGCCGTGCCGGTTCCTGCGCGCTGGCCGAGCGTAGCCTTGCCACAAGCGCCCACCGCTTGGCCCTCCCGTCACGGATGAGGCGCCCGCGAAGGGATGAGGGCGGACATGAAAAAACGGGCGGCAGTGCCGCCCGTCATCCTGTCGGTATCTCGCGGCAATCAGGCGAGGACGAGGTTCGTCGCCGATTCGCGGCCGTTGCGATCGCGCTCGAGATCGAAGGTCACGGCCTGGCCGTCATTGAGCTGACGGATGCCGGCGCGTTCCAGCGCGGTGACATGGACGAACACGTCCTTGGAGCCACCCGCCGGGGCGATGAAGCCGAAGCCTTTGGTGGCATTGAACCATTTCACGGTGCCGTTGGCCATCGTGATGTTTCCTTTTTCCGGATGCCACCCGCTGAATGCGGTGGCCTGGCTCAGTCTCGTCAGAGTCGCAACTGAAGCCGCAAGGAAACAGAAGGTCGAAAGAGGATGCTTTGCCCGACCTGCATGACAGAGATCCCTCGCCAATGCAAGCCAAGGCGGAAAATATATGCCGGAACCGCCAGGGCCAGCCTCGCAGGGGTGTCGCGGGCCACGTGCCGCGACATTGCCCCCGGACGGGTCATGGCTCATAGAGGCGGCGCAGGTCCGCCTCGGTGACTCCGTCGGCCTCCATGACCAGCCGGATCATGGGATCGTCCAGCATCGCCTGCAGGAAGAACTGGTCGAGGGACTGGCCCGACGCTTCGTCGCGCGCGATCGCCGCGTCGATATCGGCCAGCCGCACGGTCAGGGCGCGGGCGAGGTCGGGCATGTCTGTGGCGGGATGGAGATGGATCACCACCGACGCCCGCCATGCGACCGGATCCGCCATGCCCGCAGGAGGCAGGATCTCGGTATCCAGCAGATATCGGCCTGCCGGAAGTTCCGCGTCGAAGCCGGGCAGGCGGAACGGCCGCAGGAACACTGCGGTGGATCGGACGATGCGGTCGGTCATGATGGTTCTCCTGTCTCGGGGTCCGCTCCCGATCCGCAGGGCGCGTCATGCGTCTGGAACAGTCGTGCGCGCGGTGTCCACTCTCACCCGTCCGGCACGGCGCCCGGATCTGCCAGGCAACGGCCGCGCGATCCCGCGGCAGGGCACCATCCGGAGCGCGGAGATCGATGGGACAACGCTCGCGCCGGTCCCCGTGCCCGATCGTGCTGCAGAACCGGATCCCGCGCCAGAACTTTCCCTTCGGTTGAGGGATAGCTTCGACCTCGGCGCTGATCGCGGCGGGTCTCGGCGGCAGCATGGCCACCGAGGCGGAACGCGCCAAGAAAGGAAACGTTCCGGTGGAAGCGCACCGTTCCACGGCAACTCCCCTTGATGGGCCGCCGTGGCAGCCCTCACCAGTGGACCGAAATCGGCGCGAGATCCTGGAGCGGGCATTTGCAATGTCAGATGGCCATCGGACGCGGAAGGCCCCCGGCTCTCGGTCAGCCCTTGTTTCGGGGATCCCGCGTCCCCATTTGAACTTCAGTTCGTATCAACGCCGTGCCCTGCCTTCCGGCCGAGATCGGACGGCACCTGAAGCGCCTGCCGGCACTTGCTTCCTCCATCGACGGCCCGCGTCGCGTCCCTCGCAACCACGACCGGCGCATTCCGCCGGAACCCTTCAACCGGAGAGCCACATGGCCAAGGGCATGAACATCCGCGGAAATCGGCAGACGAAGAAACCGAAACAGCCGAAGAAGGCACCTGTTGTGGTCGCGGTGACAAGCGCCCACGCGGCCCTCTCGCCGTCGTCCGGCTCGGGCACCGCGAAGAAGCCCTGAGCCGGGATAGCGGGGTGCATTTGCCCGGATCCCGACGTGCCGGATCATGCCCGACACGAGGTTCCCCATGACAGAACAAGGAACAGGAATGCGATCCCCCAAGTCCGATGCCTTCCGGGCCAGTCCCGGCCATGCCGCACAGCGCGCCGACGCGGCCGCGAAGGCGATTGTCGCCGCCGAGACCGATGCGCGACATGCGCAGGTTGCGCGCCTGCGGGCGGCACGGCTCGAACGCGACGCGGCGCTCGCGGCCCTGCCCCCGCCCCCTAAGCCGCTCCGCAAGTCCGGCCGGAAGTAACCCCCGGCAGGGGGAGCCATCCTGTGCGGTGATGGAAGATCAGGACCGACTCCTCCTGCCGGAATAGCCGGTCCGCGGTCATGAACCGACGGTCGGACATCGCCGCATCAACAGGCACGGTGGAGTTCCCTGGCGTGTCGCAGGCACCTGCTCGGCGTGCCACATCCGGGCCCCCCGTTCGCCGGCGACCAGAACGTCGCCGGGCGGCCGGAGGATCGCCTTCGCGCTGTCGAACACCCTGACATCGTGCAGGATCAAGGCCTGTTCCGCGGTCTTCTGCGCTGAAACGACCGATCCCGCGAACCCGGCGGCGATGAACAGGCCGCGCGAAAGATAGCCCATGCTAGTCCTCCGTCTCGGATACCTGCGTCCAGTCGGATACGCGATGGACTTCGGAGCTTTCGGCCGAAACCGTAGGGCATGCCGCCGGTCCGGATCTGTCCAGGATTTACGGTTTTCCCGACCTGCGCGATGTCCTGATGTCGACACCGACGGTCGCCCTTTCGAGCCGGTCCTGCTGCGCGCGGACTGGTTCAGGAACCTGCCGGAGGACGTGCGGCGGAAACTCCTCGGCGCGCTGCGGGTCCGCAAGCTGGTCATGCAGCAGCGGATCTTCTCTCGGGGAGAGGTCGGCGACGGGCTCTATGTCGTCGTCGAGGGCGTGGTCTGCGTATCCGGAGTTTCCCCGAAGGGGCGCCAGACCATCCTCGATTCCTACGATGCCGGCTTCTGCTTCGGAGAAGTTGCCGCGTTCTCTGGAAGCGCACGCCTTCACGATGCCGAGGCTTTCACGGACGCCGTGGTCGTGCATCTTCAGTTGCAGGACTTGAACGGCCTCCTGACCACCATCCGGAGCTTGTTCGATCATTCCTGCGTCTGGAGGCCGGTCGGCTCGGTCAGGTCTTGCAGGCGCTCGATGTCTATTCCTCGCTTTGCCTCGAGCAGCGGCTTGCCCACAGGCTGTTCGTGTTGGCGGATCGCTTCGGCACACCGCAGGGATCAGGGATTGAGCTTGCACTCAAGCTTCCCCAGAAAACGCTGGCGCATCTGATTGGCTCCACGCGCCAGCGTGTCGATCAGATCGTCCGGGATTTCGAGGCCACGGGTCTCATAGCCTGCCACTACGGGCGTGTGACCTTGCTGGATATGGGCGGACTGACGTCACTGGCCGCGTCCGATTCCTGAGGCGTGACAGCGAGAATGCCAGGGTCGATTGGTCAGGAAATCGACTGACGCCACGAAACGACCCGGCAATGATGTCCAACCTGGACAAGCAGCCCCCATCGGGCTCGCGTTGGACGGTATTGGATTCGGACATGCATCTTTCGCCGGCCGGGGCAAAAGGCCTGCAAATGAACCGACGTTGCCGTTCTGCCTTCGGCTGCAGTCGCCATCGGAAAAGTGCCGGAATTGACAGAGGCTGCACCGCCTGAGCAGGATGGAGCATCATGTGCAAGATGACGAACAGGTCTTTTCCCGAAAATGCTTGTGCACCAATAGGTCAGATATTCCGCCTGATGGCCCGCGTCGTCGACAACGGTCGCAAAGCGTTTTTGATCATTGAGAATGAAAACGACTGACGCTCTGGAAATTCTGTTGCACAGGGTAACGGAAACGTAAGGCAAACGATCGCATATCTCGGCCCGTGATCGTTTCCTATCGCGAACCCGTTCCATGATTCTGCAACGCGACACACTTCCTGGGCCACGAGCTCTGCTGCTACAGGGACCCGTAGGACCCTTCTTCGGGGAATTGCAGGAGATGCTGCAGTCTGCCGGCTGGGCGGCCCACAGGGTGCTGTTCACCCTGGGAGACCGTTTCCTGACCGGTCTCCGGCCCGGCATGTCGCGCGAGACGGTCAGGGGAGGCCTCGCTGACTGGAGCCGGCGGTGCCGCGCACTGCTTGACGACTGGAAGCCGGACGTGATCATCCTCTTCGGCTCGAGCCGCCCGATCCACGAAGTGGCGCGAAAGATGGCGGCCCTTCGCGGCATCCGCGTCCTGTCGCTCGAGGAAGGCTACATCCGCCCCGGCTTCGTGACGGTCGAGGACGGGGGCAATAACGCGGATTCGCCGCTGTGCCGGATTCCTCCCGTCGTCGGCTGGCCGATGCCGGACCTGACCGGGACGGACTTCGCGGGCGCCAGATCCTGTGCCTGGCACGCCTTCCTGCATTACGGGCTCATGGCTCTCGCCGGGGAAGGATCCGCCTTCCCCCTGTCGCACCGGTCCTTCCGGGCCGGCTCCGAAGCGGCTGGCTGGATCCGTGCGGGGCTCCATCGCCTCCGCCATGGGGGTGTCGCCGACCGCGCAGCGGAGACCGAGACCGGAGGCCGGCCCGCCTTCCTGGTCGCCCTGCAGGTTCCCGGCGACCTCAGCCTTCTCTCCGGCGCGAACGGCTGGACGCAACAAGGGTTCATTCGCCAGGTCATCTCCTCCTTCGCCGTAAAAGCTCCGGCCGGGACCGACCTCGTGTTCCGGATCCATCCGCTGGATCGCGGCCGCAGCACCCTGCCTGGCCCGATCCGGGCCGCGGCGGAAGCCGCCGGGATCGGGGACCGGGTCGTCGTGACGCAATCCGGCTCTCTGGGTCGGGCGCTCGACACGGCACGGGGGTTCCTGACCCTCACCAGTTCCTCGGCACTGGTGGCCCTGATGCGGGGCGTCCCGGTGCTGACCGCGGGCCGCGCGATCCATTCCCACCCGGGACTTGCCTGGTCCGTAGCCGACATCGACCGGTTCTGGACCGAGGCGCGAGCGGCCGACGCAGATCTCGTCTCGGGCTTCCTCGCCCGTGTCCGGCGGGAAGCTCTCGTCCCCGGCGATTTTCATGCCCCGCCGGGTCGGCGGGAGGCAAAGACCCGAATTGCCGAGATCTGCGAAGAAAACGTCCGCCTCAAACGAGCGGTCGGTCGTCGATCAGATCTTCTCACGGCGAACTCCCTGGCCCGCCTGCAAGCTGTTAATCCGTGAACAAGGAAAGACAAGTCGTGAACCAGATGTTCAACACCGGCATCGATCTGCAGCAGGTCATCACCAAGACCCTGGAGACGGAAGCCGAGGCGATCCTGGCCTACGCCCGCCAAGTGGACGACTCGATCGCCCGGGCGGCGCAGATGATCCACGCCCACTGTCAGGCGCCCCTGATCGTGGCGGGCATCGGCAAGTCGGGTCACATCGCCCGCAAGATCGCCGCAACCTTCTGCTCACTCGGCAAGCCTGCGATCCACCTGCATGCCACTGAAGCAAGCCATGGCGATCTCGGCATCGTCGGCCGCGACTCGGTCGTCCTGACCCTGTCCAATTCCGGCGAGACCGCCGAACTGTCGGACCTGCTCCACTACTGCCGGATCCACGGGATCGCAACCATCGGCCTGACCTCAGCCCGGACCAGCACCCTCGCCCGCATGTCCGACATCGTGATCGCCTACGGCCGCGTCCGCGAAGCCTGCGTCCACGGCCTCGCGCCGACCACCTCGACCACGCTGAGCCTCGCGATCGGCGACGCGCTCGCGGTGACGGTGAGCCGCATGATGAAGATGACACCCGAGGATTTCCGGCGGAGCCATCCGGGCGGATCGCTCGGGGGAACGGTAAAGGAGACCGCTGCAGCACCGGTCGCACTTCAGATGGTCCGGTGACCTTCCGGTCCAAGCGTCATTCCCCTTTTCAGAAGAAGAGATCCCGCGCCATGAAACCGATCGCCCTGATTTATGTCTCGCCCTTCATCGTACGGGGGCAGATCGATTACTTCTGGGGAGCCCTCCGAAACAAGCTCGCGCCCCTTGCCGACACGCTGGCGCGCCTCGGCTACAAGGTGGAACTCGTCGCCGGGGAATTCGACGCCGCACGCGCCCAAGCACTCCCGGAGTTTCCGACCGTCCACGCCATCTCGATGGGAACGATCAGCGAGGCCTTCGGATCCACGGACAACATCGACAGTACCTTCTACCGCGATCCCGAAGGCGAGTTGTCCGGTCGGATGCGCAGCATCATCCAGGCGGCCGGGACCGGTCGGCCGGATGTCATTCTCAGCTGGGAAACCCCCGTTCCCTTCCTGAAGACCGCATTTCCCGAGGCTGTCGTCCTCAACATCATGCCCGGGTTCCTGAGCCGCCTGCCGTTTCCCGAACTCTACACCATGGATCCGAAGGGTCTGTTCCGTTCCGGAACCGCCCATGACGACGCCGACGCCTTGAAATCGGACATCCCGTTGCCGGAAGCCGTGCAACTCCTGACGGATCTCCGCGCCGAAGTGCTGCCCCGGATGGCGCGGTCCAATCCGTTCCCGCGGACCATGCTCGATGTGAAGGGCCGCTTTCCGCGCCTGCTGCTGCTGCCGCTCCAGGTCAGCGATCACTACGCCTTCCAGGCTGACAGCCCGTTCCGCGACCAGATGGGCATGCTCATGCATGTTCTGGAAAGCCTGCCTGCCGACGTGGGCGTTGTCGTCACACAGTACACGGCGGGTGCTACGGCCGGGAGCGTCATCAGAACCGAGACCATGGAGGTCCTGCGGAAACGCTGGCCCAACCTGATCCATGATCCGGCCTTCGAGAAGCTGGACTTCAGCAGCCAGTATCTCATCGACTCGGTGGATGCCGTGGCAACCTTTTCCTCTTCGGTGGGACTGCAGGCGCTGCTCTGGTCGAAACCCTTCGTTTCGCTGGGTGCCTCGCACCTCGAGCGCTTCGCTACCCATGCCAGCCTGAAAGACTGGATGGCGGGCAAGGAGACGATGAGTGCCAGGCAAAGCGACCAGTTCGTCGCGAACCTGCTGTCGCGCCACCACGTGATGCGTGACCGGATCAACGATCCGGCATTCCTCGGGGCATGGATCGAACAGCTGAAGTGCGGGACGAAAAGTCCTGACGCCTTCCACCTCGATCCGTCCTACCGTTCCACGTTCCTCTCGTCCATCAAGCTGAAGCGCGCTGGCGAAAAGGTCGGCGAGGCCTTCGGGAAGCAGTTCACCGAGGTCGAGGCGCGTTTCTCCGCCTTGATCGCCAAGGATCGACCGAAACTGATCTCGTTCGACATCTTCGATACCCTGATCGAACGGACCGTGGAGCAGCCTGTCCACGTATTCCGGATCATGGAGCCGAAAGTCCGGGCGCTGACGGAGGGCGCCGTGCCGAACTTCGAGCACGTCCGCCGCCAGGCCGAGCGCGAACTTCGGTCCGAGATCGCCACGAACACGAAAACGCAGGAGATCTCTCTCGACATGATCTACGCGCGGGTCGCCCAGATCTGCGATCTCGACCTCGACGTGGCGTCACGCATCCGCAACCTCGAATGCGAGGAGGAGATGCGTGTCATCGTTCCGCGGACCATCGGCAGGACACTGTTCGACGAGGCGGCAAGGAGTGGGGCCCGTGTCATTCTCGTCTCGGACATGTATCTGCCGGGCGAGTTCGTCCAGCGCCTGATCGCACAATGCGGCTACCCGGTTGACACGCCCCTCTACCTGTCGTCGGTCTTCGGCCTGCGCAAGCACGAGGGCACTCTCTTCGACGCCGTGAAGGAACTCGAGAAGGTTCCGGCCAGCGCCTGGCTGCATGTGGGAGACAATGCGCATGGGGACGTGAAGATCCCCAAAGGAAAGGGCATCCAGACTTTCCATGTCAAGAGCGCGTTCCAGAACGTTGCAGAGAACAAGAAATACGGTGCCCTCGTGTATCCTGACCGCGGCAATCGGTCCGTGGCGGAAGCGATTGTCTACGGCAGCGTCCAGCGCCGGTTCTTCAACTTCGAGGCAAAGGGGGTCTCGTCGATCACTCACTTCGGGGGCGACCCCGTCATTCTCGGGTACGCCGGCCTCGGTCCCGCTCTTCTCGGGTTCCTGTCCTGGACGATGAAGACCGCTCGCGAGCGGGGCCTTGAACATGTGGCGTTTCTGTCTCGCGACGGCAAGATCCTCTGGCAGATGGCGCAGATCCTCTACCCGGAAAGCGAGGGCTGGCCGAGCGTCGCCTACGCTTACGCCTCGCGCCGGAGCCTCCGAATTGCCGGGCTGCGAACGCGTGCCGACATCGTGGCTCTGGTGAACAGCTCTCTGCAGCCGATGACCCTGTCGGATTTCTTCCGCCGAAAGTTCAATATCGCATTGGAGCATGAGGATCTGGACCAGCTCCGCGACGACGGATTCACTTCCGTCGACCAGACAATTGCCAAGGCGGACGCCGACCGCCTCGTGCGGGCCGCCCGGACTCTGGAACCCAGGATCCTCGAGGAGGCCGCGCGCCAGCGGGCCTTCCTTCGGACCCATTACCGCGAGAAGGGCATTTCGGGCACCAGCCGTGCCGCGATCGTCGACATCGGCTACTCGGCGTCGCTGCAGGCCGGGATCACGGCCTGCACAGGCTGCACGTCGCTGGAGGGCTTCTACTACGTCACCTTCGACACGGCTCGCCAGTGGATGGCCTGCACCGGCCGGATCCACGGCTATGCCGGAGAGTTCGTCAACCCGAAGCATCATCCCGCCACCATCTGCCGCAACGGGTTCTTCTACGAGACTCTCTTCTGCGCGCCAGACGACAGCTTCTGGGGCTTCGAAACCCGCAACAACGAGGTGCATCCGGTCTTCGACGTGGTGAAAGGCGACGTCCCCCGACGTATCCTGATCCGAAAGATTCACGACGGAGCGATCTGGCTCGCCCGCGACATCCGCCAGCAGTTCGGTCACATGATCGCGGACATCGACATTCCGGCTTCGACGGCGTCGCGCGTCCTGGACGATTTCATCCGGTCGCCTTCGGGTCTGGATGCCGCGCTGTTCTCGGGCATCCCGTTCGACGATGGTTTCGCCAGCGCGACTACCCGTTTCATCGTTCCGACCGCACAGCGCGTTCAGGCCAATCGCGATGTCGTCAAAGTGGCGGTCTGGAAGGAGGGTGCCGAAGTGTTCGCCCGGATCCCTGCGGTGGCAGCCACTCCGGCAAAGGGAGCGGCAAAGCCGATCACTCCGGCGAAGTGCGCAACGGTGACGCCGACCACCCCGGCGAATCCGGCCGTGCCGGAGGAGACGGCGGCCGTGGCGCCGAACGCCGGTCTGACCCGGAAACTCTTCCTCCGGGTCGAGCGTAAAGCCATCGAGAGCATCGTGAAAAACCACCAGAAGCTGGCGAAGTACAACCGTGATCGCGACGCGTTCTTCGCGGACGCACAGGGCCGCTTTGCCCAGACTTATGGCCGGTTCGCGGCCCGCGCCTAGCGAACACTGAAATGTCCTCGGCATCATGCCAGGACGTTCCGGCAAGAGCTTCACGATCGGGGCCGGTGCGGTCGTGGCCAGGGCCGGTCAGAGAGGTTCCTGCAGGCCTGGCCGACATCGAAGCGACCCGGAGAGACCGGGTCGCCAACACGATCCATACGGTTCGCAGCTGGCGGCCCGAGAGGACAGCGAAATGACGGTGGCGGCAGGACACATGACGATACCGGGAGTCGCGTGGATGGAAAAGGCGCTCACATGGTCCGGTGCCGTCGTCCGCGCTGCCGCCGCGGGCCACCGGCCCGGGGTTGCGGCCTGTTCGATTGATCTCGCACGCCATCCCACGGTAGCCGCGCTGTTCGAAGATCGTCCCGTCTTCTGGAGCCGCCTCCTTCCCATGCAGCCGCTCCACCTCGTCGGCTGGGGGCGCAAGACCTCCGGCAAGCGGGTCGCTGCCGCGAAGGGAGCCGCCCAGAGGCATATTCTTGAGGACGGCTTTCTCCGGTCCGTCGGTCGCCGGGATACCGCCCTCTCCATCGTCTTCGACGACGACGGCATCTACTACGATGCCGATTGCGACAGCCGGTTCTTCCGGCTGGCAAGACAGCAACTGAGGCCGGATCAGGTCCGTCGAGCCAAGGATCTCGTGTCGCGCTGGCAGGCGCTCGACCTCTCCAAGTACAATGATGCCCCTGATGCCAAGGGCCTTCCGGATACTCCCTTCGTGCTCGTTCTGGACCAGGTGCGGGGCGATCTCTCCATCGGCTATGGCCGGGCCGACGCCTCCTCCTTCGACAGGATGCTCACGGCCGCCCTTGCAGAGCACCCGGAAGCCACGGTCCTGGTGAAGATCCACCCGAACAGCCTGTCGGATCCCCGGAAACGGCATTTCGACGTGGGGAAGCTCCGCGCCATGCCGCGCGTGCGCGTGCTCACCACTGCCTGCCATGTCACGGGCCTGATCCGGGCCGCATCCGCCATTTACACCGTCACCTCCCAGGTCGGCTTCGAGGCTCTCCTGCATGGCAAGCCGGTTCGCTGCTTCGGCATGCCCTTCTATGCCGGCTGGGGCCTCACGCTGGATGACCAGGAGCCCCCGGCCGGTCGTCACGGCATCCCGCTGGAACAGCTGGTCCATGCAGCCCTCGTCGACTATCCGCGATACGCCGATCCGGTCATCCGCCAGGAGATTCAGGCCGAGGAAGCCATGGAAGCGGTCGGTCTGAACCGCAGGATCCGGCTGGAGCATCCTGCGGTCGTTCATGCCCTCGGCTTTTCCCGGTGGAAGCGCCCCTTCATCCGCGCCTTCATGACCGGGAGCGACGTCCGTTTCGCACGCAGCGCCTGCCGGGTTCCGGAGGGCGCCACCCTGCTGCTCTGGGGTGCCCAACCGGCCCCGGAGGCCCGCGACGACCTCAGGATCGTCCGCATCGAGGACGGCTTCCTGCGCTCCGTCGGCCTGGGCGCCGAACTCATCCGCCCGATGTCGCTCGCTTTCGACGACAGAGGGATCCACTACGATCCGTCCCGGCCGTCCCGGATCGAGGAGATCCTCGCCCGCGGCACCTTCACTGATGCGGATCGGGCCCGCGGCACCGCCCTCCGGTTCGCCATCACGGCAGCCGGTGTGGGAAAGTACAACCTGGGCGGCAGGGTCTGGAAGCGACCGGACACGGAGCGGAAGGTGATCCTGGTGGCGGGCCAGGTCGGGGATGACCAGTCGGTTCTGCTGGGATCGCCCCTCGTCCGCAGCGACGCCGAGCTGCTCCGGGCCGTGCGGGCCGGAGATCCCGATGCCTGGATCGTCTATCGTCCCCATCCCGACGTGGTGGCCGGCCTGCGCAAGGGCGGCATCGCCCCGGACGATGTGGCCCCCTTCGACGAGGTCGCAGCCGATGCGGATCTCGATTCCCTGTTCCGCGGTGTCGACGAGGTTCACGTCATGACCTCACTCCTCGGCTTCGAGGCGCTTCTGCGCGGCATTCCAGTGGTCTGTCACGGGCTGCCCTTCTATGCGGGGTGGGGTCTCACGCGCGACCGGATCGCCTGCCCCCGCCGCGGCCGCCGCCTCGCGCTTGACGAGCTCGTCTTCGGGGCGCTCGTGGACTACCCGCGCTATCTGATGCCGGGGTCGTCGTTCTTCGTCACGCCCGAACGGATCATCTCCGAACTCGCGGCTCGCGCCGGCACCCCGTCCCCGGGCCTGTCGATGCGTCGTCGGGCCATCCGGATCCTGGTGCAGCCTTGGCGAGCGGCCCGGACCCGCATCGGCCCCCGGCCGGGACCGGCGAGCCGGAGCGCGACATGAAGGGCCAATCATCACGTGTTCGCGGGGGCTGTGTTTGGCGTTTCCGGCATTGCCGCATCACGGTGGAATGATCGAAGGATGGGATCAGAGACGATGAGCATGCAGGCAGACCTCGTTCCGGCAGTTCCCGTCAAGCCGGTTGCCGTAACGGCAATGCCGAAGCTGCAGGAGGTCAGGGCCCGCCCTGATGCCCCCGGCATCCGCAAGCGTCCCCGGAAGGGCGGTTGGAAGCTCCTCTCCTTCGGGCTCTTCGCCCTTCTTCCCATCCTGGCCTCCACCGTCTACTGGGGCTGGCTCGCGTCCGACCGGTACGTCACGACGGTGGGCTTTGCCGTCCGCAGCATGGAAGCCCCCGGCAGCGGCGACCTGCTCGGCGGCCTCACCGGCTTTGCCAGTGCCGGGTCCACGAGTTCCGACAGCCAGATCGTCCTGAAGTTCCTGCGCAGCCGGGCCCTGGTGGAGACGCTGGATCATGACCTGGACCTGCATGGCATCTATGGCCGGACGGACGCGGACTTCCTCTATCGTCTGGCGCCCGGGGCCGGCATGGAGACGCTCGTCGACTACTGGGACGGCATGCTGGTCACCAATTACGATACCGCCTCGGGCGTCATCGAGATCTCGGTCGAGGCCTTCACCCCGGAGGACTCCGAGAAGCTCGCCGCTGCCGTTCTCGACGAGACGGGGAAGCTGGTGAACCGCCTGTCGGAGACAGCACGGGAGGATGCCCTCAAGTCGGCGCGGAAGGAATCCGACCAGGCGGCCGCGAACTTCCGCGACATCATGGCGAAGATCCAGGCATTCCGTGCGGCGAATGGTGAGGTCGATCCCACCCTTTCCGCGACCTCGCAAAGCGCGCTGATCGGTGATCTGGAAAAGAACCTCGCCGCCGTGCGTGTCCAGATGGACCGGCTTCCCGCTAGCCTGCCGGCGGATTCGCCGCTCCGGATCCGGCTCGGCACGCAGGAGCAGTCGCTGATCAACCAGATCGAGGCGCAGCGGCGCGAAGACACCAGGAGCGTGTCGCTGGAGGGCCTGCCCGCCCTGCTCTCGCAATACGAGATGCTGCAGACCGACCGCGAGATCGCGCAGAAGTGGCACGCCTCCGCTCTCGCCTCGCTCGAACAGGCCCGGTTGCGCGCCGATGCGGCGCAGCGGTATCTCGCGGTCTATGCACAGCCGTCGCTTCCCCAGGAGCCGCTGCAACCGAGGCGCATCCTCTGCGCCCTGCTCTCCGCCCTCGGCATCCTCGGGGTCTGGGGGGTCGTGACCCTCCTCGTCCTCTCGGTCAGGGATCACATGGAATGAGGGCGGTCCTTCGAGGGCTGGCCGTCCAGGGCCGAGTGATCACGACCCTGACCCTGCGCGAGACGCGAGCAACCTTCGGAACCTCCAGGGTCGGATATCTTTGGGCCATTCTCGTGCCCGTCATCAGCATCGGCCTGCTCGTCGCCATCTTCACGACGATCGGGCGGGCAGCGCCCTACGGGATAAGTCTCGCCCTGTTCTTCGCAAGCGGAGTGCTTGTCATCGAACTCTTCAACAAGCTCGCCACTGCGCTCATGGCCTGTTTCGACGCCAACAGGGCGCTGATGGCCTATCCGCTGGTCAAGCCGATAGACACACTTCTGGCCAGGACGCTGCTGATCGCGATGACCTACGCCGTCATCATGGTCCTGATCCACACCGGGCTGGCAGCCGCGGGTCTTGCCGAAACCCCGGCCTGGCCGGAGCGCATCGCCGGGGCTTTCGGTGCGATCGTGCTGCTCGGCTTCGGGTTCGGAGGCTGCAGCGCCGTCATCGCCTCGTTCTGGCCGTCATGGACCCATGTGGAGAAGATCGTCACACGTCCGCTCATCTTCATTTCCGGCGTCTTCTACGTGCCGTCCGCCCTCCCGGAACAGGCGCGGGACATCCTGTGGTGGAATCCGGTCCTGCATCTCGTGGAATGGATGCGGACCGGACTCTATCGCGACTACGACAGCATGGTCCTCACGCCGCTCTATCCTGCCGGGTTGGGACTCTTCCTCACCCTCCTCGTCCTGGCGAGCGAACGCGTCACGCGCTCGGCGCGAAGCCTGACATGATCGATCTCGACGACATCTGGAAATCCTACCGCGTCAACGGGTTCCGCAAGCATGTGCTGCGCGGTATCGACTTCCGCTTTCCGTCCGGGCGCAACGTGGCGATCATGGGACACAACGGCGCCGGCAAGTCGACGCTGATGCGGATCATCGCGGGATCCGAACTGCCGGATCACGGGAGAGTGCGGCGGCACGGCAGGGCGTCCTGGCCCATGGGATTCTCGGGTGGCTTCAACGGCTCCATGACCGGGATCGAGAATATCAGCTTCGTGGCGAGGCTCTACGGCGAGAACCCGCGGCGCGTGGTCCGGGCCGTCGAGGACTTCGCAAGGCTAGGCCCCTCGCTCGACCTGCCTGTCCGGACATACTCGTCGGGGATGAAGGCCCGGCTCGCGTTCGGGCTCAGCCTCGCGATAGACTTCGACTGCTACCTCGTCGACGAGATCACGTCCGTCGGCGACAAGGCGTTCAGGGAAGCCAGCCGAGAGGCTTTTGCCCGCAAGACCCGCGGCGCCTCGATGATCATGATCTCGCATTCCCGCAGCGAGATCTCGACCTGGTGTGACTGCGGGGTACTGCTGAACGACGGCCAGCTGGAGTTCCATGAGACCACCGCCGGATTGCTCGCCGCGCATGACCGCATGATGGAAGGCCATGGCGCGGGGTCCTGGCCTGCAGTTCGAATGCCGTGAAAGCCCTGAGGGACCGGATCATCCGGTAGTTCTCCCCTTTTTTGGTGTTCAGTCCCGGCATCTGGTGGATCGTGTTGACGATGAATTTCTCTGGCTCTGAGGTCCAGACCTTGCAGATATATTCGTAGGGTGTGAGCCCGTTCAGGGTCTTGAGCCTGCGTGCGAAGTTGTAGGCAGCCAGGAAGTCGGCGAGGTGAGTGCGCAGCTGATCGTGGCTATCGTAGTGGAGGCGCTTGACGGTCCCGTCCTTGATCGTGCGGTTCATGCGCTCGACTTGGCCGTTCGGCGGGAAAACGATCCACCGGATCGTTTTCTGCCCCGCCTCACTCCACGGGTGGTTGGGCTTGGTCAGACGGTGCTCGGTCACGTTGGCTTCGCAGATCATGTCGAAGCGCATCGGCCGGGAGTAGATGGTGTTCCGGTTCCGGGGCTGCTCGGCGAACTGGATACCGTGTCGGTGAGAATGGTGTGGACCTGATAGGGCACGGCCTCGAGCATGTGCTGCAGGAACTCCCAGGCGGTCCTTCTATCAGCGGTCACGTCCGTCAAGCTGGTGTAAATTCCCGGATGGCCTGAGGTCATGATCAGGCGGCTTTCGTGGTCATGCTGAGAATGGGGTCGATCTCCTCGGTGTCGATGCGGGCGAAGGCCTCGACCATCATGTAGCGGCTCCTGGCGCGACGAGCCCGCGCGCGGAGCGGGATGTCCCTCACAGGTTACACTAACGTGTGTGGGACATTAGCTCGCCGGCCCCTCCGGACGCGCAAGATCATCCGGCACAGGCTTGGTCGCCGTCACGCGGTTGCACGCGCACCTGTGCCAGCCATCCGGCGAGAGCGTCACCCCTCAGCAGGCGCTCCTGCGCCAGCGCCCGGGCCATGTCCTGCAGGAGGTTCATCCGCTCGCCGAGGATCGCCTCGGCAGAGGCCTCGGCCGCCTCGATCCTCGCCCTGACCCGCTCCCGCGCCTCGGTGTCGCGCAGGACGGTGTCGAGCGCGGTGTTGCACCAGACCGGACCATGCGCCCCGAGGCCGAGCAGCATGTCGAGCGACAGGGCGATCCGCGTCGCCTGCGCCAGATCGGACTCCGGCGGGCCGCCGGCGCCGCCAGATACCTCGCCCAGCACCAGACGCTCGGCCGCGCGTCCGGCCATGGCATAGGCCAGTTCCGCCTCGTAGTCCGCCAGCACGCCGGCGCGGTCGACATGCCGCCGGACCGTATGGCCGCCCTCCCGGGTCAGCATGACGCGCTCGATGGCGCCGAGATCCAATGCGACGGCGACGATGGCGTGGCCTCATTCATGGACCGCGCAGCGCGAGCGATGGACCTCCGCGCCCGCGCCCGGCTTCACCAGCAGGGCGCGGATGTCCGCGAGCGTCAACGGCCGATCCTCATCGCGCGCCACGGCACGCGCCTGCCGGATCGCCGCATCGACCTCGGCGGCGCTGCAGCCGACGGCATCCTGCGCCAGTGCCCGCAGCTCCGCCTCAGGGAAGGTGCCGCGAAGATGGCGCAGCAGGATGCCGAGGAGGATCGCCTCGTCCGGCAGCGGCACCTCGAGCTTCAGGTCGAACCGGCCGGCTCGCAGCACCGCCGGATCGATCCGCTCAGGATAGTTGCAGGCGCCGACGACGATGACGCCTTCCTCGCGGGCGAGCGAGTCCATCGCCTCGAGGAACCCGGCGATCACCTGATGGCGGTAATTCGAGGCATGCCGGTCGCTGTCGAGGCGGGAGCCGACCGCGTCGATCACCTCGATGAAGAGGATCGACGGCGCCTAGCGGCGCGCGTCGGCAAAGCTCTTGCGCATTGCTGAAAGCATGTCGCCGAGGTGCCCTGCCGCCTGCCATTGGGCGAAGCTGGCGGCGATCCGCTTCAGGATCAGCACCAGTCCGGTGCCGTCCCAGTAGATCAGCTTCAAACGGTCCGCACGGCGCGAGCGGAAGACGTAGATCGCGCCGTCGAAGGGATCGCGGTCGAAGCTGTTGGCGATGTGCGCAGCAAGCCCATCCATCCCCTTGCGGAAGTCGATCGGCTGCGTGGCAAGGAAGATGCGGAAGTTGCCGCCGGGCATATTCACTGCGACGCCCTCACCGCGCGGAGCACCTCGGCAAGATGCGACGCCGGATAGCCCGGCCGTATGGTGAGTTCGACATCACCCAGTCGGATGTGGCAGGAGCTGCCATCCGCGACCGGCGCAGCAACGCCTCTCGCCTCCGTCGGTACGGTCACTTCGACAAACGCCAGTCCTCCCGTCGGCGCTTTTGCGTCCTTCACCCACTTGGCGACGAGCGACTCGTTCGCTCCGATCTCCCGCGCAATCCTGGCGATCCTGTCGCCTCTCGCGACGCGATCCACCACCTGCGCCTTAATCTCATCCGGCCAGAGGCGGCGGCCGTACGGGCCGTATGTGATCGGGACGCCCCACACCACCGCGGCCTCCGTCACCTTGTCGTCCGTCATCCCTGCTTCCTTCATCTGGATGCAGGCATGATCGCAAATGCCTTGTTTCATTGAAACATGGGGTCGTTACACCGCTTACGACAAAGCGCATGGTCGGACGGGTGGCCGCTTCCGCAATCGCCTCGGCGTCCCGGTCATCGTTCTTCTGTGCCTTGACGTAGGGGCGAACATATTCCGGCGACATCAACCGGATCTCGTGCCCCAGCGCGGCCAGCGCACGACCCATGTGGTGCGCCCCGCAGCACGCTTCCATCGCCATAATTCAAGGTGTCAACCGTGAGGCGAAGGTGATCACCCCATCACGGCGCATCCGCCGTCTCACGACGACCTTGCCGTTGGCATCCAGTCCAACCACGCTGCAGCTGTTCTTGCCCAGATCGATCCCCAGGATCACAATGCTCATGGCTCACTCCTTCCTTCATTCAACACCGCCATCCTGCAGAGGGCGGCGGGAGGGGCGGGCCATCCATAAAGGGGGCCGCGCACGTCAGATCGGGCGCACCAAGGGGGGCATGAACACCAAGTTGCACGCTGTCGCCGATGCGAAGGGGCGGCCGATCGGGTTCTTCATGTCCGCTGGACAGGTCAGCGACTACACCGGCGCGGCAGCGCTGCCGGGCAGCCTGCCGAAGGCGGACTGGTTGCTGGCAGACAGGGGCTACGATGCGGACTGGCTGCGAGAAGCGTTGAAAGACAAGGGGGATGAAGGTCTGCATCCCGGGCCGGAAATCGCGCGAGACCGATGTGAGATACGACAAGAGGCGTTACAAGCGGCGCAACCGCATCGAGATCATGTTCGGGCGACTCAAGGACTGGCGACGGGTCGCTACCCGATACGACCGCTGCCCGGACACCTTCTTCTCCGCTATCGCACTCGCAGCCACCGTCCTGTTCTGGCTCTGACAATCAATGAGTCTGGAGCCTAGCCAATCGGCCCAGGTACCTGAATTTTCAGATCTCCGAGCGACCGGTTTCCGGTCATGTGCATCATTCATATGACCAATCGTCAAAGGCATGATCCGGGCGCAAGTGAGTCGGATCCAGATCGTGTCCGGCCGCCTCAAGGACTGGCACCACATCGCCCCGGGTCAGGACAGGTCCGATATCTTCCTATCCGCAACCGTTACGTTCTGGCTGTGAAACACAGCGAGCCTCAAGCATGGCCGACCCACCCCCCCCCCCGGGCGCGCGCAACTTTCGCCACCGGGCCCGGCAGCGGAGCAGCCATGGCCTGGCCGCCCGCGACGGTGGCGAGCGGGACATCCCTGTCGCCGCCTTGCGCGGGATGTCGCCTGCTTCCGGACGGCCGTGGCGCCTGGGCGGGCGAAGCCGCGCGGACGACAGGTTCGTGTCAGGTTTGTCCGCTATCCCGCCCCCGGATGCGGTGACGGCGCCCGGCGCCCCCGCCTGTGGCATCCGGCAACCCTGAAGGAGATATCCATGCGCCTTGTTCTTTTTGTTGGCACCGCCCTGATGATCGCCGCACCGGCCCTTGCGGCCGAGATCTGCGCCGAGCATCCGAAGGACCAGTGGATGACGCAGGAGAAGATGACCGCACTCGCCATCGAGAAGGGCTACGAAGTGAAGGCCGTCAAGGAAGAGGATGGCTGCTGGGAGGTGAAGGGCATGAAGGATGGCGCGCGCGTCGAAGCCTATTTCGATCCCGTCTCCGGCGAACTCGTGAAGACGAAGTAAGGTGCCCATGCCCATCGGATCATTGGCGGGTCGCAGGATGCGACCCGCCGAAGTGAGGGTCTGGGACCCGGCGGTCCGGGCCTTCCACTGGACGCTCGTCGCCGGCATGTCCTGGGAGATGCTGGCCGAGGCGGGCACCGACAGCCACGAGGCCGTGGGCTACATCGTCCTCGGCCTCGTTGCCTTCCGCGTGCTGTGGGGCTTCCTCGGCAGCCGTCACGCGCGGTTCTCGAACTTCGTCACCTCGCCCGCCCGCGCCTTGAGCTATCTGGGCGAGATCGCGCGGGGCCGTCCGAGGCGCTATCTCGGACACAATCCCGCCGGCGGCGCCATGGTGCTGATGCTGCTGACGCTTGTGGCCGCGACGGCCGCCTCGGGCTGGGCGATGACGACCGATGCGCTCTGGGGCGTGGAGTGGGTCGAGGATCTTCACGGGCTCCTCGCCTATGGCACGGTGGTCCTTGTCGTGGCGCATGTGCTCGGCGTGATCGTTGCCGCCGTCCAGCATCGCGAGAACCTCGTGCGCGCCATGATCACCGGACGCAAACCAGGCGAGGGCCACCATCCCTGACCGCGGCCCGGGCCCGGACGCAGCCTGCCGGCCCCAAAAACCATGGGGAGGGCTCCGGGCCCGGCCCTCAGGTCACGCGCTGACCCGGCAAACCCTCTGGATGCGACTGGCAGCGCCGTGAGCGGACCGCCCGGGAGATCCGGTTGCGGTCGCCTGCGGTCAGAGCGGGACGACCATCGTGGGGTCCAGCCTGCCGTCGAGGAAGTCGAGCACGTTCTGCGCCGAGCGGACCGACATCCGTTCCGCCGCCTCGGCTGTGACGCCGCCGATATGCGGCGTCAGGATCACCTGATCGAGCGCCAGCAGGGGATGGTCCGGCGCAGGCGGTTCGTCCTCGAACACATCGAGCCCGGCCGCGGCCAGCCGGCCCTCGCGCAGCGCCGCCACGAGAGCCGCTTCATCCACCACCCCGCCGCGGGCGGTGTTCACGAGGATGGCCGCAGGCTTCAGCCGCGCAAGCTCGGCCGCGCCAAGCAGCGGTTGCGCGCGCTTCGGCGCGCTGACGGCCACCACATCCGCCCAGGCCAGCCCCTCGTCCAGCCCGACCGGCGTGGCCGGCCCGTCCGGCCAGCCGGCCGCCTCGACCGATGGGCTGAACGCCCGGACCTTCATGCCGAAGGCATCGGCCATCCGCGCCAGATGCCGCCCGATCCGCCCGTAGCCCAGGATCAGCAGGCGCCTGCCGGCCAGTTCGACCGGCTCCATCCCGTTGCGCCAGTTCCAGCGGTCGGGCTGCCGCACGGCATGGTCGGCCATCCTCAGCCGCTTGGCACAGGCGAGGATCAGCATCATCGCATGCTCGGCGACCGAGCGAGAATTCACGTCCCCCACCACCGCCAGCGCAATGCCGCGCGCCCTGAGCGCCGCGGTGTCCACGGAGTCGGTCCCGACCCCGTGCCGCGACACGAGCCGCAGGCGCGGCGCGCGGGCCAGCACCTCGTGATCGACCGGCTGGGTGCGCACGATGAGCGCATTGGCCTCGGCCAGATGGGGCAGGAAGGCCCGCGGCCCGTTCTCGGCGACGTGATGGACGGTCACGCCCGGCGCGCGGGCGAGAAGATCGAGACCTGCCGGATGCACGACTCCGGCAACAAGGACATGGGGCATGGCGGACTCCGGCAGCTTGCGGCGATGGATGCCGGGACTGGCCCCGCAATGCAAGCGCCTCAGCCGCGGCGGCGGCTCAGCGCCCCCCAGATCATCAGGACGATGATCGCGCCCAGGATGGCCCCGATGAAGCCCGCTCCCTCGCCGGGTCGATACCAGCCGACCGCCTGCCCAAGCCAGGTCGCGAGGAACGCCCCCGCGATGCCCAGGACGGTGGTCAGGATGAAGCCCGACGGCTCGTTGTCGCCGGGGTGCAGGAACTTGGCGATCAGGCCGGCGAAGAAGCCGATCAGGATGGTCCAGATGATGCTCAAGGGCAGTCCTCCGCTCAGGGTCAGCCGGGCGAACACCGCGCCGACGCCCGTGGTTCCGTCATGCGGCCGGTTCTGTCTCCAGATCGGGAAGCGGATCGCGCGCGCCAAGGAAATTTCCAAGCACGTGCAACGCCTCGACGTTGTCGCAGACCACCTTGAGGCAGACGAGGAACGGCACCGCGATCAGCGCCCCCGCAATGCCCCAGAGCCAGCCCCAGAAGATGACCGTGACGAACACGGACACGGTGTTCAGCTCCAGCCGCCGGCCAAGGACGATCGGCGTCACCACCTGACCCTCGATGCTGGTCGCCGTCAGGTAGAGCGCCGGAACCAGCAGCGCCTGCGAGAGGTGCTCGAAATGCACGAGGGCCACCGCCCCCGACAGCGCGACCCCCGCGACCGCCCCGATGTAGGGCAGGAAGTTCAACACGAAGGCACCGACCGCCCAGAGCACCGGGCTCGGCATGCCGGCGCCCCACATCGCAAGGCCGATCACGACGCCGAGCCCTAAGTTTATGAGGGTGACCGACAGCAGGTAGCGCGACACGCGCCGCTCGATCCCGTAGACGATCCGCAGAGCCTTCTTCTTGTCGCCGAAGCGGGGGAAGGCCTCGATCAGCTTGATGTAGAACAGATCGCCCGAGGCGAGCAGGAACAGCCCGAGGACCAGCGTCACGATCGTCGTCGTGACCACCTGCGCCACGCTGCCCACCGCGGTGCTGAGGATGCCGGGCGATTCCACGGCGACGCGCTGCACCGCGGGATCCTCGGCATCGCCGGCAAGTTCCGACACCTGCTCCGTGGCATTCTGCACGGCCTCGAACGAGGCGAGGAGCGCCTTGGCCCGCTCGCGCAACTGGTCGCCCAGACGGGGCGCCTGGTTGATCCATTCGGCCACCGGCCCGCTGAGGAGGAATCCTCCGACAAGGATCACCGCCGACACGACGATGATCAGCGCCGTTGCCGTCACCGGGGGCGAGATCCCGATGCGCTGGAGCGCCCGCACCACGGGGCTCAGCGTCAGCGCGAGCAGGAGGCCGACCATCAGCGGCAGGATCACGTCGCGGGCAAAGTAGAGCCCCATGATGACGATCACCAGCAGGATCAGCCCGAGAAGCCTGCGGATTGCCGACAGATGGTTGAGGCGGAGCAGCTCCGCCGCCACGGCGGGATCCTCGGCCAGGTCCGCGACGGGGGCCAGAGGAGGCGGCTGGCCAATTCGTTCGTTCTGCATCGTTCCCCCAGGGCCCCGGACCGACAGGCCGGATGCGGCCGGCGGTCACCGTGGCGCTCAACGGCAGGCAGACGGGAAGTGTTCCGGAGGCGGCACCTGTCGAAAAGGAAATGCGGGGGGGGGGGTGATGGTGTGCCGGTCACTCGCCGGGGTGCCGGATCCGGGCCAGGTGCCTGGCCGCCCACCGCGCAAGCGGCCGGCACCCCGGCTTCACCGGCAAGGGAAGGGTCGGTGTCGCCCGCATCGCGCGGATCGGATGACACCCTGGCATGCAGATCCACAGTGGACGGATGCCGCGGGGGCCCTCAGGATCCGCTCTGCCGCCTGAAATGCACGTCCAGATCATCGGCGGGATCCGCCGAGCCGAGGTCGAACTGGAAGCCGCCGTCGGGGGCGACCACAGCCAGTTTCGGCTTCGCCGTCGCCCGCGGCCGCCCCGCCGGCGGGGCTTCGACCGGAGCGGCGGTTGCCGTCTCCGCGGCATGGCCGATGCGGAAGAAGGCCGTTGTCGCTTCCAGTTCCTCGGCCTGCGATGCCAGCAGCCCGGCGGCCGAGGCCAGCGCCTCGGCGGCGGCCCCGTTCTGCTGGGTCACCTGATCAAGCTGCTGGATCGCGATGGCGACCTGCTGCGCCCCCGCCGACAATTCCCTCGACGCAACCGAGATCGCGGAGACCAGCGCCGCCGTCCGCTCGATGTCCGGCACCAGCCGCTCGAGCATGTCGCCCGCTGTGGAAGCTGCGCGCGACGTGCCCGACGAGAGGGCAGCAATCTCGGTCGCGGCGGTCTGGCTCCGCTCGGCCAGCTTGCGCACTTCGGCGGCCACCACGGCGAACCCCCGGCCATGCTCGCCGGCGCGCGCGGCCTCCACCGCCGCGTTGAGCGCGAGCAGGTCGGTCTGGCGCGCGATCTCCTGCACGACGAGGATGCGTTCCGCGATCGACTGCATGGCCGAGACGGCCTCTGCGACGGCCTTGCCCGAAAGGCGGGCATCTTCGGCCGACCGCTTCGCCATGCTCTCGGTCTGTTCCGCATTCTCGGCCGATTGCCGGATGTTGGCCGCCATCTGCTCGACCGAGGCCGAGGCTTCCTCGGTGGCGGAGGCCTGTTCGCTGGCGCCCTGCGACAGCTCCTCGGAGGTGGCGGCCATGCCGGCACTACCCGACGAGACCTGCCGTGTCGTGCGGGTCACGCTGCCCACGACGTCCCGCAGCTTCACCACCATCCCGTCAACCGCTTGCAGAAGCGCCGCGATCTCGTCGCTGCCCTTCGTGTCCGGCCTGGCCGACAGGTCGCCCGTCGCCATCCGCTGCGCGATGTCGAGCGCCTTGGCCAGACCGCGGCCGATCGACGACACGATCCAGATGGCGGCCAGCGAACCCAGGACGAGCGCCCCGAGCGACAGCAGCGACAGGTTGAGGATCGAGGCCGAGAGATTGGCCTCCGCCGCCACGCTCGCGGCCTCCATCTCGGCGCCGTAGAGGTCCCGGAACGGCTTCAGTGCCGCCGCCAGCCTGCGCATCCCGTCGCGCGATTCGGTCGCCAGAAGCTGCGTGGCCTCGTCGGTCTGGCCCCGGTCCGCCAGGTCGAAGACCCGGTTGTTGATCTCCCGCGCCCTGTCCCGCGCCACGCTGTAGGCCGCGATCATCGTCCGCCCGCGATCGTCGGCCAGCGCCGTCAGGGACTCGATGCTCTGCGTCATCTGTTCCCGCAGCGCCGTGATCTCGGCCTTCAGTGCCGTGCGCTCCCCGGGTGTCCGTGCGGCCACGTAGTCGCGCAGCACCACGTTGAACTCGGTCTGCTGCAACTCGAGCAGGTCGACACCGTGAACGCGCTGCGCCTGAACGTTCACCACCTCGTCAAGGATGCGGTTGGCCTCACGGAGGTCGCGAATGCCGACGAGGGTCGAGGTGCCGGCCAGGATGAAGACCAGCAGGAAGGCGGCGGTCAGTTTGCGCTTGATGGTAAGTCTCATGTTCCGTCGGGGTCCTCGCACTTCATACTCTCAGGACGGGCCGGACAGCCGGCCCGGCGGGTCAGGTCAGGACGCAAAGGGGGCGGAGCGGGAAATGACAGGCCGGCCCGAGGCTGCGGGGGGCGTGACATTTCCGTCGCCGGCCCGAACCGCATGCGGCCATAACCTGATGCGAACATGGCAGCGCCGACGTCCACGCCGCAAGCCACACAACAGATAGAGCCGTCTATCCTTTAGGATCCGTGAATTCCGGCGGAGTTCTGTGTGAAGATTTTCGCACGATCCGGGCGCCCGCCGCCTGTTCCCTGTCGGGAAGGCCCTGCCCCATCCGGTCAATCCTGCCGCGTCGGCATGTCGCCTGCAGGTTGCGACGGACCGGGTAGGCGGACGGGCAGCGCAATGCCACCATCCGACCGTCAGGGAATCGGTGCGGAAAGGACGAGGGCATGGCTGCGGTTCAACGGCCGATCCTTGCAAGGCTTTCCGCCCTGCTGCTACCGGCCGCCGTATCCGCCGTCCTCGGCGCGGGTGGGCCGGCCCTCGCGCTCGAACCGGTGCAGGACTTCGGCGACAATCCCGGCGCTCTCCGGATGTATCTGCATCGTCCGGCCGGGATCCGGCCGGGCCTGCCGCTGGTGGTGGCCCTGCACGGCTGCACCCAGTCCGCCGCGGGCTTCGACGACGAAACCGGCCTTGCGGCCCTGGCCGAAGAGGTTCCCTTCGTCCTCCTGCTCCCGGAGCAGCAACCCCGAAACATGGCCCGGCGGTGCTTCCGCTGGTACGACGCCGGCGACAACCGTCCGGGCCAGGGGGAAAGCGCCTCGATCCTGTCGATGATCGAGGCGGCCATCGAGAGCGAGAAGGTCGATCCCGGGCGGGTCTTCATCCTGGGGCTGTCCGCCGGAGGCGCCATGACAGCCGTGATGATGGCCAATCATCCCGATCGGTTCGCCGGAGGCGCGATCCTGGCCGGCCTGCCCTACGGCTGCAACCGTCCGGTCAGCACCTTCGATTTCTTCTGGACCTGGTATCACCACGGCGCCGCCGCGGATGGTGCCGACGCAGCCTATGCCTGTGGTATCGGCGGCATCGACAGGACGGACCGCGACGCGGAGGAATGGGCCGGTTTCGTGCTGGATGCGGCCGGACAGGCGCCCGCGCGATGGCCGCTGGTCTCGCTCTGGCAGGGCGCGGCCGACCCGACCGTCGATCCCGCCAATCTTCGCGAACTGACCGAGCAATGGCCCGCCGTGCAGGGCATCGATGCCATCGCCGACGAGCAACGCGCCTTCGGCTCGGCCACGCGGGAGCGTTATCTGGACGACGAAGGCAACTTGCGGCTGGAGACCTGGACGCTCGGGTCCCTCGGCCATGCTGTTCCCATCGACGCCGATGGCGATCCCGAAAGCTGCGGGTTCGAGGCGGCTCACATCAACGATGCCGGCCTCTGTGCCGTCCGGCGGATCGCGGAGTTCTGGCGTCTGACCCCGTGACCGCCCGGCATCTGGCGGAACACCCGCTTTCGTTGGAGGGTCATGCCGAGCGGCGCCGCGGCCCGTGCGCATCCGTTGCGGCGCATCGAGTGTCGCTGCGTCCGTGCCCGAGAGACCGGGCGAGCCGACGCGGCGCCGGGCGGCATCGCGAAGGCATCGAAGTTGCCGCCGCCGCATGGCGTTTCCGCGCACGAGCCTGTAGCCTGCGCCCGAACCGTCCGAATGCGAGTGGTCCGATGTTGTCCTTGATGAAGGCTGTCCTGACGTTCATTGCCGCCCTTGCCTTCGGCGCCTCGCCGCTGGCCACGCAGGGCTTTCGCGGCTTCACGCCCTACCAGTTTCCCGTTCCCCAGGTCGATCCGCCGGTGCAGCCGGCAGGCTTTGCCTTCGCCATCTGGGGCGTGATCTACCTCTGGCTGATCCTGGGCGCCGGCTTTGGCGTGGTGCGCCGCGCCGACGACGAATCGTGGGACGAGATGCGCCTGCCCCTGATCGCCAGCATGGCGATCGGCGCCTTCTGGATCCCCGTGGCGAACGTCTCCCCGTTCTGGGCGACGGTGCTGATCTGGCTCATGCTGATCGGGGCGGCCGCAGCTCTGGTGCAGGCGGGAGCGGACGACTACTGGTGGCAGCGCGCGCCCATCGGGCTTTTCGCCGGGTGGCTGACGGCCGCCTCCTGCGTTTCGACCGGACTTCTGCTGGCGGGCTACGGGCTGGTGGAGGCCAACACGGCGGCCGTGGTGGCGCTGGGGCTCGCGCTCGCGGTCAGCCTCGGGATCCTGACGCTGCGGCGGGACACGCCCACCTATTCCGGCGCGGTGATCTGGGGCCTGTTCGGCATCTTCGCGACCAACGTCTGGCCGCCGAACTGGACGATCCTCGCCATCTGCGCGCTCGGGATCGCCTTCCTGTCGGGGCGCCTGCTGCTGGACCTGCGCCGCTAGCGCCCTGCCGGCCCCGCCGCCGCGGCGGGTCCCGCAGCGGGACCGCGTCGCCGCGGGTTGCGGGCCTCGTCCATCCCATCCGGATCAAGCGGCTTGGCGAAGACGCTGAGGCCGAGCCAGACCGGCATGCTCCGGGCAAGTGCAGGATTGCCGTCCACCTCGATGGTCCCGGCGGCGATCTCGGCCCGCAGGGTCGAATATCCCATCCACACCGCCGTCATCGTGGACAGCGGGCAGCGCACCCAGAGGTCGATCTCGTAGCCCGGGTCCACCCAGCACACCTCGGGCGTCCCGTCCTCGATCACCAGCCAGTAGTCGCGATGTGATTCGGGCAATTCGGGATAGACGAACTGGATCGTGGAGCGGCCGGCCGGAAACGGGCGGGCGTCGATCCGCCTGTGCATGTCCCACATCAGCAGCGTCGGATCGAGGTTGCGCAGCGACAGCGTCGATTCCATCCAGCGATAGCCCCAGGTACCCAGCCCCATCACCAGCGGCCGCAGCGCCTCGCCGGCCTCGGTCAGGACATAGTCGCTGATGCCGGGCTGCGCGGTCGGCTCGACCCGGATCACTCCCAGAAGCTCCAGCTCCTTCAGGCGCTTGGACAGCAGCGTGGGAGACATCCGCGGCACGCCGCGCCTGAGGTCGTTGAACCGGGTGGAGCCGCACAGAAGCTCGCGGATCACCAGCACGGTCCAGCGCGTGCAGACGACCTCGGCGGCCATGGAGATGGGACAGAACTGACCGTAGGAGGACGTCATCGCTGCCTCCGGGACGCAAGAGCCGCGGCAATGATGCGCCTTGACGCCGGGCGGGTCCAGTACAGTTCCGTGACTGGATCGATTCTCCCCTGCTGCGGATCATGTCCGCACCATCTTGAACGGGAGGAGCGAAGATGACCGTATTCGAACAGATCAGCGCACCGCGCGGCTACGTGGCAAGGGCGGAGGCGCTCGGCGAGATCTTCGCCGCGCGAGCCGCGGCCCTTGACGACACCGATGGCTTCGCGGCCGAGAACTTCCGCGACCTGAAGCAGGCGGGGCTGCTCGAGGCCGGAGTGCCGGCCGAACTCGGCGGCGGTGGCGCGGAGCCCGCAGAGCTTGCGCTGATGCTGCGCACGCTGGGGCGGCACTGCGGCTCCACCGCACTGGCGCTGGCGATGCACACGCATCAGGTGGCGATCCCGGCATGGCGCTGGCGCCATCAGGGTGCCACCGCGGTGGAGCCCCTTCTGAAGCGTGTCGCCGCCGAGCGGCTGGTCCTTGTGTCGACCGGCGGATCGGACTGGATCGCCGGGGGCGGAGAGGCAGTGGCCGTGGAGGGCGGATACCGCATCCGCGCGCGCAAGGTCTTCTGCTCTGCCGCGCCGGTGGGGGACCTGCTGATGACCGGCGCCATCCTGAAGGGCCGCGACGGGGCCCATGACGAGGTCCTGCATTTCGCGGTGCCGCTGTCATCGCCGCAGGTCCGCGTCCTCGACACCTGGCACACGCTCGGGATGCGCGCCTCGGGCTCGCATGACGTGATGATCGACGGCCATGTGGTGCCAGAGGCTGGGGTGGCGCTGCGCCGCCGGGCGGGCGCATGGCATCCCGCCTTCCAGATCATCGCGACGATCGCCCTGCCGCTGATCTATTCCGTCTATGCAGGCATCGCCGAGACTGCCCGCAACGACGCGATCGCGCTGGCGCGCCGGAAGTCCGCGCCCCAGGTCGCGCCGGTGGTCGGCCGGATGGATACCGAGCTCATGGGTGCCGAACTCGCTCTGGGCGGCATGCTTGCGGCGGTGGCGGAGAATGCGCCCTCGGCCGAGACAGTGAACCGGGTCATGATGGGCAGGAACCTCGTGGCCCGTCATGCGCTGGCCGTCGGGGATCTGGCGCTCGAGGCGGTCGGCGGGGCGGCCTTCTTCCGCAGCGCCGGGCTGGAGCGCCGCTTCCGCGACCTGCAGGGCGCGCGCTTCCATCCGATGCAGCCCGGGCCGCAGGCCGAATATGCCGGCCGCATGGCGCTGGGTCTGCCGGTGGACGAGGTGTTCTAGGCCGTTGGGGCCGGCGTCGCCCGGCCCCCGCATGGCTATGTAGGCCGGTCCCTGTCACCATCCGGCGGCCGGGGCCTGACGACAGCCGCCGCGCCGGTGACCGGAGTTCAAAGCGCTTTCAACGGGGCGCGGCACCTGATCGGGCGGCGAGGGTCCAGTGCCGGTTTCCAGCAGCGCAGTAATCCGCCCGGCGGGCGGCCGCCGGCATCGGGCATTTCCGTCCTGCGAGAGGCGGCGCACCGGGAAAAGGCTTCCCATCCTGTCCGCTGCGGTCATGCCGGATCGCAGGACCGCAGGATCGCAGGATCGCCGTATAGCAGGACGGCGCACCTTCAGCCGCGCCAGCGGGCAAGCATCTGACGCATCCCGAGCATCACCGACAGCAGCAGCATCCCCATTGCCGCACAGAGCAGGCCCCGCCAGACCATGTCCCCCCCGACCAGCGGCGCGGCACCGGACATCTCCCAGAGGGCGATGACGCCCAGGGCCTGGCCAATCACGTTGCGCCGGATGACACGGCAGGACCTGCAGGACATCTTGGCTCCTTTCGGATGGGGCACGGCGATACGGTCAGTCGGGCGCGCTCGATCCCGTTCGGGCGGGTCTTCCTGCATCCTTGCCGGGTGACGCGACGGCATCCGGGTCCCATTCGGCGCGAAGATCCCCAAGTCCAGCACCCTCATGTCCCACGCCCACAGCCTTGCCTTCGAATGCCGGTGGCTCCCATCGCCGCCAGAGGCGGGCGACGGTCGGAAGACCGGGCGGCGAAGGGATGGGCCGGCGATTGGTCCCGATGATCAGGGCGCCCGTCGTGGCGGCCATGCCGCCGATGAAGGCGATCGTCGTGGCGAGATGCATCAGGCCTCCCCTCTTCGTGACTAAAGGCGGTGCAGGAACCGTGCCAGTTCAGGACAGCCGCCGATCCGGCCTCCCCGCCCCGGCATTGCCCGGAACCCCGTGCGGTTCCGCAGGTTCCAAGCCTGCCCGTGGAGCGAGAGCCGGAGGCCGGCGCGGGCAGCCCTGCCGCCGCCGGACCCGCGGCAGGACAGCGGATCAAGCAGGAAGGTCTTCCACCCATGAGCCGAAAACCGTCGCCCGCGCCGACCCTCCGGTCACGGAGCGGGCCGCAGCCCGCAGCCTTTCCCCTGGCGGCGGGCATCCTGCTCGGCCTTGGGCTCGGCGGCTTCTTCGACGGCATCCTGCTGCACCAGATCCTGCAGTGGCACCACATGGCGACGAGCGCGGGCTACCCGGCCGACAGCCTCGGGAACCTGAGACTCAACACCACGCTCGACGGGCTCTTCCACCTCGGCACCTACCTCTTCACGCTGGGGGGCTTCGCGCTGCTCTGGCGGGCCGCGCGCAGAACGCATGTGCGCTGGGGTGTCCGACCTCTCGTCGCGACACTGCTGATGGGCTTCGGCCTCTTCAACGTGGTGGAGGGTCTGGTGAATCACCACATCCTCGGGCTGCACCACGTCAACGAGACCGTGCCGCGGGAGCAATGGATCTGGTGGGATCTGGGATTCCTTCTCTGGGGCGCTCTGATGCTGGGCGGTGGCTGGGCGCTCTGGCGACGCAGTCCCGAGAGCCGTCCCTGACGCGGGGCGCGCGGGGCTGGACAGGAACCCGGCCGCACTCCGCGCCGCGCCGCTGCACCGGCGTGCTGCCGCTTCCGGAGAGATGCGCCCCGGAAGCGCCGCAGCCGGAGGTGCGGGCACCGGATACCGGGATCGGCGCCCGGGGAGCGGTCGGTCCCCCACGCCTCCCCGCCTGGAACATTGGCCCCCACCCGCGGTTTGAGACCTGAACCAGACAGGAGGCCAGGCAGGATGTGCTCGCGCGTGAACAGGTTTCAGATCGATCTGCCGGCCCTGAGTGGTCGAACGCACATCCGCTGCACCCCGCGCGGGGCCATGCAGGACATCGGCCCGGCGTCGGCGACCGCCGTGATCAGCGCCGGGCCTCGCAGGGAGTCGCACTGACATGGCCCGCGCTGCAGGATCGCTCAGGTTGACCGGCCGAGGCGCGCTGCTTCTTGCCGCGGCCGGCGCCTGCCTCGCGGCGGCCGTCGTCCGTCATTACGGAACGCGGTCGGCCCCCGGCTCCATCGTCCCGTTTCCGACCGGACGCGCGAACTTCCTTGCCTTTACCGTCTCCGGGCGGATCGATCGCCGCGCCATCCACGGCATGGCAGCAACGCTCGACCGTGCCTTCGACACCGAGGAGGTGGTCGACGTGCTGGTGGACCTCCGCGACTATGGCGGGGCGACGGTGGGCGCGATGGCCGATCCGCTGTCGCTGATCGCCCAGATGCGATCGTTGCGGCATGTCCGGCGCTATGCGGTGGTCGGGCCGCCGGCCTGGGCTGGGGCGATGATCAACCTCATGGACCCGCTGCTGCCGGTCGAGGCCCGAACCTTCAGCCCCGAGGACATGCAGCGCGCGATGGCCTGGGCGCAGGCGGGAGAGGTTCCGCCGGCATGACGATCCGTGGCCGGGACGGCGATGCGCAGCTGTCCCGGGTCGCGGGAAACGCCGGACGATACGCCACCCGGCATGGCCGCCCTACCCGGCCACAACCTTTTGTCGCATCGCGACCCTGATCCGAAGGTCGTAGGAAGTATACAAGCCAGCGCGGGCCTCATGACCGGCGATGGCGAGGCCGCAGACCGGTTCAACCGGACTGCGGCCGTTTGCGTTCAGCGGGCCCGCTTTCGCGCGTCCGCAAGACACGCCCCCGGCCCGCAGCCGTCCCGGCTCCCCGCAAGCCCTTGAAGGCACGCGCCGACGCGCCCGGCCGGACCGGACCCTCCTGACGACAGAGAACCCGGACCTCACCCTCTTGAGCCGTGACTCTCGGTGCCCGGCCCGGCCATGCCGGTGCTTGCCGCCGGTCGGCCCCGCCGCTTGTCAACGAAATTTACAAACAAATGCATTGTCTGTAAAGCAACTTTCTGTCTTAGGTGCATAGTGCAGGTTCCGAATCCGTCGCGCAGAACGTCGGGGCGGCGGCCTGCTCAGGGGGAGAGGAACCGGATGAGGCGCGACAAGGGGACCGACGGGGGCACGCCACTGCGTGTGGCGGATCGTTGGGAAGCGCCGTCCATTCACCTCAAGAGATCCCCGGGGAACGATGACTGCACGGCTTCGTCCATCGCGGGCAGCTTCCCGAGTCGAGAGCGAAACGCGCACTTTAGGGTGGAAAAAGAGGATCTCAGATGGAATTGAACATGGTGGATCGGATCGCTGCCGATCCGAACTACAGGGCGCTGAAGGCGCGCAGGTCGCGTCTCGGCTGGTGGCTGACGGCAGCGATGATGGTCGTCTACTACGGCTTCATCTCGCTGATCGCCTTTGACAAGCAGGTGCTGGCGACCCGCATCGGCGACAGCGTGATCACCTGGGGCATCCCGGTCGGCTTCGGGGTGATCGTCTTCACCATCGTCGTCACCGCCTACTACGTGGTGAAGGCCAACAGCGAGTTCGACGAGCTGACCGAGCAGGTCCGCCGGGCGGTGCTGCGGTGAGCAGGTTGGCATCCTTCCCTGGGCTCGTCCCCGCAGCCGGCATGGCCGCACTGCTCGCCCTGCCGACGCTGGCGCTTGCCGCCGGCCCCGACATGGGCAACGTCGAGAAGCAGGCCACGAACTATACCGCCATCGGCATGTTCGCGATCTTCGTGCTCGCCACGCTCTTCATCACCAAGTGGGCGGCCTCCAAGACCAAGTCGGCGGCTGACTTCTACACCGGCGGCGGCGGCATCACCGGCTTCCAGAACGGCCTTGCCATCGCCGGCGACTACATGTCCGCCGCCTCGTTCCTCGGGATCTCGGCGGCGGTGATGGCCTCGGGCTTCGACGGGCTGATCTACTCCATCGGCTTCCTCGTCGGCTGGCCGATCCTCACCTTCCTCATGGCGGAGCGGCTGCGCAACCTCGGCCAGTTCACCTTCGCGGACGTGGCGGCCTTCCGCTTCGCCCAGACGCCGGTGCGGATGTTCGCCGCCGTCTCGACCCTCGTCGTCGTGGCCTTCTACCTGATCGCGCAGATGGTCGGCGCGGGCCAGCTCATCAAGCTGCTCTTCGGCCTCGAATACTGGATGGCCGTGGTCATCGTCGGCGGCCTCATGATGGTCTACGTGCTGTTCGGCGGCATGACGGCCACGACCTGGGTGCAGATCATCAAGGCCTGCCTGCTGCTGGGCGGCGCGACCTTCATGGCCGTCATGGTGATGGCGCAGTACGGCTTCAGCCTCGAGCGGTTCTTCGCCGCCGCGGTGGAGGTCAAGACCCAGCTCGCCACGCAGACACCGGATACCAGTCCAGAGGCAGCCGCGGCAGCCGGGCAGTCGATCATGGGGCCGGGCAAGTTCATCACCGACCCGATCTCGGCGATCTCGTTCGGCATGGCGCTGATGTTCGGCACCGCGGGCCTTCCGCACATCCTGATGCGCTTCTTCACCGTGCCGAGCGCGAAGGAAGCGCGCAAGTCGGTGATGTGGGCGACCACCTGGATCGGCTACTTCTACCTGCTGACCTTCATCATCGGCTTCGGCGCCATCACCTTCGTGCTGACCAACCCGGGCTTCGTCGACGAGACCGGCGCGCTGGTCGGCGGCAACAACATGGCCGCGATCCATCTGGCCAATGCCGTGGGTGGCAACCTGTTCCTCGGCTTCATCTCGGCCGTGGCCTTCGCGACCATCCTCGCGGTGGTGGCGGGCCTGACGCTGGCCGGTGCCTCGGCGGTGTCGCACGACATCTATGCGACGGTCGTCAAGAAGGGCAAGGCGGGCAGCGACGCCGAACTCAAGGTCTCGCGCTACACGGTGCTCGCACTCGGCGTGCTGGCGGTGGCGCTCGGCATCGTGTTCGAGAAGCAGAACATCGCCTTCATGGTGTCGCTGGCCTTCGCCATCGCGGCGTCGGCGAACTTCCCGGTGCTGTTCCTGTCGGTGCTCTGGAAGGGCTGCACGACGCGCGGCGTGGTCATCGGCGGCTTCATCGGCCTGATCGTGTCGGTGGTGCTGACGGTTCTGTCGCCGTCGGTCTGGGAAGCCACGCTGGGCTACGAGAAGGGGTCGGCTCCGTTCCCCTACACCTCGCCTGCGCTGTTCTCGATGACCGCGGGCTTCGTGGGGATCTGGCTGTTCTCGGTGCTCGACCGCAGCGTCCGCGGCAACGTGGACCGTGCCGGCTTCCTGGCCCAGCAGGTCCGGTCCGAGACCGGCATCGGCGCCGCCGCGGCCTCGGCCCACTGATCAAGACGCCTGCCGCGGTCGCCCGACCGCGGCAGGCACCCTGCCTTCGCCTGCCCTTCAGCAGGATTTCCCGCGTCGCGGCCGGCAGTCGTGCCCGAAAGCCGCAGGCGCCGAAAGCGACGGGACCACTGGAAGCGTCATCCGATCCGGCAATGTGGGTGATCACAGGATGGCCGCACGGCCCAGCGGGACACAGCAACATCGCCATCCGACCCGCCTGCGCGTCACGACGCTGCGCGGCGGCTTTTGCATTGGCGGCTTGTCGAAAGGCAGGATGAACCTCACGGCCCGCAAGGCCTGCGCCGGCCGGCAGAAGCCCCTTCCCCGCCGGGATCGCGGACAATCCATGTCCCGCAAGGGCGAACCCTCGCGCAGGCCGCGCCCGCAAGCGCGCACCACCCTCCGGCATCCGAAGGTCGTGGCAACCGGCCCTGCCGGAGCCGGGCCGCGTCCCGGCGGGGGTTGCCCCTGCCCGGACGAATACCCGCGATCCGTTCGCGCAAGGGCCGCATCCCGACGATGCGAGGCGGCCCGGCATGGCTCTTGCATATCCGGGCGGAAGTGAAACGGCGAGGTAGGCGCATGGAGATCGCAGCGATCGTTGGTCTGGCGGGTGCCATCGTCATGATCATCGGCTCGATGGTCTACGCCGGCGGGGTGATGCCCTTCGTGGACATCCCGTCGGTGATCATCGTCTTCGGCGGCACCTTCTTCGTGGTCCTCGCCATGAAGCCGCTTCCGGTATTCTTCGGTCACTTCCGGGCCATGGCCAAGGTGTTCAAGCCGACGCGCTTCGACACCGACGAGGTCATCTCCAGGATGGTCGAGCTTTCCAACATCGCCAAGAAGGACGGGGTGATGGCCCTCGAGGGCAAGCCCGTTCCCGATCCCTTCTTCGAGAAGGGCCTGCAGATCATCGTGGACGGCGGCGACGAGGCGAAGCTCGTCAAGCAGATGAAATACGAGATCAAGGCGATGAAGGCGCGCCACGAGGCCTACCAGGGCGCGATCAAGGCCTGGGTGGACATCGGCCCCGCGATGGGAATGGTCGGCACGCTCATCGGTCTGGTGCTGATGCTGGGCAACATGTCCGACCCGAAGTCGATCGGCCCGGCGATGGCGGTGGCGCTGCTCACCACGCTCTATGGCGCGCTGATCGCGAACGTGATCTTCGGCCCGATCCTGAACAAGCTCGAAGGCTATTCCGCGGACGAGGTGACCTATCGCGAGCTGGTCATCGAGGGGCTGCGGGGGATCGCGCGCGGCGAGAGCGCGCGCGTGATCGAGGACCAGATGATCTGCGCCCTGGACCGCAAGCAGCAGCTGAAGCGCAAGGCGGCGTGACGGGATGGCCGCGAAACCCAAGGTCGTCCGCTTCCAGCCGCCTGTCCCGGACGACGATGACGACGACCACGAGTGCCCGAAATGTCCCCCGGTCGGGGCGCCGGCCTGGCTGGCGACCTTTGCGGACATCGCGACCAACCTCATGGCGTTCTTCGTGCTGATCCTGGGCTTTGCCAAGTTCGACGAGCCGTCGTTCAGCAAGATGGCCGGGTCGATGCGCGAGACGTTCGGGTTCCAGAGGGTCCTTCAGGAGACCTCCGGCGATACGGTCATCGAGATCGGGCTTCCTCCGGCCGATCCGGACGGCGGCGAGCCCGATGAGAGATCGGACACGGGCGGTCCGAACGACTCCGGCAGCACGGCCTCCGCGCCGGGGAAGGAAGCGGCCGATCAGGTGGCTGCCGCGCTTGCGAAGGCGATGGAACAGGGCAGGATCGAGGTGCAGTCCGCCTCGGGCGGCGTGGTCATCAAGCTTCCCGAGGCGCAGGGCCCCCAGGCGGCGCAGGCGCTGGCCGGCGCCATCGCCAAGGCCGCGGGAATCGAGCTCGCCCCGGTCGAGGGGGACCCGGGCACCGAATCCGCGCCGGGCGCCAGCAAGCCGCTGGAAGGGCAGGCCACGGGAGCCGGAACCGAAAGCACCGGGTCGGGCGGCGACGAGGGCGCCGGACTGCGCAAGGCGGTGCGCGCCGAGATGGACTCGCTGGTCCTGAAGAACGCGCTCGAGGCCGAGATCGAGCAGGGCCTGATCAAGGTCGAGCATCTCGACGGCAAGGTGCTCGTGCGCGTCGGTGCGGGCGGCTCCTTCACCTCGGGCTCGGACGAGCTTTCCGGCGAGGCGCGGGCCGTGATGGCGACCATCGCGGCTTCGACGGATCGACCCGGCCGCAAGATCGTGATCACCGGCCATACCGACGACGTCCCGATCTCCGGCGGGGCCTTCCGGGACAACATGGCGCTGGCGGCCGCGCGCGCGGCCAGCGTGGGCCGGGAACTGGTGCAGAGCGGGGCCGTCAATGCCGACCAGATCACGGCGGTGAGCCGCGGCGAATCCGATCCGATCGCGGACAATGCGACCGAGGAGGGCCGCGCGCAGAACCGCCGGATCGAGATCGAGATCTCCTATGACTGACCGGACGCGCCAGGACGCGACGCGCGCCCCGGCCCCTGCAGCCCGAGGGGCCGCCGGCCGTCGCGGGCGGCCCGGCGCCCGCCCCGCCGCAGGCGCGAAGCCCTGCCTTCCGACCCCTTCTCCTTCCAGCCCCCGCGAAAGGCGCATCCTCCATGCTTGATCTGACCACCCATTGGGCGGGGATCCTCTCTGTCATCATCTTCCTGAGCGCCTACGTCCTCGTGGTGTTCGAGGAGGTCACCCATCTCCGCAAGTCCAAGCCCGTCATGCTGGCCGCCGGCCTGATCTGGATGCTCATCGGCATCGCCTACACCATGGCCGGCCACGGACACGAGACGCGCGAGTTCGCCGCCCACATCATCGAGGAATATGGCGAGCTGTTCCTGTTCCTTCTCGTCGCGATCACCTATGTGAACACGCTCGAGGAGCGGCGCGGCTTCCAGGTGCTGCGGGCGAAGCTGGTAGGGCTCGGCCTCGGCTACCGTGGCCTCTTCGTGCTGACGGGCGCGCTGGCCTTCGTGCTGTCGGGCATACTCGACAACCTGACGACGGCCCTCGTGATGGGCACCGTCATCCTCGCCCTCGGCTCCGAGTCGAAGCGGTTCGTGACGCTCGGCTGCATCTCGGTCGTGGTCGCGTCCAATGCGGGCGGCGCCTTCACGCCGTTTGGCGACATTACCACGCTGATGGTCTGGCAGAAGGGCAAGCTCGAGTTCCTCGACTTCTTCGCGATCTTCCTGCCCTCGCTGGTCAACTGGCTCGTGCCGGCCGGCATCATGTATTTCGCGGTGCCGCAGGGGCGCCCCACCCCGCAGCACGAGCGGGTCCGCGCCAAGCCCGGCACCCTCGGCGTGGCGGTCCTTTTCGCCCTGACCATCGTGACGGCCGTCAGCTTCAAGAACTTCCTGCACCTGCCTCCCGCGCTCGGCATGATGCTCGGCCTGGGCTACCTCCAGATCTGGGCCTATTTCCTCAAGCGCAACGGCGCCCGGCGAGCCGACGAGGACATGGTGCTCGACAGCTTCAGCCAGATCCAGCGGGTGGAGTGGGACACGCTGCTGTTCTTCTTCGGGATCATCTTCGCGGTCGGCGGGCTTGGGGTGATGGGTTATCTCGCGCTGGCATCGGAGCTGCTTTATGCCGATCTCGGCCCGACCTATGCCAACATCATCGTCGGCGCCCTTTCGGCCGTCGTCGACAACATCCCGCTGATGTTCGCCGTCCTGACGATGGACCCCGACATGTCGCATGGGCAATGGCTTCTCATCACGCTCACCTGCGGGGTCGGCGGCTCGATGCTCTCGATCGGCTCGGCCGCGGGCGTCGCACTGATGGGACAGGCGAAGGACGGCTACACCTTCCTGTCGCACCTGAGATGGACCTGGGCCATCGGCCTCGGATATGTGGCCGCGGTGGGAACGCATCTGCTCGTCAACGCGGCGACGTTCTGAGCGTCGGGACCCCATGTCCGTCGCCTCCTGCACCAGAACGGCCGTCCCGATCGCCACACCGATGGCGCCGGTATCGGGATGGCCGAACGCCGGCCTACGGAAATAGGCCGGGCGGCGTGAGGGCAATGGCCGCCGCACCCGCGCGGGCCGCCGCCGCGACCGCGGTCGGCGGCCCGCCTCTGGCCAGCGCCTGCCGCGGCGCGTCGAGCGCCTCGGTGCGGACCCCGGGCAAGACGTTCTCACGGTCGGCGGCTCGCGCGGACTAGCGCCGCCACCGACCCGTTGATCGAATATCCGGGCGACAGCTTCCCACCGCGTCGGTCACGGCTGCCGGGGCGCGAAGCGCTGCCCGCTGAAGCGGCAGGCCGCCCTTCCTCAGAATCCTCACCACTCCACATACACCCACAATTCCGGAATTCCGGCGACTGAAGTTCGTGGACAAGTCCAACGGATTGCGGAAGTCTCGGGCGAAGATCCTCGGCTCGGGAGATGCTAGCGAATGTCGGATGCCGCCGACCCTGCCCTGCCCCTCTGCTGCCTCGCCTTCGACTTCGGGGCGGGCAGCGGCCGGGCCATGCTGGCCACGCTGCGCAACGACTGGCTGGATCTCGAGGAGCTTCTACGCTTTCCCGGTCTGGAAACCGGGGGGCCGGAGGGTCCGCACTGGGACGCGCCAAGGCTGTTTTCGAACCTCGAGGCGGGATTGGCGGCCGCCGCGGCGCAGGCTGCGACGCGTGGGCTTCGCGTTGCCTCGATCGGCGTCGACGGCTGGGGGCTGGACTACGGGCTGGTCGGTCCCGAGGGGCGACTGCTGGCCGCGCCTGTGCATTATCGCCACCCGCGCTCGCAGCGGGGGCTGGACGCCTCGCCGCTTCCCCTTGACCGGATCGCGCGGATCACCGAGGGGCAGATCCTGGCCGGCAACACCCTCTTCCAACTGATCGCCGAGCGGTCGGACCGCCCGGACCTGCTGGGGCGGGCCGAACGGCTGCTGATGATCGCAGAGCTGGCGTCGCATCACCTGACCGGATGCGCCGTGAACGAACTGACGCTGGCGCGGACCTCGGGTCTGCACGACCGCCGGCTCGACCGCTGGAGCGACGAGATCCTTGACGCGACGGGCCTGCCGCGCCGGCTTTTCGGCCCCATCGCGCAACCGGGCAGTCTGCTGGGTCCGCTGCGGCCGGCCCTGGCCGCTGCAAGTGGCCTCGGTCCGGTGCCGGTGGTCACGGTCGCAGGGCACGACACGGCCAGCGCGGTCTATGCCCTTCCGCTCGGCCCGACCGAGGCGTTCATGATCGCTGGCAGCTGGAACGTCGTCGGCTTCGAATGCGCCGCGACCGCAGTGCCGGCGGAGGCGCTGACCGCGGGCTTCGGGGTCGAGGGCGGCGCCACTGGCCGGGCGCTGGTGACGCGGAGCCTGCCCGGCCTTCTGCTGATGCGCCGGCTTCAGGCAGGGCTTGCCTCCCCCGGCGGCGCCCGGCCGGATTTTCCAAGCATGGCGGCCGCCGCGAGGGCGGCGCTTGAGAAAGGACTTCCGGTGGCGCTGGACCCGTCTGACCCTGCCCTTCTGGCATCGGCGGACATGCAAGCGGCCGCCTTCGGGCAGATGCAGGCAGCGGGCCACACACCCGCGGGCACGGACGCGGAGCTGATCCTTGCGCTCTATCTCGGGCTGGTCGAGCAGGCCGCCGCCGCGCTCGGCACCGCGGCACGGCTGGCCGGCGAGCCATGGCGCGCCTTGCGGTTGGGCGGCGGCGGCGCGCAGGACGGCTTCCTGTGCAGCCTGCTGGCCAGCCGTCTCGGCGTGCCGGTGCTTGCCGGTCCCGTCGAGGCCAGCGCCGCCGGCAATGCGCTGTTCCAGCTCATCGGGCTGGGCCGCGTGGATTCGCTGCCGAACGCCCGGCGGTTCATTGCAAATTCCGGCATGACACGGGAATATCCGCCCGACGCCGATCTGGAACGACTGCTGAAAGGGGCGCCATGCTCGCCATAGAACGCCAGCGCCTGATCCTCGAAAGCCTCGACCGGGACAAGCGCGTGCTCGTCTCGGAACTCAGCACGCAGTTCAGCGTGTCCGAGGAAACGATCCGGCGCGACCTTCAGAAGCTCGAGCGCGAAGGCCGTGTCGCGCGGGCACATGGCGGCGCGATCCCGTCCAGCCGGGACGAGCCCGAAGACCTGCCCTATCCGACCCGGCAGGTCACCAATATCCAACAGAAACGGAAGATCGCCGCCCTCGCGGCCGAACTGGTCACCGACGGCGCCGCGGTGATGATCGATTCATCCTCCACCGCCTTCGAGTTGCTCACCCCCCTTGCCCGGCGCCGCGACCTGACGGTGATCACCAATTCGGTGCGCATCCTTGCCAGCCCGCTGGCCGAGCGCCACGTCGTGATCTCGGCCGGGGGCGAGCTCAGGCACCGGTCTATGACCCTTGCCGGCCACATGGCGATCGAGGCGATCGGGCGCTTCACGGCCGATATCGCCTTCATCAGCTGCAAGGCGCTGTCCCTGCGGCAAGGCGTGATGGATCCGAGCCTTCCCGATGCCGACATGAAGCGCGCCTTCATTGCCCATGCCCGCCGCGTCTGCCTGCTGGCGGATGGCGACAAGTTCGACCAGACCGGGCTGATCAGCGTCTGCGACCTCGATGCGATCGACCTGCTCGTCACCGATCGCAAACCCTCCGACGCATGGATGGCCGAGACCAGTGCGCGGGGTGTCACGCTGATCCACGGCAAGTGATATATGTCCGCTTCTGTTGTTTTCGATGGTTATATGTTGACTAGTTTCCGATTGCCTGCTTTGCTCGGGCAAAAGGGGACGCCGGGACATGGAACATCGCGAGCTGAGGGACTTCATCTGCGAGATCGGCAGACGGGCCTACAACCGGGGCATGGGGGCGGCCAATGACGGCAACATCTCGTGCCTGCTGGATGACGGCACCGTGCTCTGCACGCCGACGGGCGTGTCCAAGGGCTTCATGACGCCCGACATGATCTGCCGCATCGACCGCCGAGGAGAGGTCGTGGAGGACAGCCCCTATCGCCCCTCGACCGAGATGAAGATGCACCTGTGCGTCTATGACCACCGCGAGGACGTGCGCGCCGTGGTCCATGCCCATCCGCTTCATGCGACGGTCCATGCGATCTGCGGCAAGCCGCTGACCCAGCAGATCATGCCGGAATCGACGATGTTCCTTGGAGAGGTGCCGCTGACGCCCTACGGTCTGCCCTCGACCAGCGAACTCTGCGACGCCATCATTCCCGCGCTGGAACGGCACGACGCCATCCTGCTCGAGAACCACGGCGCGCTGAGCTACGGCCACGACCTCCAGAGCGCCTATTTCAAGATGGAGGCGCTCGACTACTACGCGAAGGTGGTCTTCCTCGCAGCCGGCTACGGCGGCGCGAGGGAGTTCGATGCCGGGCAGATCGAGAAGCTGCTGGAGGTGCGCCGCACCAGGTTCAACCAGCCGGGGCGCCATCCGTTCATCAGCTGATTCCGGCAGGGTTCAGGCGATCTGCCAGGCAAGGGAGGGGGGACTCATCATGTTTGCCGACAAGTTCAGGCTCGACGGCCGCGTGGCCGTGGTGACCGGGGGCGGCCAGGGCATCGGCCTGAGCTGCGTTCAGGCGCTGGCCGAGTTCGGGGCAAGGGTCGTGATCGCCGACATCTCGATGGAGATCGGCCGAAAGGGGCAGGACAGGATGCGCGAGCTTGGCCACGAGGTCGATCTGCGCCAGCTCGATGTCACCTGCTCCGAGGATGTCGAGGCGCTCGCCCGCGAACTGGTGGCGACCTACGGCAAGGTCGACATCCTTGTCGCCAATGCGGGCATCGCACGATCGGGCGTCGCGGCCGAGGACGTGACGGACGAGCACTGGCTGGCCGTGAACGACGTCAACTACAACGGCGTCTTCTGGTGCAATCGCGCCTTCGCCCGCGATATGCTGGCCCGCGGCAGCGGCGCGATCGTCAACATCGGCTCGATGTCGGGCATCATCTCGAACCGGCCGCAGAAGCAGACCTACTACAACGCGGCGAAGGCGGCGGTGCACCAGATGACCTCGTCGCTGGGTGCCGAATGGGCCGACCGTGGCGTGCGGGTGAACGCGGTCGCCCCGACCTACATCGAGACCGAGATGACCATGTATCGCCACGACAACGACGGGATGATCGACGTCTGGCTGCGTGACACGCCGATGCACCGCATGGGCAGGCCCGACGAGATCGCCTCGGTCGTGCATTTCCTGGCATGCGACGCCTCGAGCCTGATGACCGGCACCACCGTCGTGGCCGACGCCGGCTTCACCTGCTGGTAGGACCGACCCGATCCGTTCAGGGGGCGGGCCGACCTCATCGGGACTCGTCCCGTGCTCCTGTCGGCGCCCGGCTCAGGGTGCTTCACTGCCGCGCTGGACCCGGAAGTCGATCCGCACGGGGAATGCCGGGCGCGCGACGAGGGGCGGGCATCGGCTCGGCCGGTGTCAGTCCCGTGCCCGCACGACGAGGCGGAATGATCGAGCAGGCATCCGCATCAACCGAGGTCAGTCCCGCGCCCGCTCGACGAGGGCCTTCACCCGCGGACCGATCGCTTCGACGATCAATGCGACGCCCTCGGCGCTGGGGTGGATGCCGTCGGGCTGCATGTAGCGCTGGCGCGCGTCGGCCTCGTCGAGGCGCGCGGTCAGAGGCGCGAAGAAGCTGCGCTCGAGATCGGCCTGAAACTGCCGGGCGAGGTCGGGATAGATCGCGTCGAAGGCCTGCTTGTAGTCGGGTCCGTAGTTTCCCGGCGCCTCGAGCCCGACGAGCAGCACCGGCATGTCGCGGGCGCGGGCCTCCTCGAGGATGGCCTGCAGGTTCGCGCGGCTCATCGCCGGGTCGAGACCACGCAGCAGGTCGTTGCCGCCGAGGTTCACGATCATGGCATCGACCTCGGGCGTCAGGCTCCAGTTCAGGCGGGCGAGGCCGCCGGCGGTGGTGTCGCCCGAGACGCCCGCGTTCACCACCTCGACCTCCTCGCCATGCGATTCAAGCCAGTGTTCGAGCTGTGGCACGAAGCCCTCGCCCTCCGGCAGGCCGTAGCCTGCGGTCAGGCTGTCGCCGAGCGCCAGGACAGTGACCGCCGGGCCGGGTTCCGCGGCGGCGGCCGTGGCCGAGAACACGAGGGCGAGCGAGACGTTGCGCAGCGCGCGGATCGCGCCATATCGGGGGCTGTGGCTGGAAAAGGCAAGGTGCATGAGCGAGACCATCCTGGCGCTGAACGATGCGCGGCTGACGTTGGCAGGCAATGCGGGTCCGGTCGAGATCCTCAAGGGGATCACGCTCGAGGTCCGGCGCGGCGAGACGCTGGGGCTCGTGGGGCCGTCGGGATCGGGCAAATCCTCGCTCCTGATGCTGATGGGCGGGCTGGAACGCGCCACCGGAGGGTCCGTCACCGCGCTTGGCCATGACCTGACCGAGATGGACGAGGATCAGCTTGCCCGGTTCCGCCGGGGGAATATGGGCGTGGTGTTCCAGTCTTTCCACCTCATCCCCACGATGACCGCGCTGGAAAACGTCGCGGTGCCGCTGGAACTGGCGGGCGTTGCCGATGCCTTCGACCGCGCCGAGGCGGAGCTGCGCGCTGTGGGTCTGGGCAAGCGGGTGGACCACTACCCCGCGCAGATGTCGGGCGGCGAGCAGCAGCGCGTGGCCCTGGCCCGAGCGGCCGCGCCGCGCCCGGCGATCCTTCTGGCCGATGAGCCGACCGGCAACCTCGACGGGGTGAACGGGGCGGCGATCATGGACCTGCTGTTCGGTCTGCGCGACCGGCACGGCGCAACGCTCGTGCTGGTCACCCATGCGCCGGAGCTTGCGGCGCGCTGCGACCGGATCGTGCGGCTGGCCGATGGCCTCGTCGCCGGCGAGGAGCGGAAGGCGGCATGAGCATCGCGGCGCGGATTGCGCGGCGCGAGCTGCGCGGGGGCCTGCAGGGCTTCCGGGTCTTCCTTGCCTGCCTCGCGCTCGGGGTGGCGGCGATTGCGGCCGTGGGCCTCGTGCGGGCGGCGATCGAGGCCGGGCTGACCGAACAGGGCGCGGTGCTGCTGGGCGGCGATGCGCAGATGGAGCTGACCTATCGCAAGGCCACGCCGGACGAACGGGCGTGGATGGAGGCCCGCGCAAGCCGGGTTTCCGAGGTGGTCGAGTTCCGCTCGATGGCCGTGGTGGGCGAGGAACGCGCGCTGACCCAGGTGAAGGCGGTCGATGACCTCTACCCGCTGCTGGGAGAGCTGGTGATCGACCCGCCCTTCCCGCTGGCAGATGTTCTGGAGGGCGGCAGCGGCCTGCCCGGCGCGGTGATGGACAGGGTTCTGGCCGACCGGCTGGGGCTGGCGGTGGGCGAAAGCTTCCGGCTCGGTACGCAGTCCTTCCGCCTCGGCGCGGTGCTCGACCGCGAGCCGGACAGTGCCACGGGTGGCTTCTCGCTCGCACCGCGGACGCTGGTTCTGACAGCGGATCTGGCGCGGTCCGGCCTGCTGGGACCGGGGACGCTTTACGAGACCGAATACCGGCTCGACCTGCCCGAGGGCACCGATCTCGCGGCCGCGCAGGCCGAGGCGGAGGCCGCCTTCCGCGACAAGGGCATGCGCTGGTCCGACAGCCGGCGCGCAAGCCCGGGGGTGGAGCGGTTCGTGGACCGCACCGGCTCGTTCCTCGTGCTCGTGGGGCTTGCAGGCCTTGCCGTCGGCGGGGTCGGGATCTCGGCCGCCGTCCGCGCCTATCTGGAGGGCAAGATCGCCACCATCGCCACGCTGCGCACGCTGGGCGCCGAGGGGCGGACGATCTTCCTTGCCTATCTGATCCAGATCGGCGTGCTGACGGCGCTTGGCGTAACGGTCGGGTTGGGGATCGGCATCCTGCTGCCGCTGGCGGCCTCGCCCTTCATCGTGGCCTCGCTGCCATTTCCGATCACCTTCGGCCTTTACCCCGGGCCGCTGGCGGAGGCCGCGTTCTACGGCATCGTGACGGCGCTTCTCTTCACCCTCTGGCCGCTTGCGCGGACGGAAGGCGTGCGCGCGGCGGCGCTTTACCGCGGCGCGGGAGGCGAGGCCCGGCCGCGCTGGCAGTGGCTTCTGGCGCTTGCCGGCCTTGCGGCGCTGCTGGTGGGCGGCGCGGTGGCCTTCTCGGGCACGGCGCTGCTTGCGCTCGGGACGGCGGGAGGCATTGCCGGCGCGCTGGCGGTGCTGCTGCTTGCGGCGCTTGCGCTGCGCCGCGTGGCGCGCCGGGCGGCGCGCTCGGGTCTGGCGCGCGGGCGGACGGCGCTGCGCCTCGCGCTCGGCGCGATCGGCGGGCCGCGGGAAGAGGCGGTGTCGGTCGTGCTGTCGCTTGGCCTTGGCCTCTCGGTGTTGGCGGCGGTGGGGCAGATCGACGCGAACCTTCGCGCCGCGATCGACCGCGACCTGCCGGAGCGCGCGCCGTCCTATTTCTTCGTGGACATCCAGCAGGACCAGATCGACGGCTTCCTGCGCCGCGTGCAGGAGGATGCCGCGGTCAGCCGCGTCGAGGCCGCGCCGATGCTGCGCGGCGTGCTGACCCGGATCAACGGGCGTCCCGCGCGCGAGGTGGCGGGCGAGCACTGGGTGGTGCGCGGTGACCGCGGCATCTCCTACGCCGCGACGCCGCCCGAGAGCGGCCGGGTGGTCGCCGGCAGCTTCTGGCCGGCCGATTATCAGGGGCCGGCGCAGGTCTCCTTCGCCGCCGAGGAAGCCGAGGAGATCGGCCTGAAGCTGGGTGACCGGCTGACGGTGAACATCCTCGGGCGCGACATCGAGGCCGAGATTACCTCGTTCCGCGAGGTCGATTTCTCCTCGGCCGGGATGGGCTTTGTCATGGTGATGAATCCCTCGGCCCTGCAGGGCGCGCCGCACACGTTCATCGCCACTGTCTATGCCGAACCCGAGGCCGAGGCCGCGATCCTGCGCGACCTTGCCAGCGCCTTCCCCAACATCACCGCAATCCGGGTGCGGGACGCCATCGACCGGGTGACCGAGGCGCTTTCGGCCATCGCCACCGCAACGGCCTGGGCCGCTGCGGCCACCCTCGTCACGGGCTTCATCGTGCTGATCGGGGCCGCGGCGGCGGGCGAGCGCGGGCGGATCTACGAGGCGGCGGTCCTGAAGACGCTGGGCGCAACTCGGGGCCGCATCCTCGCGAGCTTCGCGCTGCGCTCGGCCCTGCTGGGGGCTGCGGCGGGGCTCGTGGCGATCCTGGCGGGCGGGCTTGCCGGATGGGCCGTGATGACCTTCGTCATGGACAGCGACTTCCGGTTCGAGCCGGTTTCGGCCCTTGCCATCGTGGCGGGCGGCATCCTGGCCACGCTGCTTGCCGGCATGGTCTTCGCGCTTCGGCCGCTGCGTGCGCGACCGGCGCAGGTTCTTCGCGCGCAGGAGTGACGATGGCGGGAACCTGACGCCGCCTCGGCCCGTTAACAAGTGTTTCCTTGGGGGGAGACTAGGGGTGATGGTCAGGATGAAAGACAAGAGCGTTGATCTGACACCGCCGCCAGAGGTGGCCTCGGTGGCCGAACGCGGGCTGGAACTTCGGCGGAAGTACAAGCGTGGCGGGACGAATGTCGGCGTGGCCCGGGCACGGGACCTCAAGGGCCGGAAGTCGCTCTCGCCGCAGACGATCAAGCGGATGGTGAACTTCTTCGACCGGCAGGAGGTCCACAAGCAGGACGAGAATTTCGGCAACGAGGACGATCCGTCGCCGGAATACGTGGGGTGGCTGCTGTGGGGTGGCGATCCCGGGCGCCGCTGGGCCCAGCAGAAGAAGGACGAGCTGACGGAATCCGCCAGCCGGCCGAAGAACTGAACGACGGCCAGGCCTATGGCCTCTGGACATCCGCGGTGGGTGCCGGTCATCTCTCGGAAGGCCTACAGGACCTGCGCCGTGTGAACAGACCTGCGCCGTGTGAACAGCCGCGCCACGGTCACCGCGAATGCGTGGCCGCGGGACGCGGCCGGCAGGGATTGACGGGGCGTCGCGGGACCGCCCATCATCCGCTGGAGAATGCGACCTCCGACGAGGGCCAGCCCAGGATCGCCTTCCATCAACCTCGACTGCAGGGTAATCGCGCCATGGCCTTCCGTTCGTCTTCCGCCACCGGCGTGCTTCGGCGGCCACTTGCGCAGGCCGGCCGTTCGGCCCGCCCCGGCAGGCGGGAGGGTCGGCGTCACGGGGCAGGAAAACCCCGGGTTGCCGGAGACGTCGGGCCGCGGGCGGAGGCTCGCCTTCCCTGCCGCCACGTCCCGGCTCGACCCGCGGCTACCGCGGCATGAAGCACGAGCTTCCCTCCCGGTCTGGCGGCTATCCCGGCCTTGCCGAGGCCACGCGCGTCTGGGCGCGGATCGCACTCCTGTCCTTCGGCGGCCCCGCGGGGCAGATTGCGGTCATGCACCGGATCCTGGTCGAGGAGAAGCGCTGGCTGGGCGACGGGCGGTTCCTGCACGCGCTCAACTTCTGCATGCTGCTGCCGGGACCAGAGGCGCAGCAGCTTGCCACCTACATCGGCTGGCTGCTGCACCGCACCCGCGGCGGCCTCATCGCAGGGGCACTCTTCGTTCTGCCGGGGCTGCTCGCCATCATGGCGCTCAGCATCATCTACGCACTCTATGGCAACGCGGGGCCGGTGGCCGGGCTGTTCTTCGGCCTCAAGGCGGCGGTGCTTGCCATTGTCCTGCAGGCGGTGGTGCGGATCGGCAGCCGGGCGCTGCGCAACAATGTCCTGAGGGGCCTTGCCGCCCTGTCCTTCATCGGCATCTTCGCCTTCGGTGTCCCCTTCCCCCTGATCGTGCTCGCTGCGGCGGCGGCAGGCTGGCTTGGCGCGCGGGTTGGGCTGGCGGCCTTCCGGTCAAGCGGAGGCCACGGCTCGGCCGGCACCCATGTGGAGGATCGCGACACGCTGCTGGGCGCGGAACTCGATGCGATCCCCGCCGATGCACGCCGGGGCGCGCTGCGCGCGGGAAGCGTCTGCCTCGCGCTGTGGCTGCTGCCGGTAGCCGCCCTCTGGCTCGTGGCGCCGCAGAGCGTGTTTGCCGACATCGCGATCTTCTTCAGCCAGATGGCGGTGGTGACCTTCGGCGGGGCCTATGCGGTCCTCGCCTATGTCGCGCAGGAGGCGGTGGGCACCTACGGCTGGCTCGGTCCCGGCGAGATGCTGGACGGGCTGGGCATGGCCGAGACCACGCCGGGCCCGCTGATCATGGTGACGCAGTTCGTGGGCTTTCTGGGCGCCTTCCGCGATCCCGGAAGCCTGCCGCCGCTTCTTGCCGCAGTCCTCGGCGGGCTGCTGACCACCTGGGTCACCTTCGCGCCCTGCTTCGCCTGGATCTTTCTCGGAGCGCCCTGGATGGAGCGGCTGCGCAGCAACCATGCGCTCTCGGGCGCGCTGACCGCGGTGACCGCGTCCGTCGTGGGGGTGATCCTGAACCTCGCGCTCTGGTTCGGCCTGCATGTGCTGTTTTCCGAGGCGCGCCGGCTGACGGCCGGGCCGCTGAGTGTCGAGCTTCCGGTCCCGGGCTCGCTTGACCCCGTGGCGGCGCTGCTGGCTCTGGCGGCGCTGGTGGCGGTGTTTCGCCTGCGGCTCGGGACGATGACGGTCCTTGCCGCGGCGGGCGGGGCGGGCATCGTGCTGCATCTTCTTGGCCTGCGCTGAGGTCGGCCGCGGGAACCGGCCGACGTGCCGAAGGCCTCAGCCGCCGGGCGCGGCCCCTGGCTTCGGGACGCGATCGCAGGGTGGATACGCCATGCATCCCGAAGCAGGATGCCCGCCCGGGCGGCGGCAGGCGCAGGGCCGTCCGGCATGTGCCATCCTCAGCCCCGACGCGCGGCTTCTATTGCGGCCACGTCGATCTTTCGCATCGTCATCATCGCATCGAAGGCACGCCGTGCCTCGTCGCCACCCGCCGCCAGCGCCTCGGTCAGCACCCGCGGCGTGATCTGCCACGAGATGCCCCAGCGGTCCTTGCACCAGCCGCAGGCGCTCTCCTGCCCGCCGTTGCCGACGATGGCGTTCCAGTAGCGGTCGGTCTCCTCCTGATCGTCCGTGGCGATCTGGAACGAGAAGGCCTCGCTGTGGCGGAAGGTCGGCCCGCCGTTCAGCCCGAGGCACGGGATACCGGCGACCGTGAACGCCACGGTGAGCACGTCGCCCTTCCGGCCCGACGGATAATCGCCCGGAGCGTGAAGGATCGCACCCACCGAACTGTCCGGGAAGGTCTCGGCGTAGAAGCGGGCGGCAAGCTCGGCCTCCTTCTCGAACCAGAGGCAGATCGTGTTCCTGGCCGTCGTCATGTCCTGTCCTTTCTCCTGCCGCGCCACCCTCGCCCCGGCCCTGCCGGGACCCACATCCCTGCCGCCGCAGGCGCGGGCAGAGGAGTCATGATTGTCATGCCGGCCGGGCGTTGCTTCCAGTCGGTCCTCCGCGCGACAGTGCTGGTCAGGCCCCCAGCCGCTCGAAGACGATGGGGAAGGCCGCCAGAAGCGAGTGGGCGATGGTGCTGCTGTCGCGCGCCTCCTCGAACACGCGCTCGGCCGCGTCGCCCTCCAGAGCCACGGCGATGTGGGCCCGCACGATCCGCGGCGGCTCTCCCGCCAGATCGACCCATGCCTCGACACGTCGGACGCTGACAGTCGCGCCGAGCGCCTCGGACACGTGATGCAGGTCGTTCCAGAAGCACCCTCCCAGCGAGGCTGCCAGCAACTCGGCACCGTTGAAGCCCAGCCCCTCGCCCCCCGCGACGCCGGGGGGACGGTCGGCAATCACCGTCCGTCCCGCGGACGTCCGTCCGAGGCCGGCCTGCGTCCCCGCAATGGACGAATAGCTGACGGAGATCTTGCGGCTCATCACGGACCTCGATCCGACCCGGCACAGGATCACGGCGGCATCTGCCGGCGCGCGGCCGACCCGCCAAGCTTCCCGCGAAAGGCCGATCCGGTCAACCCTTCGTCCGGATCGTCCCCGAGAGCGCGGCCCGCCGGTGCTCGGCTGGATCCCGTGACGGCTCCGGGCTCGGCCGGTGGCTTGCGAGGTCCGTCCAGCGCAGGTCGGTCCTGACGCGATCAGCGGAACCGCGCCTTGTTCCCTTCTCGGACACAATGCATTTGCGATCTGGCGGCGAATCGCATCTTCTCGAAAGGATCCGGACGCCGGCGGCATCATCCGGGCGATTGCAGGCCGCCTGCTCCGGTCCCGGGATGTTTCGCGTATCCTCGTCAGGGGGCGGCTTGTATGGCCAGGTCAGGGAAGCCAGGATCGAGACGGCGCGGCTTCGCCCCGCTGGGGCCGCGGCGGGGCATCCCGAGCGACGGCGCGGGCAGCGCCGGCGGCAAGACCGTCAAGGCCGTCGTTCCCCCGGAGGCATGCATCGTCGGACGCTCCACGCCCCGGGAGGGCATTCGGATCGGCCTGATTGGCAGCAAAAGCACGACGAAGACCAGCCGCCCCGGACGGAGGCGCGACATGGCCAACCCCCGCCAGCCCGCGATCACGACATCGGTAGCCGTCCGGGCCGCGGTCAGTGAGCGGCGCGAACCGGCGGCAATGCCGGGCAGTCACGACCGGCGGGGGCTGCTGCGGGCTTGACTCCGGCCGCGGCAGGGATCCACGCGTCGCGGCCTAAGGTAAGTTTCGGTGGGCCGGCACGGGCCGGCCGCCGCCTGATGAGTGGTCAACGCGGTCGCCGACAGGGCGGCCGACAACCGTTGGAGGGTGTATTCCATGACCATGGGCCTCGACACTTCGCTGCACGTGAACGAAGGCACGGCGCATCATCCCGTCAGACGCCATGCCACCTTCTACCTGCTGGAGGCCGCATTGCTGATCGCGGCGGGCCTCTTCGCGATGATCTTCCCGGTCATCTCCTCCGCCGCCTTCGTGCTGATCCTCGGCTGGGTGCTGATCATCAGCGGCGTGGTGCAGGGCATCGGGCTGATCTCCGGCCGCGCGGCCCCGCATTTCTGGAGCCAGCTGATCTCGGTCGTGCTGGGCATCCTGATCGGCGCGCTGCTTCTGCGCAATGTCGGCCAGGGCATGGTGGTGATCTCGCTGCTGCTGATCGTCTTCTTCATGATGGAGGGCGTGTCGAAGATCATCTTCGCCCTGACGGTGCGGCCACTTCCGAACTGGGTCTGGGTCCTCGCGAGCGGCGTGCTGGGGGTGGTCCTGTCGGCGCTGCTGTGGGCCAGCATGCCGGTCACGGCCTTCTGGCTGATCGGCCTGATGCTGGGGATCAACCTCGTCGCCGAAGGTCTGTCGCTCGGCGCCCTGGCCTGGCATGCCCGCAGATCTGCCTGACCAGGACGCGGCCGGAGAGCCGCAGGCCCGCGCTGTCCCGGCGGCCTTCCTGCGCTCGTTCTCGGCCTTCGGCCTGATGCTGGGAACGCTGTTCTTCGCGGCCTCCCTGACGCCGAGCCTCGTGCCGCGGGCGCCGGTCGTGCAGGGCATGCTGGGCGGGTTGTGCCTTGCGGCCGGATACGGGATCGGCGTGCTGGTGCGGGCGGTCTGGGTCGCGCTGGAACTGCCCGTCCTGACGGGGCGGGCGCGCCGGCTGGCGGATGCCGCGGCAATGCTCGGCTGCGCCGCGGCGGCGGGGCTCGCGCTCTGGTGGGCGGCGGGCTGGCAGAACCGTCTGCGCGCGCTGATGGACATGGAGCCGATCGACAGCGCGGATCCCTTTACGGTCGCGGCGCTGGCGCTTCTGGTCTTCGGGCTGCTGGTCCTGACGGCGCGGCTCTTCGGGGGCATCCGGCGCAGGCTGTCCCGCCTGTTCGCGCATGTTCTTCCCCGCCCGCAGGCAGCCCTTGTCGCACTGCTTGCGACGGCGATACTGTTCTGGTCGATCGGCAACGGCCTTCTGGCCACCGGCGTCATGCGGACGCTGGACCGCATCTACGCCGAACTCGACGCCCGGTTCGAGGAGGACAGCCCGCAACCTGCCGATCCGCTGAAGACCGGCGGGCCGGGGTCGCTCCTGACATGGGAGGGGCTGGGACGCGCCGGCCGCGAAACCATCGCTGCCGGACCCGATGCCGCCGAGATCGCGGCCATGACCGGGGCTGCCGGGTCCGGCCTGCCGGTCAGGGAGCCGCTCAGGGTCTATGTCGGGCTGAACTCGGCCGAGGATCCAGCGACGCGGGCCGAGCTTGCGCTGGCCGAGCTGATCCGCATTGGCGCCTTCGAGCGGTCGAACCTGGTGATCGTCACCCCGACCGGCACCGGATGGATCGACCCCGAGGGGCGGCGCGCGATGGAATACGTGCTACGCGGCGACGTGGCGAGCGTCTCGGTGCAGTATTCCTACCTGGCCAGCTGGATCGCCCTGCTGGCCGCGCCCGACTACGGGGCCGAGACCGCGCGCGAGGTCTTTGCCGCCGTCTACGGCCATTGGACCAGCCTGCCGCGCGACCGACGGCCCCGGCTCTATCTGAACGGGCTGAGCCTTGGCGCCTTCAACTCGGACCTCAGCCATGACCTGCATCAGGTGATCGGCGATCCCTATGCGGGGGCTCTCTGGTCCGGGCCGCCCTTCAACAGCCGCACCTGGAAAGGCGTTGCCGCCGCCCGCAATCCCGACACTCCGGTCTGGGCGCCGCAATTCCGCGACGGCTCGGTCATCCGGTTCACGACGCAGCAGAACCGGCTGGCCGAAGCCCGTGCGCCCTGGGGCCCATACCGGGTGGTCTTCCTGCAGTATCCGAGCGATGCCATCACCTTCTACGATCCGTCCTCGCTGTGGAGGAAGCCCGAGTGGATGAAGCCGCCGCTCGGCCCGGACGTCTCGCCCGATCTGGTCTGGATTCCGGTCGTGACCTTCCTGCAGCTGACCTTCGACCTGATGCTGGCGGTCACGCCTCCGAAGGGCCACGGCCATGTCTACGCCTTCGAGCATTACCTCGATGCATGGGCCGGTCTGACGGAGGCGCCGGGCTGGACGCCCGAGGCGCTGGAGGCCGTGAAGGCTGCCGTCGCTGCCGGGCGCGGCTGATCTTCCTGCGTCCGGCGGGCGTGGCATCCCGCCGGGCGTCGCCTCAGCCGTCCTGCCAGAAGTCGCGACGCATGAAGCCCATGAGCGCGCGCAGCCATGACGCCGGCGGCAGGTCCAGAACGGCGAGCGCCGCCACCAGCGTCACGGCCGCAGCGGCGACAGCCAGTTCGCGCCGGTGGCTGACCGAGTGGGCGGCGGCATTCCACAGCAGGTTCTTCACCACCGCCGCATGCAGCAGCAGGTGCCAGAGCACGACCGCGACGAAGAGGACGGAGCCGGCAAGGTGGAGGACCTCCCAGCCGCTGCGGTCGAGGCCGACAAGCGTCCAGTCGACCTCGCGGGCGAGTCGACCGCTTGGCGCGGCGATCAGCACGAGGCCCGACACCAGCATCAGACAACACGACAGGGCCACGGCAAAGACTGCAGCCGCACGGAAGGAGAACCGCCGCGGCTGTGGGGTGGAGTGGACGGACATGACACGCCTCCTGTTCCGACGCGCGCAGTCTGCGGGCTGCCGATCTCCGGCGCGATGCGCAGGATCAAGAGGCGGCACGTTTCCGCGTTACCAGCCCCTGCCGGAACCCGGCCGGGGGACGGGTCTGCCCTTGACCTGGTCGCGCGGAGGGGCCGACACCAAGGGAACCAGGAAGGGCCGAGATTGCGTGACGTGGTCACATCCCTTCGGGCGAAAGGCGGCTATGACAGGCAAAACAGACCTGCGCGGCGGCGGGGGCCTTCCGGTTGCCAAACACACCCTTCCCGGCCGCGCTCCCAACCCTCAGAGACCGTTCCATGGAAGCCTCACCCATCCTCACTGCCGGTCATTCGCGTCTGGCCCACTATCCGGTCGCCTTCTTCACCCTGGGCATGGGCATGATGGGCCTGACGCTGGCGCTCAGGGCCGGCGAAGGCGCCTTCGGCCTAGGGCCCGAGGCCTCGCGGGCGGCGCTGGTGCTGTCGCTGACGCTCCTCGGCCTCGTGGCCGCGGGCTATCTCGCCAAGGCGCTGTTCCACCCGGCGGCCGTCGCGGCCGACTGGCATCACCCCGTTCGCATCGCCTTCTTTCCGGCGATGCCGATTTCGCTTCTGCTCCTGTCGGTCGCATTGCTCGACGAGGCGCCCTCGCTTGCCGGGCAGGTGTGGATCGCCGGCGCGGTCCTGCAGGCGCTGCTGGCACTCTCGGTCATCGCGGCCTGGATCGGCCACCGGCCGTTCAGCCACGCCCAGCTGACGCCCGCCTGGTTCATCCCGGCGGTGGGGAACGTCATCGTTCCGATCGCGGGCGTGCCCCTCGGCCACCCCGAGATCGCCTGGCTCTTCTTCTCGGGCGGCCTGGTCTTCTGGATCGTTCTGCTGACGCTGGTCATGAACCGGCTGATGTTCCACGACCCGCTGCCGGGGCGGATGGTTCCCACGCTCATGATCCTCGTGGCGCCGCCCGCGGTGTCGTTCGTCGCCTGGCTGAAGCTGACCGGAGAGGTTGGCGCCTTCGGCCATATCCTGCTGAGCATCGCCTATGTCTTCGCGCTCATCGTCGGCACGCAACTGCCGAAGTTCGCCCGGATGCCGTTCGCGCTGTCCTGGTGGGCGCTGTCCTTCCCCCTTGCCGCGCTGACCATCGCAAGCTTCGCCTATGCCGAGGCGGCCGCTTCGGCAGACCATCGGATGATCGGCACGGGGCTTCTCGGGCTGCTGGTTCTGGTGGTTTCGGGCCTCGTGCTGCGCACGCTGCTCGGCATCTGGCGCCACGAGATCTGCCGTCCCGAATGACGCCGCGCCGTCGGCGTGTGACTAGGTCACGCTGCAAGTCGGCGGCCCACGCTAAGCAGGCGCACCCGCGCCTCTGCCCGCACGGTCCTGTCCGGGCATGGGGTGTCGCGGACGGTGCGCGTCGAAGGAGAAGATGATGCAAGCTTTCAGAACGATGATCGGACGCTGCGGCTGGGCGCTTCTGGTGACGGTGGCTCCGCTGGCGCCCCCGGCACTCGCCGAGGCGACGCCCGAGGTCGCACAGGCCCGCGAAGCGACGAAGCAGCTGCAGCAGACCCTGCAGCAGGCCTTGAAGGACGCCATGGCCACCGGCGGTCCGCAGGGCGCGGTCGAGGCCTGCAACCTTCAGGCGCTGCCGCTGACCGCGCAGATCTCGCAGGACCTCGGCGTCGAGATCAGCCGCACCGCCCTGCGGACGCGCAACCCCGCGAACGCGCCGGATGCGTGGGAAGAGGAACAGCTTCGCCAGTTCGAGGAGCGGCTGAAGGCCGGCGAACCCGCCGCCTCGCTCGAGGTGGTTCGCGAGGATGACGCGGGCATCCACTACATGAAGGCGATCCCGATGCAGGAACCCTGCGTGACCTGCCACGGACCCGAGGTCGATCCCGCGTTGCAGGACCGGATCCGCGCGCTTTACCCGCAGGATACGGCCACCGGTTTCAGGGTGGGCGAGCTGCGCGGGGCCTTCACGGTGACCATCCCGCGGAAGTGACCGCGGCTAGCCCATCCGCAGATCTGCGGCCAGCGGCGTCGCGCGAACAGTCGGACCCGCGGCGGGTGGCGACGACGGCAGGTTCGGCAGCGTCAGTTCGACCTGCTGGCCCCGCCCGTCTGAGGGGCAGAGCGTCAGCCCCCCGCCCAGCCGCGCCATGGCCTCGGCGGCGATGACGAGGCCGAGCCCGCTTCCCCCGGGGCGGGCGCCTGCACCGCGGTAGAAATGCTGCGTGACCTTCGGCCGCTCGGCTTCGTCGATGCCGGGACCGGCATCCCGGACAGCCAGCACGACCTGCTCCCCGTCCGTGCCCAGGGTCACCGTGACCTCGGCGGCGGCGGGCGAGGCCTGAATCGCATTCTCCACCACGTTGCGGAGCGCGGCCCGGAACAGGAACCCGCCCTGCGGCCGCCGGGGGGCCGGGACGAACTGGCGGATGATCCGCACCTTCTGCGCCTCGGCCAGCGGCGCGAGGTCCGCAAGGACCTCGTCCGCCAGTCCCGCCGGGCTGAACCCGTCCGCCGGGTCGGCGGCGCGTTCGACAGCGGCGAGATCCAGCAGTTGCCGGGCCAGCCGGTCGGTCCGATCCACCGACGCGGTGATCGCGGACAGGGCCCGGGCGCGCGTCGCCTCGTCAGGCGCCCGGGCGGCGATCTGCGCCTGCATGCGAAGGCCCGCCAGCGGCGTCTTGAGTTCATGCGCGGCGAAGGCGGTAAAGTCGCGCTCGGCCTCGCGGGCGCGCTGCAGCCGGGCGAAGAGACCGTTCAGCGCGTCCCGCACCGGCCGGATCTCGGCCGGCACGGGGTGGGCGGGCAGCGGGTCGACCTCGTCCGGGGATCGGGCGTGCAGTTCGGCCTCCAGCCGGCGGAGCGGCGCAAGGCCCCGCGCGAGGCCAAGCCAGATGACCGCGGCAAGCAGCGGAAGGACAAGGGCGGCCGGCAGCAGCAGTCCCATGACCACGTCCCTGACCAGCCCGTCACGCGCGGAGGTCCTGTCGCCCACGCTGATCCGCAGGCCCGCGGTCTCGATCGTGAAGACGCGCCAGGTCTCTCCGCCGAGGGCCACGGTCGAGAACCCGGGTGCGCCGGCCATCTCCTCGGCCGGCGCACCCGCGGACCGGGCAAGGATGCCGCTCTCGACCGACCAGACCTGACAGGCGAGCTGCCGATGGTAGCCGGCGGCAGGCGGCGGCACCAGGGGGCCTCCCAGCGCGGCGGCGATCCCCTGGTCGGGGATCAGGGAGGCAACCATCGTCGCCGCTTCCGACAGGCGCGCGTCCAGCATGCGCTCTACCTTGGCGCGCGTGGACTGGCCGATCAGGGCGGCCGCCGACAGCCAGACGAGGCTGGTGGCGATCATCAGGATCAGGAACAGCCGGCTGCGGATCGACATCAGCCGGCCGCCAGGCGATAGCCGGCGCCGCGTACCGTCTGGATGAAGCCACGGCCAAGCTTGGCGCGCAGGTTGTGGATGTGCACCTCTATGGTGTTGCTCTCGACCTCCTCCTGCCAGCCATAAAGCCGCTCTTCCAGGCTCGACTTGGACAGGATCCGCCCCGGATGCTCGAGCAGCGCCTGCAACAGCGCCACCTCGCGCCGCGAGAACCGCAGGTCGCGGCCATCGTGCCGGCCGGCGAAGGTCGCGGGGTCCAGCACCAGCCCGTTCCAGCTGATCTGCGCGGCGGCCCGCCCGTCCTGCCGGCGCAGCATCGCCCGCAGTCGCGCCGCCAGCTCGTCGAGATCGAACGGCTTGCCGAGATAGTCGTCCGCGCCCGCGTCCAGCCCCTCAACCCGGTCGGCCACCCGGTCGCGCGCGGTCAGCAGCAGGATCGGCAGGCGGCTCCCCGACGCGCGCAGCTCGCGCAGCAGGGTCAGCCCCGAGCCGTCCGGCAACATGATGTCGAGCACGAGCCCCGCGAAATCGTCCGTCCCGAGCGCCGCGCGGGCATCGGCCAGCGTGCCAACCGCATCCGCGGTGAACCCGGACAGCCCGAGCCCGACAGCCAGGCCGTCCGCGAGGATCGGATCATCCTCGACAATCAGAACGCGCATGAAACCCTCCTGCCCCGGTCTGGCTCAGATAGTCCTTCGGCCGCTCCCCGGCAAAGAGGGGCGTTGCTTAAGGTTGCCTTAAGGCCCCGCCGACATCCGGAGGCAAACCAACCGCAAGGAGACGCACCATGACCTTGATCGCCCGGCGCCGCATCCTCGGCCTCGGCATCGCCGCGGCCAGCATGGCGGCAATGCCCCGCCTCGTCGGTGCCCAGGCAGCCCCCGTCAGGGCGAACATCTCGGGCTTCGCCATGCAGCACTGGCAGGACCATTTCGAGCAGCTCGGCAAGGGCGCCATCGTCGCCGACACCGCCTCGCGCGCGCTGCACTTCTGGGACGCGACGGGCCGCGACCATCGCATCTACCCGACCTCGGTGCCCATCTCGGACGAGCTGACGAAGCGCGGCTATACCGAGATCGTGCGGAAGAAGGAGGGCCCGTCCTGGACCCCGACCCCGTCGCAGATGGCGCGCTATCCGGACTGGAAGCCGATCCCGCCGGGCCCTGGCAATCCGCTCGGCACGCATGCGATGTATCTTGGCTGGCCGGCCTACCTGATTCACGGCACCCACGACACCCGGAAGATCGGGCGACCGTCGTCGGACGGCTGCATCGGCCTCTACAACGAGAAGATCGCGGAACTCTTCGCGCTGTGCCCGGTCGGAACGCAGGTCAGGATCATATGACCCCCGTGGCGGCAACGCCCGACGGATGATGCCCGTGGCATCGCGGCCTGCGCCGGTCCGGCGCAGGCGACGGCCCGGTGCCCTTGCCCTGCCGCGCTGCGACCGCATGCCGCAGCGCCGCCGGCGCACATAGAGGCCGCCTTAACTTCCCTGGTCGATAACGGGACCCGCGGACGACGCTGCGCCCCCTCTTGCCAAGGCCGCGTCCGTCAGCGCCGCACCGGCCCCGCGTCCGGTCCAGGACCTGGCCCGCGTGCCCGAGCCAACGGAATTGTCGCCATGTCCATCAAGATCAAGCTCATTGCCGTCTTCGCCACCGTCTTCCTGCTGTTCGGGCTGGCAATCGGCCTTGCACTGCACCGCATGGAGTCGCTCAACAGCCGGATCGACCGGCTCGCCCGGGTGGAGTTCCGCTCCCTGGCACTGGCCGAGCGTGCCAATGCCGAGCAGGAGCGTGCCGCAGCCGCCCTGCGCGACCGGATCATCACCACCGACGCCACTGCACGCCCGCGCTTCGAGGACGAGCTGATGGATGCACGGAAGCAAAGGGCGGATGTCTACAGGGAGCTCACCTCGCTTGCCACCGATGCCGAGGATCAGCGGCTTCTCCTGGCCTATGACGCCGCCGCCACGAAGGTGCGCGAAGTGACCAACCGCGCGCTCGAGCTGGCAAGGGCCGGCGATCCGGCGGCGGCCGCTTCGCAGCTCTACGATCCGGCCGGCGCGGCCGCCCTTGTGGAACGCGGCAATCTGCTGCGGACCTTCCGCGACCGCCAGGCCGAGCGGGCGCAGAGTGTCATCGCGGAAACGCACGAGATCTACGCCGACGCGCTTCGCGAGCTGCTGATCGTGATCGCCATTGCCGCGCTGGTAGGCAGCGCTGCGGCCTTCATGATCATCCGCTCCATTTCCCGCGGCCTGGCGCAGGCACTCCATCTCTCGCGCCAGGTGGCCGAGGGCGACCTGGCGGTCACCGCGCAGGTGAGCAGCCGCGACGAGATCGGCGAACTCCTTGCCACCAACAACGCCATGGTGATCAAGCTGCGCGAGGTGGTCGGCGCGGTGACGGACGCCTCCCGGCAGGTGAATGCCGGAAGCACCGGCATGGCATCGACCTCCGAGGAACTGAGCCAGGGCGCGCAGGAGCAGGCATCCGCCACCGAGCAGGCCTCGGCCTCGGTCGAGCAGATGGCCGCCAACATCCGCCAGTCCGCCGAAAGCGCCGCCACGACCGAGGCGATGGCGCGGCGATCCGCAGACCATGCGCGCACCTCGGGGAAGGCCGTTGCCGAAGCGGTGACGGCCATGCAGTCGATCGCCGAGCGCATCGTGGTCGTGCAGGAAATCGCGCGGCAGACCGACCTCCTCGCGCTCAACGCCGCGGTGGAGGCCGCCCGCGCGGGCGAACAGGGTCGCGGCTTCGCCGTGGTGGCCGCCGAGGTCCGCAAGCTCGCAGAGCGCAGCCGCACCGCCGCCGACGAGATCTCGACCCTCTCGACGCGGACGGCCAGCACCGCCGCTTCGGCCGGGGACATGCTCGCGCGGCTCGTCCCCGACATCGAGGCCACCTCGGCCTTGGTGAGCGGCATTTCCATCGCCTCGCAGGAGCTTGCCAGCGGAGCGCAGCAGGTGGCCACCGCGATCCAGCAGCTCGACACCGTTACCCAGCAGACGAGCATGGCTGCGGCGGAACTCGCGACGGAAGCCGGGGTGCTCTCGGATCAGGCCAGCGGGCTGGAGCGGGCCATGGCCCATTTCAGGATCGGCGGGCACAGGACCGACAGAAGCCAGCCGCGCACGGCCGGCCGGGCGGAGGTCGAGGCTGCACCGCCCCTCGCGCCGCAGGTTGCGCTGCAGCACCCCCGGGCGGCTTGAGATCGTCTTGCCGAAGCGCTGCAGGACGCGGCACTTCGGCGCCTTCCGGGCATCCCTCTCCTGAAGGGTGACGCAGGGTCATCGTCCCGCAGGCCGCATTGCCGACCGCGCGATCACGGTCCACTCTGGCATCCGGGAAGACGAGATACCGCATGCCTGATCCTGCGACGCCCGCCCCGTTCTTCGACGATCTTCTGGCGCGGATGACGCTGCGCGAGAAGATCGGCCAGCTCAACTATCCCCATGCCGAGGGCCTTCCGACCACGGGGGCCGCCGAAGGGGCGGATACCGAGACGCTGATCCGGCAGGGCGACCTTTGCGGCACGTCGGCCGGCCGGGGTGCCGCGGATCGGCGCCGGCTCCAGCGCCTTGCGGTCGAGGAGGGGCCGAACGGCATCCCGCTCTTCTTCGCCAGGGACTGCCTGCAACGCTACGCCACCGGCGCACCCATCCCGCTCGCACAGTCCTGCTCGTGGGATCCCGGTCTGGTCGCCCGCATTGCGGCCATGACGGCGCGCGAGGCACGGGCGGACGGGGTGACGCTCAACTGGGCGCCCATGCTGGACATCAGCCACGACCCCCGCTGGGGGCGGATCGCCGAGGGCCACGGCGAGCTGCCCTGGCTCTGCGCCCGGCTGGCGGAAGCCGTGGTACGGGGCTATCAGGGCGAGGATGGCGACCTGGCCCGGCCCGACCGGGTCATGGCGACGCTGAAGCACTTCGCGGGCTACGGGCTTGCCGCCGCGGGCCGCGACTATGCCACCGTCGAGGCAAGCCCGGCGACGCTGATGCGCATCATGGAGCCGTTTCGTGCGGCCATCGCCGCAGGGGCCGGCGCGGTCATGGTGGCCTTCAGTGCGCTGAACGACGTTCCGGCCACCGCGAACGCCGTGCTGCTGCGCGACGTGCTACGCCGCCGCTTCGGCTTCACCGGGATCGTCGTGACCGATTTCACCGCCATAGACCCCGAACTGGTGAACCACGGCATCGCGGCGGACGCGCGCGAGGCGGCCTATCTGGCCTTCAAGGCCGGGGTGACGATCGATCTCGTCTCGGGGGCGTTCCTGCGCCATCTGGCGCCGCTGGTCGCCGAAGGGCAGGCGGCCCCGGATGCGCGGCCGCTCGGCCCCGTGACCGAGGCCGAGATCACCGCGCGCTGCCGCCTGGTGCTCGAGGCCAAGGCCCGGCTGGGGCTGTTCGACGACCCCTGGCTCGGGCTGGACGAAGACCGGCGCGCCCGCGTCATCCGCGCGCCGGAGCATGTCGCCCTGGCGCGCGAGGCGGCGGCCAAATCGCTGGTGCTGCTGAAGAACGCCGGCGTGCTGCCACTTGCACGCGGGGGCAGGCTGGCCCTCATCGGGCCGCTGGCGGATGACCGTGTGGACCTGCAGGGAACCTGGGCCATCGACGTCGATCCGTCGAACAGCGTCACGCTGCTCGAGGGGATGCGCAGGGTGGGCCATCCGACCCGCATCCTTCACGCCAGAGGCTGCAACCTGGTTGACGTTCCGAACCTTGCCGCCCGGCTCAACATGCACAATCGCCAGATGCCGTCAGTGATCCTCGACCCGCGCCCGGCGGATATCCTGATCGCGGAGGCGCGCGCGGTGGCCCACGAGGCCGATGCCTTCGTGCTCTGCCTGGGAGAGGCCAAGGAACATGCGGGCGAATCCTCGACGCGGCTCGACATCGGGCTGCCGGGGGCACAGGCCGGGCTGGTCGAGGCCATGGCGGCGGTGGCACGGGAAAGCGGCAAGCCGCTGATCCTCGTCGTGATGGCCGGGCGTCCGCTCGCGCTGACGCGGGAGGCCGCGGTTGCCGATGCGCTGATCTGGACGGGCCATCCGGGTGCCGAAGGCGGGAACGCCATCGCCGATGTGCTGTTCGGCGACGCCGCACCCTATGGCCGGCTGAGCCTTGCCCTGCCGCGCCATGTCGGGCAGCTTCCGCTCTGCACCGAGGAACTGCCAACCGGCCGCCCGCATGAGGGCATCGGCGTGGACGTGCCCGGCGATACCGAGGTCGATGCGTCGGGCCGGCGCGTCTTCCGCAAGTTCACCACCGCCTGCATCCTCGAGGGGCCGCACAGCCCCCTGTTCCCCGCGGGCTTCGGCCTGACCTATACGAGCTTCGCGCATGGCCCCCTCCGCGCCAGTGCGCGCACGCTTCAGGGCGCGGATGCCGTGCTCGAGGTCGCCGCGCCCGTCACCAACACCGGCGCGCGGTGGGGGACAGAAGTGGTGCAGCTCTACCTCCGCGATCCGGTTGCGCGGATCTCGCGCCCCGTGCGCGAGTTGCGGGGCTTCCGCCGCCTGACCCTCGCCCCGGGTGAGACCGCCGAGGCGGTGTTCCGGATCACCGTCGACGACCTGAGCTACGACCACGGCCCCGCACTGGAGGCCATGGTCCGCGGCTGGGACCCGGGCGAGTTCCTCGTGATGGTCGGCCCCAACGCGGGCGAGCTGCAGTCGCTGACCGTCCGGTGGGACGCATGACCCCGGACGACGAGGCGCTGCTTGACCGGGTGCAACGGGAGACCCTGCGCTACTTCACCGACTTCGCCCACCCCGTCAGCGGAATGGCCCGCGAGCGCTTCGGCGCGGCAGGGTGGGAGGACACCGTCACGACCGGAGGCACCGGCTTCGGCATCATGGCCATGATCGCCGGCGCCGGCCGCGGCTTCCTCGACCGGGCCGAGGTCACGGCGCGGATCGACCGGATCTGCCGCCATCTTGCGGCAAGCCCGCGCCATCGCGGCGCCTTTCCGCACTGGATGCACGGGGCGACCGGCGCCACCATCGCCTTCTCGGCAAAGGACGACGGGGGCGACATCGTGGAGACGGCCTATCTGATGATGGGCCTGCTGACCGCGCGGCAGTATCTGGCGGGAAGCGACCCGGAGCTTGCGGACCGGATCGACCGGCTCTGGCGCGGGGTCGACTGGGCAGGGTTCTGCCCGACGCCTGACGCCCTCCTCTGGCACTGGAGCCCGCGGCACGGCTTCGCGCAGGGCCTTAAGCTGCGCGGCTGGCACGAGGCGCTGATCACGTTCGTGCTGGGCGCGGCCTCTCCCACCCACCCGATCGATCCGCGCGCCTATCACGAGGGCTGGAAGGACAGCCCGACCTTCCGCAACGGCCGGACCCGCCACGGCATCCGGCTGCCGCTTGGCCCCGAGATGGGCGGGCCGCTGTTCTTCGCGCATTACTCGTTCCTCGGGCTCGACCCGCGGGGACTGGAGGAGGATGGCGTCGATTACTGGGAACAGAACCGGGCGCATGTTCGGATCAACCGTGCGCATTGCCTTGAAAATCCCGGCGGCTTCGCGGGTTATGGGCCCGCCTGGGGGCTGACCGCCTGCGACGGGGACCAGGGCTATGCCGCCTTCTCGCCGACCAACGACCGCGGCGTCATCGCGCCGACGGCCGCGCTGTCGTCGATGCCCTACACACCCGCGGAATCGATGGCGGCGCTGCGCCATTACGCGGGTCACCGGGGCGGCGCGCTATGGGGGCCGTACGGCTTAGTCGACGCCTTCAACGACACGGCCGGCTGGATCGCGGGCAGCCACCTGGCCATCGACCAGGGGCCGATCGTCGCCATGATCGAGAACCACCGCAGCGGCCTGCTGTGGACCCTATTCATGTCGGCGCCCGAGGTGCAGGCGGGGCTAGACCGCCTTGGGTTTCGCAGGACCTCGCCTGCCGTCGCCTGACCGGCAGAGGTCGGCCTCGCCCGGATCGGTGACGATCCGCACACGCCGGGTGTAGAGGCCGTCGGGCTCGCTGCCGTTGCCGATGCCGAGCAGGCCCATGTGGCCAAGCCGGCCCTTCAGCAGCTTCACCACCCGGATCCGCGCATCCGGGTCGAGCTGGCCCACCGCGTCGTCCATCACCAGCCAGTCCGGTCGCTGCAGAAGGACGCGCGCGAAGGCCAGGCACTGCTTCTCGCTCTCGCTCAGCAGCCGGTCCCAGCGGTCCGATGTGCCCAGCCGCGGGATGAAGACGCCAAGGCCCACGGCCTGCAGGGCGGCCTCGGTCTCGGCACGGGCGTAGCGGCCGCAGGGATGGGGATAGCAGACCGCCTCGGCCAGAAGGCCCGGCGGGACGTAGGAATGGGTCGGAAGATAGACCACGCTGCGCGCTGCGGGCATGACGATCCGCCCTCCGCCCCGATCCCACAGGCCCGCCAGTGCCCGGAACAGGATGGTCTTGCCCGACCCCGAGGCTCCCTGCAGCAGCACCCGCTCGCCCGGGGCGACGACCACCCGGTCGGGGTCGAGGCGGACGCAGACATAGGGCGTGGCGACGCGAAGCCCCGCGATCTCGATGCCGCTTCCGGTCTCGTGCCGCTCGATCCGGGGGCCGCCGCCCGCTTCAGCGTCGAGGCCGGCCAGCGCGCGATGGAAGCTCGTGACCCGCAGCAGCGTCGCCCGCCAGTTCGCGATGACCGCATAGTTGCTCACGAACCAGCGCAGCGAGCCCTGCACCTGGTTGAACGCTCCCACGACCAGCATCAGCTCGCCGATGGTCATGTCGCCCGAGAAGTAGAACGGCGAGGCGGCGACGATCGGCGCCACGATGGTGAACCAGCCGTAGCCGGCGGTGACCCAGGTCAGCCGGGCGGTGGCGCGGATGGCGGCGTGGATGATCTCCACCAGCCGGCCGAAGGTGGCCTCGATGCGGGCGCTCTCGGCCGCCTCGCCATGCTGGAGCGTGATGGCGTCGCGCGACTCGTTGATCCGCACCAGTTCGAACCGGAAGGCCGCCTCGCGTTGCAGCCGCTCGGCGTTCATCGCCATCAGCGGCCGCCCGACGCGCCAGCTGAGCCAGGATGCGGCGGCGGCATAGAACAGCGCGCACCAGACCATGAAGCCGGGAATGCTCCAGGTCTGGCCCGCGACGGGGATGTCGACGACGCTCGACTGCCGCCAGAGCACGCCGATGAAGGACACGAGCAGCAGCGACGCCTGGAACAGGCCGATGCCCAGCGCGCCGGTCAGGTCGGCCAGTGCATCGACATCGGCCTGCATCCGCTGGTCGGGGTTCTCGCCGACGGGGCCGGCCCGGGCCAGCCGCAGCGCCCGGCCCGGCGTCATCCAGGCCGCAAGCAGCGCCCCGAACAGCCCCCGTCGCAGCGTCAGCTTCAGCGTCTGGTCAAGCCAGAGCTGCACGACGTTCAGCACGAGAAGGAGTCCCGCAAGTTCCGCAAACACCCGCAGTTGCCGCAGAAAGGCCCCCACGTCCTTCTGTGTCAGCGCATCATAGAACGGCTGGTTCCAGGCGTTCAGCAGGATCTGCGCATAGGCGGTGGCGGAGATCACCGCCACAAGCGCGGCGATCAGCCAGAGGATGCGCGGACCGCACCGGTTCGCGCGCAGCAGTCCGGCCATGTCGCTGACCTGCCGAAGCAGGCCCGGATCGACGCGCCCGGTCTCTCTGGCCTGCTCGCCCATGACTTCGCTGCCTGACGACCTTTTGCCTCAGAGAACAGCCGATCGGACGGTGAGGCAAGTCCCGCTGTCCGCCCGCCCGCGCGGCAGACCCGCGCAGCCTTGCGCCCGGGCCGGGGGCGGCTGGCGCGGGAGCCCGGGATTGTCCGCTAACGATAACGGCGCGACCAAGCCGCTGCGTGACGAGGGTCGGGGATCTGCGCTATGCCGCTTGCAGGATCAGCGGGTATGAGGTTGCCGTGGTGCGGACGAGCCAGACACATCCCCTCCAGATCGCCGAGGTGCGGGCGACCGCCTGTCACGGGCGGATCGGGATCACGTTCTGCCCCGGCAAGCATGATCGCGCCGCGGCCACCGGGGCCTGGGCGCGGGATCTGGCGGCGGATCTCGACGTCATCGCCGGCTGGGGCGCCCGGCTGGTGCTGACGCTGGTCGAGCCTGCGGAGCTTGCCACGCTGAAGGTGCCGCAGCTGGGCGAGGAGGTCAGGGCGCGCGGGCTCGACTGGCTGCACCTGCCGATCGCCGACTATTCGGTTCCGACCGACGCCTTCGAAGCCCTGTGGGAGGCGCATGGGTCCGACATCCGCACGCTGCTGCGCAACCGCGCCGACGTGGTCGTGCATTGCCGGGGCGGGCTGGGGCGGGCGGGCATGATGGCGGCCCGCCTGCTGGTCGAACTCGGCGAGGATCCCGGGCAGGCGATCCGGGCCGTCCGTCGTGCCCGACCGGGCGCCATCGAGACCCCGGGGCAGCTCGCGGTGGTGAGGCGCACCCTGCCGATGGCCGAGGCCGACCGGCTCGACACCGCAAGCCTCGAGAAGGTCGGCACCGGCATGGGCAGCACCCCGGCCGGGATCTACCGCGACGCCGGCGGCCGACGGTTCTATGTAAAGTCGCTGGAGACCGCCAGCCACGCGCTGAACGAGCGGATCGCGGCGCGGCTCTACCAGCTGGCCGGCGCCCCTACGCTGCATTATGTGCCGACGAGGGCACCGGACGAGGTCGCGACGGTGCTGGTGGACCTTGCACGACGCCATGTGGCGCGGTTCACCGAAGACGAGCGCCGTCAGGCCCAGCGCTGGCTGGCCGTGCATGCCTGGACGGCGAACTGGGATGCCGCGGGCTTCGGCGGCGAGAACCAGGGCCTCGTCCGCGGCATCGTGACGACGCTCGACGTCGGCGGTGCGCTGGAGTTCCGGGCGCAGGGCGACCCGAAGGGGCGCGCGTTCGGCACCTCGGTCGCCGAACTCGACAGGCTGCGCAGCGATCCGGACAACCCGCACGCCATGCGCCTGTTCGGCGACATGAGGCCGGACGCGATCCGCGACTCGGTCGGGCTGGTCACCCGCATTCCCGACGAGGCGATCCGCGCCGTGATCATGGAAAGCGGCGGCCGCCCGGCGCTGGCCGACAAGATGATCGCCCGCAAGGCCGATCTGGCGGCGCGACTGGGCTGACGCGGGATCAGCCCGCCGCACCCGCCGACAGGGCGAGCAGCCGCGGCACCTGCGCGCGGATGGCCTCGGCCACGTCAGGGTCGAGCGCGGCCAGCCAGCGCGCGGGGATCCCCCCGAGGCCGTAGGTGGCGCCCGCCAGCATTCCCGCCAGAGCGCCGGTCGTATCGGCATCGCCGCCCTGGTTCACGGTCCCGACAAGGCAGTCGTCGAACGACTCCGCGCGAAGGTAGTGGTGCAGCACGGTCTGCATCGTATCGACGATATAGGCCGAGCTTTGGCCTGGGCCGGGGCCGAGCCGGAAGACCCTGTGCCTCGCCGCCAGATCCTCGGCCACCCGGCGCACCGCGTCCTTGCCCTGCCCGTGCAGCAGGCCCTGTGTCATGCGCACGAGCGCCAGGCAGGCATCATCGGACAGCGGGTGATGATGCGTGGCCCGGGCCTGCGCCAGCGTCCAGGCTTCCGCCCGGCCCGGATCGCCCAGCGTCGCGAGCGCCACGGGCAGGACGCGCATCGCTGCCCCGTTCCCGGCATCGCCGTCGGAATAGGTCCCCTCGACGGTGCCGTGCACCAGAAAGCGGCGGATCCCCCGCCGGCAGGTGTTGCCGACATCCACCGGGCCGGACTTCAGCCAGCCGGCGAATTCCTCGCACAGGTCCCGTGCATCGAGGCCACCCTTCCGGATCAGCGAGCGGCCCAGCGCCAGCGACATCTCCGTGTCGTCCGTCACCTGCCCGGGGCGAAGCTTCAGCCATCCGCCACCCACGATCTCGCGGTGCACGCCGTGCCGGGCCGCGATCTCGCTCCGGGTCATGAACTCGACGGTCGCGCCCAGCGCATCGCCGACCGCAAGGCCCAGATAGGCCGCAAGCGCGCGGTCCTCGAGACCGGGGGGTCTTTCGTCAGACATAGTCCACGCTGACCCGGAAGTCGCCGCCGATCGCAAGGAACTCGCGCTCACCCCGCAGCAGGTGCGACGGCAGCAGGCCGCTGAAGAACAGCACCTTGCACAGCGGAACCCGCGCGCACAGGATCCTGTCGCCGAAGCAGCCGGCGATGTCGCGGTCGGAGGTGAACGAGACGAGGTTGTTGAGCCGGATCACCGCCTCGCGCCGGGACGTCCGTTCGAGGATCCGGTGTTCGTTCAGCGAGTTGATCCCGCGATAGAGCGTGACATGCGACTGGCCAGGAAAGGCGAAGCGCCGGATGGACCACTGGCAGAATTCGAACAGCAGGTCGAGCTGCATCCAGATCGCATTGTTGTGGAAGAGGCTCGACATCTTTTCCTCGACATAGCCGGCCCAGGCGGCATCCGACACGCTTTCGATGATCCCCTTGTGGAAGCAGGGGCAAAGGCCGAAGCGGCTCTCGACCCACCCCTTCAGGACGGCGCCCTCGGGGCTGTTGCTGTCGAAGTTCCAGCCCTGGATCAGCCGCAGGAAGGACGAGCGGAAGCGCCTGCCGCCGGCGCCGGAGGCGCGCTGTTCGGGATCGAGGCCGAACAGCGCCATCATGTAGCAGTGGAAGGCCTCGGCCGCCTCGGCAAGGTCGCCCGCCTGCTCCAGCATGCCGAACAGGCTGCGGTTCATCTCGACCACGCCCCAGATGTGAAGCGGAACCGGCGCCTCGTTGAAGGCGCAGCTTGCCAGCCACTCCGCGGGGCGCCCCACGAGATTGGTGGAATGGCCGATGCCCTGCGGCGTGGGATGCCCCGTGTCTTCCATCGCGGGCATGATGCGGCGTCGGACGCGGCTGGGGAAGGGCCGCGGCGGCGCACCCCGCCGACCGATCGCCGCACCTCGGCCTACTGGTGCCGCAGCGCCTCGATCGGGTCGAGCCGCGCGGCCCTGCGGGCGGGGAAGAAGCCGAAGACCACGCCCACCAGTGCCGAGAAGCCGAAGGCGAGCAGGACGACCATGGGATCGGGTGTGAAGGGGATGATCATGTAGCGCGAGGCCGCGAAGGCGAGGCCCAGCCCCAGCCCGATGCCGATCACCCCGCCCAGCACCGAAAGCACCATCGCCTCGACGAGGAACTGGGTCAGCACCTGCCCCGCGGTCGCGCCCACTGCAAGGCGGATGCCGATCTCGCGCGTGCGCTCGGTCACCGAGACCAGCATGATGTTCATGATGCCGATCCCGCCCACCAGCAAGCTGACCGCCGCGACAGAGGACAAGAGCCCCGCCAGCACCGTGTTGATGGAGGTCAGCATCGAGGCGATCTCCTTCATGTCGGTGACCGAGAAGTTGTCCTCGTCCCCCGGCCCGATGCGCCGCCTCTCGCGCATCAGGGCGGTGATCTCGCGGATGCCGCGGGCCGAGGAGACGCCTTCGTCAAGCGCGATCGAGATGCCGGCGACGTCCTGGTCCCCCTCCAGCCGCCGTTGCACGGTGCGGATCGGCATCAGCACAAGGTCGTCCTGGTCCTGCCCGAAGGACCCTGCCCCCTTGGCGGCAAGCAGGCCCACCACGTCGCAGGAGATCGCCCTGATCCGGATCGTCCGCCCCAGCGGATCGGCCGAGCCGAACAGCTTCTCGCGCACCGTCTCGCCAAGGATGCAGGCGGCGGCTCCCTGCCGTTCCTCGGCCAGCGTGAAGCCACGGCCGGCGGCCAGCGTCCAGTTCGCCACGCTGATGTAGGCGCTCGACGATCCGGTGATCGAGGTCGTGACGTTCGCGTTTCCGTAAACCACGGTCTGCGTGGTCGAGGTTGTCGGCGCGACCGCCTCGATCACCGCCAGTTCCTCGAGCGCCTCGACGTCGCGCAGGGTGAAGGCCGGGGCCGTGTCCCGCACGCCCGGTCCCATCATCCGCTTGCCCGGCCGCACGATCAGCACGTTGGTCCCGAGGCTTGCGACATTGGCCGAGACCTGCGCCGACGAGCCCTGCCCCACCGTGACCATGGCGATGACGGCAGCCACGCCGATGACGACGCCCAGGACGGTCAGGAAGGACCGCAGCTTGTTGCGGATGATGGCGATGAAGGCGAGGCGGACGGTTTCCCACAGCATCTCAGGCCCTCGCCCTGACCGGCTCGTCCCGCGCGAGCCTGCCGTCGGCGAAGACCACCAGACGGCCGGCATAGGCGGCGATGTCCTCCTCGTGCGTGACCATGACGACGGTGATCCCTTCGCGGTTCAGCGCCTGCAGAAGCTGCATGATCTCGTGCGAGCGCTGGCTGTCGAGGTTGCCGGTCGGCTCGTCGGCCAGGATCACCTCGGGATCTCCGGCCAGCGCCCGGGCGATGGCGACGCGCTGCTGCTGCCCGCCCGAAAGCTGCGAGGGATCGTGATGCTCGCGCCCCGAAAGGCCGACCTTCGCCAGCGCCGCCCGTGCCTTGGCCTCGCGCTCGGCGCGCGGCAGGCCCTTGTAGATCAGCGGAAGCTCGACATTCTCCAGCGCGGTGGTGCGGGAAAGCAGGTTGAAGCCCTGGAACACGAAGCCCAGGAAATGCCGGCGCAGCAGCGCCCGCCCGTCGCGGTCGAGCCCTGAGACATCGGTGCCGTTGAACAGGTAGCTGCCCTTCGTCGGCCGGTCGAGGCAGCCGATGATGTTCATCGCGGTGGATTTCCCCGAGCCCGAAGGCCCCATGATCGCCACGAACTCGCCGCGGCGGATCGACAGGTCCACCCCGTCGAGCGCGCGCACCTCCGCCTCGCCCGCGCCATAGATCCGGCTGATGCCGTGAAGCGCGATGAGCGGGGTCCCGGCCATCAGCCCGCTTCCCGCTGGTCGGTGATGACCGCGTCGCCCGGCGCGATTGCATCCGTTCCGATAGCGGTGCGCCGGCCATCCGTCTCGCCGACCGTCACCGGCACGGCGACCGGCTGGTCGCCGCGCAGCACCCAGACCGCCGGGCCCGCGTCGCGGTCGGGCGCGTCGGCGGGCTGCGGCGGACGCGGCATGATCAGACCCAGAAGACCCCCGCCCCGGTTGCCGCTTCCGCCGCCCCGCACGGCCTGCGGCGGCGCGAAGCGCAGGGCGGCGTTCGGCACCAGCACCTCGTCCTCGACCTCGGCCACGACAATTGTGGCGGTTGCGGTCATCCCCGGGCGCAGCAGGCGCTCGGCATTGTCCACGGTCAGGACGGCCTTGTAGGTCACGACCCCCTCGGTCGTCTCGGGCGCATAGCGCACCTGCACGATCTCGGCCGAGAAGTTCCGGCCCGGATGGGCGTCGACCTTGAAGGTCGCGCGGTTGCCCACCCGGACGCGGCCGATGTCGGCCTCGTCGATGTCCACGCGCAACTCCATCCGGGTCAGGTCCTCGGCCAGCGTGAACAGCACCGGCGTGTTCAGCGACGAGGCCACGATCTGGCCGACCTCGGCCGCGCGGTCGAGCACGATCCCCCGGATCGGCGAGCGGATCACCGCCTTCGCCAGATCCACCCGCTGCACGGCAAGGTTGGCCTCGGCCAGCGTCAGGTCGGCCGCCGCGATCTTGACCTCGGCTTCCGCCCGAAGGTGCAGCGCCTCGCTCGCGATCAGGTCCAGATGCGCCGAGACCCCCCGCCGGTCGAGCGCCGAGCGCGTGGTGTAGTTCTCGGCAGCCTCCCGTGCGGTGGCCCGTGCCTGTTCCAGCCGGCCCCTGGCGGCGGCAAGCGAGGCTTCGGCATTGGCCAGCTGCGCCTTGAGCTTGGTATCGTCGAGACGGGCGAGCACCTGCCCCACCTCGACCTCGTCGTTGTAGTCCACGTCGACCGTGGCGATGGTGCCGGAGAGTTCGGACGAGACCTCGACCTGCGTGGTGGGCTGCACGGTGCCGGTGGCCGTGACCGTCACGGTCAGCCCGCCCCGCGTCGCGGGCTCGGTCACATAGGCCACGACCTCGGCCGAGCCGCGCCGGGCCAACCAGACCCCGCTGCCAAGGGTCAGCACGGCGACGATCACCAGCGGCCAGATCCACCACCGGGCCCGGTGCCTCCGGCTCAGGATGCGGGCCAGTTCGTCGCTCTTGTCGGTCATTCTTCGTCCTTCTCCGGCCGTCCCGGCCGCGGTCGGCGAAAGATTAGGCGCCTGCACGGTGGAACGGTTTGCGCCAGATCATCCGTCGCAGCGAAACGAGGACCGGACCCTGCGTCACGCGCAGAGCGAACAGACCCGCCGGACCGCAAGCTCGTAGCCCTCCGTGCCGAAGCCCGCCAACACCCCGTCCGCCCGAAGGCTGACATAGGAATGGTGGCGGAAGCCCTCGCGCTTGTGGACGTTCGAGATGTGGCATTCGATCACCGGGCCGTCGAAGGCGTTCAGCGCATCGAGGATGGCCACCGAGGTATGCGTGTAGGCGCCGGGGTTGATGACGATGCCGCAGGCGGCCTCGCGCGCCTCGTGGATGCGGTCGATGATCTCGCCCTCGTGGTTCGACTGGAACAGCCGGACGGCAAAGCCCTTCTCGGCGGCAAGCGCGCTGCAGCGCCGCTCGACATCGGCCAGCGTGTCGCGGCCGTAGATCTCGGGCTGGCGCTGGCCGAGCAGGTTCAGGTTCGGCCCGTTCAGGATGTAGATCGTCTTGCTCATGGTTCCCTCCGCCGGGCCGGATCGCGTCCCGCACGAGATATGCCCTGCCGGCCGCGACACTTCCAGTGGCCTCGGCGGCAGCGCCATGCATCGACCATGGTGATGCGGCGCTTCAGAAAAGGCCATTTGGCGCGCTGCGGCGACCGGCCTAGGCTCGGCAGGACAGGAGGTGACCCATGACCTACGAGCTTGCCATCGGCGACCGCGCCTATTCCAGCTGGAGCCTGCGCGGCTGGCTTCCGTTCGACGCCTTCGGGCTGCCGGTCCGGGTGCGGACCGCCCGGCTCTACAGCGACGCGCTGCCGGCGCTGCTGGCCGAGTTTCCGCCGGCCCGCACCGTTCCGGTGATGCGGACGCCCGAGGGGACCGTTGTCGCGGACAGTCTGGCGATTGCCGAGGAACTCGCCTCGCGCCACCCGGAGGCCGGGATCTGGCCCGCCGATCCCGCGCATCGTGCCGTGGCCCGCGCGCTGGCGGCCGAGATGCACGCAGGCTTCGCGCCGCTGCGCCAGCATTGCCCGATGAACCTGCGCGTCAGCTACGCGGATTGCGACCCGCCGGCGGCGGTGCGGGCGGATCTCGACCGGATCGAGGCGATCTGGGCCGATGCCCGCCGCCGCTGCGGGTCCACCGGCGACTGGCTCTGCGGCGCCTACAGCGCGGCCGACGCCGTCTTCTCCCCGGTCGCTGCGCGCATCGCCGGCTATGGGCTGCCGGTGGGGCCGGAGGCCGCCGCCTATGTGGCGGCCCATCTGCGGCATCCCTCGTTCCGCCGCTGGCGGGCGATGGCGCTGGTGGACGGGCCCGATCAGGAGACCTACCGCCGCGATCATCCGCAGCGGCCCTGGCCCGGGCCCGCACCGCTTCCGGCCCGCGCAGTGGCCGAGGGAACACCCGAGAACGCGCTGTGCCCGTATTCCGGCAAGCCTGTGTCCGACCTGATGGAGATCGGCGGCCGGACCTTCGGCTTCTGCAATCCGTTCTGCCGCGACAAGACCGTCGCCGATCTCGAGGCCTGGCCGGCGTTCATGGCGCTCCTGCGCGGAGATTGACTCACGAACCCTCACGCACTACATTTGCGTGAGGAAACGGAGGCAGCCATGCCCGGAGAGATCGACCGCCGGATCGAGGATTTCGACGCGCTTCGCGCGACGCTGGCCAAGTTCCACCTGACCGGGCTGGAGGGCCGGATCGCGCGGGCCGCCGGGGATTATCTCGAGGCCCACGGCCACGAGATCCTGCCGCCCGACCGGGCCGAGCCGCTGTCGGTGGCCGAGCGCGCGGCGCTGGCCTCGGTCGGCGTCGCGGCGGGCGGCGAGGCCGATCCCCAGCCCGCGCTGGCCCTTGCCGCGCGCCATGCGGTTCTGGCCGAGACCGCCCTGCCGCTGGCGCAGGCGGCGGACCGGCTGGGCGTCGATCCAAGCCGCCTGCGCCAGCGGCTGCGCGAGCGCACGATCCTCGGCATCCGGCGGGGCGACGAGCGGGGCTGGCGCATCCCCGGCTTCCAGTTCACGCCCGAGGGTGAGCTGCCCGGCCTGCGCGGCGTGCTGCGGGCGATCCGGCCCGACGCAGCGCCCGTCATCGTGGCGGCCTTCTTCACCACGCCGCAGGCGGATCTCGAGGATGCCGAGGGGCAGAGCCTGACCCCCGCCGCCTGGCTGGCCGCAGGGCATGATCCGGGGCCGGTGCGCGATCTCGCCGCCGCGATCTGATGCCGAAGTTCCCCGAGCCGCCACCCGCGGCGGTGCTGACGGCCGTCGGGCCGGAGATCCGGGTGCTCGCGACCGCAACCCCGCTCGCGCGGATCTTCTTGCGCGGCGGCGACCATCCGGTCGACTGGAACAGCTTCCGCCACTGGGGGCCCGGCAGCGGCCGGTTCGATCACCACCTGCCGGACGGAACCGGCGCCGCCCATGTGCAGGACCGCGGGATCCTCTATGCGGCGGGCGCGGCCGCGCCGGGGGCGCTTGCGGTCTGCGCGGCCGAAGTGTTCCAGGAAACCCGGATCATCGACACGGGCGGTCGCCTTCCATGGTTTGCCGTGTTCCGCACGCGGCGCCCTCTGCACCTGCTGGACCTGACCGGCCTCTGGCCGACCCGCGCCGGCGCCTCGGCCGCCATCGCCTCGGGGCCGAAGGCCCGCGCGCGCCGCTGGAGCCGGGCGTTCCATGCGGCCTTCCCCGGCATCGACGGGCTGCTTTATGCGTCTTCGATGGGAGGCAACGCGCCAGCCGTGGCGCTTTACGAGCGGGCGGCCGACTCGCTGCCGGACGCGCCGGATTTCCACCGCGCCCTTGCCGATCCGGCGCTCCGCGTTCCGCTGCTGCATGCGGCGGCGGCAATCGGCTATCTCCTCGCCTGACTTGCGGGCAGCGGGGCCTCGGCATCGCGCGGGCTGCGGGCTCACCGGTCGCATGGCGATACCTTTCGGAAAGGAGCATCAGCGCATCATGGCGATCCGCATCTCACAAGGATGCGAGCAGGTCGGCACGAGGCGCGAAGCTTGCAGGGCGTCTCGGACGATCCGAGGAGCGAACGAAGGTGAAGACGCTGATTTTTCCCGGCAGCCCCGTGCCCGTGCCCGACGGCCGGAGGGAGTTCGTGCGCAGGATCCGCCAGGCGCTGAGCCTGCGCGACTGCCTCGTCGCACCCGAGGACGCCCATGCCGCATGGAGCGCCTATTCCGCCTCCGTCGGCTGGCCCTGGGTCCGCGTCCCCGAGGATACCTACGAGGTGCTGTCGCGTATCCGCCCGCACCTGCGGCCCGTGACGGGCTGAGCGCCTCTCCACCTGCCCGAAAGACCAACTTCGTTGCGACATCAGGAACTTCCCCGCCGGAAGACCGTTGGAGGCCGCTTGCCGAAAGGCTGTTGACTTCAACCCATCCGAAAGGACAGGACATGATTCGCAACTCGACCCTCTGGCTTTCCGCGGCTGCTGCGCTGATCGCCGGGGCTGCCTCCGCCCAGGTGCAGGAGGCCCGTCCGGTGACCGACCTCAACCTCCGCTCGGGTCCCGGCTCGAACTACGCGATCGTCGGCGTCGTGCCGGCCGACACGATGGTGATGGTCGAAGGCTGCGTCGAGGGCGCCAAGTGGTGCCGCGTGAACCACGCCGGCGCCTCGGGCTGGGCCGCCGGCGACTATCTGGCGATGTCGGTCGAGAACACGGCCGTGCCGTTGGCCTCGGGCGATCCCCGCATCACCTACGAGACGATGACCTATGAAGAGGACAACGACAGCGGCAGCGTGATCGCCGGCGGCGCCGCCGGTGCGGCCTCGGGTGCCGCAATCGGCGGCCCGGTGGGCGCGCTGATCGGCGGGGTGATCGGCATGGCAGGCGGCGATGCGCTGGATCCGCCGGACACCACCACCGTCACCTTCGTCCGGCAGAACCCGGTGGAGCCGGTCTGGCTGGAGGGCGAGGTGGTGACCGGCGCGGGCATCCCCGACACGGTGACGCTGACGCCGATCCCCGACAGCGCCTATGCCTACAGCTACGTGAACGGCGTGCCGGTGATCGTCGAGCCGAGCAACCGGCAGATCATCCACATCGTCCGCTGACGGCGGACCGTCCGGGCGGCCGCGCGCTGCCCGGACCCTGCTGCTAGGGCAGCAGGACGGTGGCGCCGGTCGTGCGCCGGCCCTCCAGCGCGCGATGCGCCTCGGCCGCGTCCTTCAGTGCAAAGCGCTGGCCGATCTGCGGCACGAGCTTTCCCGAGCCGATCATGGCGAAGAGATCGGCTGCCCGCGCCTCGAGTTCCTCGCGCGCGGCGATGTAGTGGAAGAGCGACGGTCGGTTCGCCGTGAAGCTTCCCGCCGCGAGATCCGAGAAGCGGAAGTCGTCGAGCGGCCCCGCGGACTGGCCGAAGCAGATGAAACTGCCGCGCTGGCGCAGGCTTTTCAGCGAACCGCGCCACGTGGTCCTGCCCACCGAGTCATAGACCACGTCGCAGCCGCGTCCGTCGGTGAGGACGCGGACCGCCTCGGCAAAATCCTCCGCCTCGTAGTCGATCACGTGGTCGTAGCCGTTGCCGCGTGCGAGCGCGACCTTTTCGGGGCCGCCGGCGGTGCCGATGGTCGTGGCGCCCTTCGCCTTCAGCCACTGACCGAGAAGCTGGCCGACCCCGCCCGCCGCGGCATGGACAAGGACCGTGTGCCCCGCCTCGACCCGGAAGCTGGAGTGGATCAGGTATTGCGCGGTCAGCCCCTTCAGCATCACCGAGGCCGCAACCTCGTCGGACACCTCATCGGGCAGCTTCACCAGCCGGTCCGCGGGCACGACGCGCCGCGTGCGGCAGGCGCCGTTCGGCATCGTATAGGCCACGCGATCGCCGACCGAGAGGGCTGCAACCCCCTCGCCCAGCTCCTCGACCACGCCCGCGGCCTCGCCGCCCGGCACCAGCTCCGCCCCGGGCCACGGATAGAGGCCCGAGCGGAAATAGGCGTCGATGAAGTTGAGGCCCACCGCGGTCTGGCGCAGCAGCACCTCGCCGGGGCGGGGCCGGCCGGCCGGTCGCTCGGCCCATTCCAGGACCTCGGGGCCACCGAGGCGGGAAGCGATGATGGCGAAATCGGTCATGTCTGCACCTGGAATTCCGGGTCGACCGGCACCTGAAGCGCGGTGACCAGCTGGTTGGTCTGGGCGGCCATCCCGAGGACGGCAAGGAACTCGGCCTGCTGCGCGTCGGTCAGACCCTTGGCACGCGCCGCGGCGGTATGGGAATGGACGCAATACGAGCAGCCATTCGTCGCCGAAACGGCGATGTAGAGCAACTCCTTGGTCAGCGGATCGAGGGCGCCGGGCGCCATCACCACCTTCAGCCGCTGCCATGTGCTTTCGAGCTGCTCGGGCTGGTTCGCCAGCGCGCGCCAGAAGTTGTTGATGAAGTCGGTCTTCCGCGTCTCGCGGATGTCGGCAAAGACCGCCGCCACACGGGGATCGGCGGCGGCTTCCTCGTCTGTCAGGAGCCGGACTGTGGCCATGGACACCTCTGGATGGGTCCGGCCCCCGGCGGGGCCGGCACGGGATCAGATCAGCGCGATGATGCGGGCGGGACCGCCGGTGCCGCCCCGGTGCTTCGGCGCGCCGATGACCAGAGTTGCGCCGACCGGCGGCATGCGGTCAAGGTTGGCGAGGCACTCGATCCCGAACCTGCCCTCGGGAAGCCACGCATAATGCGCCGCGAAATCCGTTGCGATGCCGCGATCCAGCGACAGCGTGTCCACGCCGATCGAACCTGCCCCCGTCTCCAGCAGCATCTGTGCCGCCTCGACGTGGAAGCCGGGAAAGTGCTGCGTGCCCTCGGCGTCGGCGTTGCGGAAGCGCTCGGTCGTGACGTGCCGCGCCCATCCCGAATGCATGGCGACGCAGGCGTTCGGAGGGATCTCGCCATGCCGGGCGATCCAGGCCTTCAGGTCGTCGGGCGTCACCTGCGCGTCGGCATCGTCCTCTGCCCTTGCGGCGATGTCCACGACGCAGAGCGGCACCACGAGATTGCCGACCGGGATCTCGGCGACGCTGAGGCCATCGGCCGAGAAATGCAGCGGTGCGTCGACATGGGTGCCGGTGTGCTCGTTGACGCGAAGCTCGGCCAGGTTGAACCTGTGTTCCGCAAAGGTGAACTTCTGGTCGAAGAAGAACTGCTGATCGCCAAAGAAGGTCGGAAAGCCCTCGTGCAGCTCGTGGGTCAGGTCCTCGACGGTGCCGTGTCCCTGAGCCAGCGCCGCCGGCGCATGGCTCGCCACGCCTGCCGCGGCCACTCCGGCGGCGGCAGCCCCCGTGAAGAACCCGCGGCGCGACAGCATCCGCTCCTTCACCGCCTCGGTCACGCAGATGTCACACATCGCCCGGATTTCCTTATCTTGGATTAGCCATTAACCCAGCCTGACGGGCGCGGGGCGGAAGTCAAGCGCCGGCCGCAGTCTCGCTGCATGTGCAAAGTCTCGTGATCGGCTTTGTCGGCGCCGCGCGCGCACTAGAGTCCCCTCGACCATCCAGGCAACCCGAGGGCAGCATGCTGACCGCCGAACTCCTGGCACGGATCCAGTTCGCCTTCACCGTGTCGTTCCACATCATCTTTCCCGCCTTTTCCATCGGGTTGGCGAGTTATCTTGCCATGCTGAACGCCCTGTGGCTGCGGACGCGGGACGAAACCTACCTGACCCTCTTCAACCACTGGAAGAAGATCTTTGCCGTGGCCTTCGGCATGGGCGTCGTGTCGGGGATCGTGATGTCCTATCAGTTCGGCACCAACTGGGCGGTCTTTTCCGACCGGGCGGGGCCGGTGGTGGGGCCCTTGATGGCCTATGAGGTCCTGACGGCCTTCTTCCTGGAGGCGGGGTTTCTCGGGATCATGCTCTTCGGCCGCCGCCGGGTCGGCGACGGGCTCCACATGTTCGCGACCGCGATGGTGGCGCTGGGGACGCTGATCTCGGCCACCTGGATCCTGTCGGTGAACAGCTGGATGCACACGCCCGCGGGCTTCTCGATCGGCGAGAACGGCCAGTTCCTGCCCGAGGACTGGTGGGCCATCATCTTCAACCCCTCCTTCCCCTACCGGCTCGTCCACATGGTTCTGGCGGCCTATCTGACGACAGCGCTGGTGGTGGCGGGGGTGGCAGGCTGGCACCTGCTGCGCGACCGCACGAACCCGGCCACGCGGCGGATGTTCTCCATGGCCACGGGGATGATCCTTGTCGTGGCGCCGATCCAGATCCTGGCAGGCGACATGCACGGCCTGAACACGCTGGAGCATCAGCCGGCCAAGGTCATGGCGATGGAGGGCCATTTCGAAAGCCACCCCGACGGCGCCCCGCTGATCCTGTTCGGCCTGCCCGACCAGGAGGCGCAGACCGTTCGCTGGGCGGTCGAGATCCCCTATCTCTCCAGCCTGATCCTGAAGCATTCCTTCACCGCGCCGCTCGACGGGCTGGATACCATCCCGCGCGAGGACCAGCCGCCGGTCGCCATCGTGTTCTGGTCGTTCCGGGTGATGGTGACGCTGGGGATGCTGATGGCGGGCCTCGGCCTCTGGTCGCTCTGGGCGCGCTACAAGGGGCGGCTTTACGACTGGCCGGCGCTGCACCGCGCGGCCGTGGCGATGGGGCCGGCCGGCTTCGTCGCCGTGCTGGCGGGCTGGATCACCACCGAGGTCGGCCGCCAGCCCTTCACCGTCTACGGCCACCTGCGCACCTCCGAGAGCCTCTCGCCGCTCGAGGCCCCGGCGGTCGCCACCTCGCTCGTGGCGTTCATCGTGGTCTATTTCTTCGTCTTCGGCGCCGGCACCTTCTACCTCTTGCGCATGATGTCCCTGCCTCCGGGAACCGAGCGGATGGGCCTGCGGGACGGCCCGATCCGCACTGCGGGCATCACGCCCGGCCTTGCCGAGGACCCGAGGGAAAGGAGCGACTGACATGGCGGGACTGGAGCTTTCCTTCATCTGGGCCGGCATCATCGCCTTCTCGGTGCTGGTCTACGTGATCCTCGACGGCTTCGACCTGGGCGTGGGGATCCTGTTTCCCTTCGCCAAGGACGAGCGCGAGCGCGACGTGATGATGAACTCGGTCGCGCCGATCTGGGACGGCAACGAGACATGGCTGGTGCTGGGCGGAGGCGGGCTATTCGCCGTCTTCCCGCTCGCCTACGCGGTGGTGATGCCCGCGCTCTATCCGCCGATCATCGCCATGCTGCTCGCGCTGATCTTCCGCGGGGTGGCCTTCGAGTATCGCTGGCGCACGGTGCGCTGGAAGCGGCTGTGGGACTGGGCGTTCTTCGGCGGCTCGCTGGTGGCGGCGCTGATGCAGGGCGTGGCGCTCGGCGCGCTGGTTCAGGGCATCGAGGTCGAGAACCGCGCCTATGCCGGCGGCCGCTGGGACTGGCTGACGCCCTTTTCGGCGCTGACCGGCATGGCGGTGGTCGTGGGCTTTGCCCTGCTTGGCGCGACATGGTGCAACATGAAGCTCGAGGGACGGGTGCAGGAGCACATGCGCCGCCTTGCCCTGCCGCTTGCGGTCGCGACGCTGGGGTTCCTTGTCCTCGTCAGCATCTTCACCCCGCTGCACGACGCGGTCTATGCCGAGCGGTGGTTCCGCTGGCCGACGGCCGTCTGGTCCTTCGCGGTCCCCGTGCTGGTCGGCCTGACCGCCTTCCGGCTGTGGCGCGGCCTCGTGCGGGCCGAGGATCGCGCGCCGTTCCTGTGTGCGCTGGGGCTGTTCCTGCTCGCCTTCATCGGCATCGGGATCAGCTTCTATCCGATGATCGTGCCCCCGGCGCTGACCATCCGCGAGGCGGCGGCCCCGGACGAGAGCCTGCTCTTCACGCTGGTCGGCACCCTCGTGCTGATCCCGATCATCCTGATCTACACCGGCTATACCTACTGGGTTTTCCGCGGGAAGATCGATGCCGACGAGGGCTATCACTGATGCGACGGCTGGGGTGGTTCGTGCTGCTCTGGCTGGCCGGCGTGGCGGCGGTCTCTGCGCTTGCGCTGGTGATCCGGTCGATCCTGGCCTGAGCGCGCGGCTCAGGGCCGGACCGGCTCCACCTCCAGCGTCAGGTGCGAGATCTCGTGCAGGTGGCGCAGCCGGTCGCGATAGTGGCCCAGCGGCTTCGGATCGGTGGTGCGGATCGAGACGATGGCGCCGTGATGGCCGGGGCCGAGTTGCCAGACATGCAGGTCGGCGATCCGGTCGCCCTCGATTTCCAGCGCCTCGCGGATCTCACCGGGCAGCTCCTCCTGCTCGGGAACGAAATCGACCAGCACGGCCCCGGCATCCCGCATCAGCCCGACCGACCAGCGTGCGATCACCAGCGCGCCGACGATCCCGATCAGCGGGTCGAGCCAGACGAGGCCCCAGGCCCGCCCGCCGATCAGCGCGCCGATGGCAAGGACCGAGGTCAGCGCATCGGCCAGCACATGCAGGTAAGCGGCGCGGAGGTTGTTGTCATGGGCGTGGGCGTGCCCGTGGTGGTGGTTCTCGTGCCCCTCGTGCAGCAGCAGCGCGCAGCCGAGGTTCACCACCAGTCCCAGCACGGCCACCGCGATGGCCTGGCCGAAGTCGATCGGTACCGGATCGGCCAGCCGCATCAGGCTTTCCCAGCCGATCAGCAGGGCGACGACCAGCAGCACCATCGCGCTGGCAAACCCCGCAAGGTCGCCGAACTTGCCGGTCCCGAAGGTGAAGCGGCGATCCTGCGCGTGGCGCCGCGCAAGGTGATAGGCAAGTGCGGTGATCAGCAGCGCCGCGGCATGCGTGGACATGTGCCAGCCATCCGCCACCAGCGCCATCGAGCCGAACAGCGTGCCGGCGACGATCTCGATCCCCATCATGGCGAGGGTGATGGCGATCACGGCCCATGTCCGGCGCGCGTTCCGGTCGTGCCGCGCTCCAAGGAATACGTGGTCGTGATCCGCAGGCAGGGGGTGATCGTGCATCGCCAGCCTCACTTCATGTAGGTCCGGAACGCCGCGACGAGCTCCTCGGCGCCGCGGATGCGCGCCGCCGGGTCCTCGACCGTCGAGACATGGTGATGGAGGTGGTCCTCGATCAGCTCCGCCGTCAGCCCTCCGGCCGCGCCACGCACGGCCGCGACCAGCTGCAGGATCGCGCCGCAGTCGGCATCGGCCTCGATGGCGCGCTCGACCGCCTCGATCTGGCCCTTCAGACGCCGCACCCGCGCAAGGATCTTGCCCTTGTCCTTCGACAGATGAGCCAAGCCCGCCTCCATACCCATAGGGGGTATGGGTATCTCCGGGGCGGATGCGACGTCAAGCGTCTATTTCGGCTCGGCGTAACTGCGGTGGATGCGGGCCAGCAGACTCTGCGGCACGAGACCGGACAGCATGACGGCCAGCTTGTTGGTGAAGCCGGGCACCACGCCGCGCTCGCCCGCCATCATGGCGTCATAGCCGGCCCGCGCCACCTTGGTGACGTCGTCCAGACTGTCGCTCTGCGCGATCGGAGCCTCGGACAGCTGGTTCTCGGGCCGGTGGAAGATCGGCGTGTCGGTGGGGCCGGGCATCAGGCAGGTGAGCGTGACGGGGCTGTCACGCCATTCGTCCTGCACGGCATAGCAGAGGCTGTCGAGATAGGCCTTCGTGCCGTTATAGACCGCGTCGTAGGGGCCGGGGACGAAGCCGCCGATGGAGCCGGTGACGAGGATGCGGCCGCTGCCGCGCGCCTGCATCTTGGCGCCGACCCGGTGCAGCATCAGCGTGGTCTGCCGGATGTTGAGGTCGATCAGCCGGCGGATCGCCGTCCAGTCCTGCTCGTGGAAGGCATGGCCCAGTGCGCGGCCGGCATTGGCGAAGAAGAGGTCGATGTCGCGCCCCTCGATGGCCGCCCAGAGCGTCTCGACACCCTCGCGCGTTGAGAGGTCGGCGCGCACGACCTCGACAGTGCCGCCCAGCCGGCGGAGCTTTTCGGCGGCGGTCTCGATCGCCTCCTCGTCGGCGCAGATCACAAGGGCATGGCCGTCCTCGACGGCGAAGCGGGCCAGTTCGTAGCCGATCCCGGTCGAGGCGCCGGTCACCACGGCGAGCTTAGTCATGGCGCTTCTCCTGCGGTTCCGCCATCCGGCGATGCATCGCTGCCAGCACGCTGTCGGGCACCAGCCCCGACAGCGTGGCCTGCACCTTGTTCATGAAGCCGGTCGTCACGCCCGAGGCGCCGCGCTTCATCGCCCGGTAGCCTTCGCGCGCGACCATTCCCGCGTCGTCCTTCTTCCCTTGCCCTACCGGCGTGTCGAGCATGTCGGCGCGGCGGAAGAAGTCGGTGTCGGTCGGACCGGGCATCAGGCAGGTGACGGTGACGCCGCTGTCGGACAGTTCCTCGCGGATGCCCCAGCTCAGCGTGTCGAGATAGGCCTTCGTCGCGTTATAGACCGCGTGATGGCTGCCCGGCATAAGCCCGGCGATCGAGCCTGTGATGAGGATGCGCCCCTGGCCCCGTGCCTGCATCGCCTTCGCAGCGCGATGAAGCAGCAGCGTGGTCCCGGTGACGTTGAGACCGATCACGGCTTCGATGTCCGTCTCCTGCTGGTCGAGGAAGGCGTGGCCGAGGCCGCGGCCGGCATTGGCCATCAGGTAATCCACCTCGCGGTCCCCGATCAGGCGCCAGAGCGTCTCGACCCCCTCCTCGGTCGAAAGGTCGGCCTTGCAGGCGGTGGCCGGCACGCCCAGCCGGCCCATCTCTTCGGCGACGGTCTCGATGGCCGGCTCGTCGGCGCAGAGGATAAGTTCGCAGCCATCCTCGGCCGCGCAGCGTGCCAGTTCGTGACCGATCCCCGTCGAGGCGCCGGTGATGACGGCCAGCGTCATTGCGCCACCTCGGTTCCGGGCTTCAGCACCACCTTCGTCCATTCGTTCTGGTTGAAGCGGAAGTTCTCGTAGCCGCGCGCCGCATCCTCGAGCGGCAGGCGGTGCGAGATCAGGAAGGTCGTGTCGATCTCGCCCTCGCCGATCCGTCGCAGCAGATCCTCGGTGTAGCGCTGGACATGGGTCTGGCCGGTCCTGACCGTCAGCCCCTTCTCCATCAGCGCCCCGAGCGGGAACTTGTCGAGGAAGCCGCCATAGACGCCGGGGATCGAGACGCGACCGCCCTTGCGCACCGCCATGATGGCCTCTCGCAGGGCGTGCGCGCTGTCGGCGCCGATCCCCACGCGCTGCTTCATGTTGTCCATGATCGTGTCCGGCATCATGCCATGCGCCTCCATGCCCACCGCGTCGATCACCGCGTCGGGACCAAGGCCGCCCGACATCTCCATCAGCGCCTCGAGCACGCGGGTGCGCTTGAAGTCGATGACCTCGGCGCCCAGCTTGCGCGCCAGCGCGAGGCGGGTGGGGTATTCGTCGATGGCGATCACCTTGCCCGCGCCCATCAGCAGGGCCGACTGGATCGCGAACAGCCCGACCGGTCCGCAGCCCCAGACGGCCACGGTGTCGCCCTCCTCGATCCCGGCGTTCTCGGCGGCCATCCAGCCGGTCGGCAGGATGTCGGACAGGAACAGCACCTGGTCGTCGTCAAGCCCGTCCGGGATCACGATCGGCCCGATGTCCGAGAACGGCACCCGGACATATTCCGCCTGCCCGCCCGGATAGCCGCCGGTCAGGTGGGAATAGCCGAAGAGGCCCGACATGGCGTGACCATAGAGCGGCTCGGACAGGTCCTGCTTCTCGGCGGGGTTGGAGTTGTCGCAGGCCGAATACTGCTGGCGCTCGCAGAAGAAGCAGTGGCCGCAGGAGATGGTGAAGGGCACCACGACGCGCTGGCCCTTCTTCAGCGTGCTCTTGGGGCCGGTCTCGACAACGCGGCCCATGAACTCGTGGCCGAGGATGTCACCGGCCAGCAGGCCCGGGATCACACCGTCGTAGAGATGCAGGTCCGAGCCGCAGATCGCGGTCGAGGTCACCTCGATGATCGCGTCGCGGGGGTTCACGATCTCGGGGTCGGGGTGGGTCTCGACGCGGACGTCGTGCTTGCCGTGCCAGGTGAGTGCGCGCATGGAACCTCCTCAGGACTTGCGGTTGCGGGAGGTGGCGATCTCGCCGGCCTCCATCAGCATCTTGAAGCGACGAAGCTCGTGGCGGCCCTGGATCGCGGGCTCCTGCCGGAAGACCTTCGCGACCAGCCGGCCCAGTTCGCCATAGGGCGGGACGTAGCTCACCACCGCCTCGACCTCGGTGCCACGGCCGGCAGGCGCGTCGCGGAAGGTGACGGCTCCCTCGGCGCGGATCTCGGAGGCATCGGTCGAGCGCCAGGCGATCAGCCTGTCCGGCACCTCCTCGATGATGCGCGTCTCAAGCGTCACCTTGCGGCCCAGCGGCGCCGCGATGGTCCATCGGCTGACATCGCCCGCGACGGTGACGTGCTCGACGGCCTCCATGAAATGCGCAAGGTTGGCGAAGTCGCGCCAGAAGGCGAACAGCTCGGCGCGCGGCCGGTTGATCGTGATGGTGCGGCCGGTCTGGGGCCGGGCCTCCTGAAGGCCCGAACGGGCGGTGCGGCCGGGGGCATCGTCGCCGGGGCGAAAGCCGACGCGGTTGTGGCGAGACTGGCTGAGCGCCAGCGCGGCGATCCCGGCTGCAGCCCCCGCCCCGGCAAGGAGCGCGAGTGTCTGCGGATCGGGGCCCCTGCGGGCGGAACGGTAAAGCGGCATGGACGGTCTCCCGAGACTGCAACCCGCCGGAGAGCCGGCGGAGCCTTCGCAACCAGAGGGTCCCCGATAGGTTCCCGCAGGGCATGCGCGACGGCGGGTCACCCGCGCAGAAGCGGGACCAACGGCCCCGGAGGCGGCCCGAGGGGGCCTCTCGCCCCGGGTTCCGCGGCGCCGGCGCCGCCTTCGCCTGTGGCTTCATCTCTTCGCAATCGACTGCCCCGGCGGGGCATCTGCGGCCCGCGGAACCTGCGATTGCTGCCCTTCTTAGGGATGGGTCGGACAAAACCCGTTGAAGCGGGCCGGGAAATCGCCCAAGCAGGTGCACAGCCGCGCCCTGAAGCAGGTCTTGTTAACCTTTGCGTGCCAGCTTGCGACGATCGGGGCGACATGCGGCCGGTGCCGCACGGCAAGGGGGACTCTCGCTGCGGACAGCCGTCCGTTCCGGATGAAGGAGACGCGATGCGCAAGCCTCGGACCTCGGCCACATTCTCGTCACAGCTGGTGGCGGCGATCCTGTTGGCATGCTTCGTCGGAACGGCCGCGATCTTCTTCCTCGGCTACACCGCGGTTCGCGCGGTGGACGAGGACGCCGAGGCGCGACAGCGGCGGTTTGCGGTCGCCGCACTGGAAGCGGATGCCGCGAAGCTCGTCTCGGACCAGCAGGTCTCCACGATCTGGAGCGAGGCGGTGCTGCGGGTCCGGGCGGCGGATCATCCGTGGATGGAAGCCAACCTCGGCCTCTGGATGCATGAATTCTTCGGCCATGACGAGCTTTACGTCGTGACGCCCGCCGACCACCCGCTGCATGTCTGGCGCAACGGCAAGACCGAGCGTCCGGATGCCGGCGCGACCCTGCCCGACCCCCTTGTGGGGCTGGTGCGGAAGATGCGGCAGGAGATGCGGGAAAAGACCGCCAACCCTGCCAGTTCGACCGACGACATCTCGGGCCTGTCGATCCAGGAGCATGTTCTGCTGGGTCGCCAGCCGGCGCTGGCCAGCGTCACGCCCATCGTGCCGGACGGACCGGACGTGCGGCAGGCGGCTGGCAGCGAGTTCCTGCATGTCGCCATCCAGTATGCCGATGCCGACATGGCCGGACGGCTGGCCGCCGCCTACGAGTTCCAGGACGCGACCTTCGTCCTGCATCCCCCCGCCGAGGCTTCGGCCGCGATCCCGCTGACCGACGCCCTCGGAAGCGAGATCGCGTGGTTTGCCTGGACACCCGACCGTCCCGGCCTGCGCCTCACGCGGCAGATGGCGCCGGTCATCGGCCTCTTCGCGCTCTGCGGTGCCGGCCTGCTGCTGTGGCTGCTCCGCCGGCTCTGGGTCGCCTCGCACCGCCTTCACCGGAGCGAAGAGGAAGCCCGCTACCTTGCGTTTCACGATCCGCTGGCCGGCATCCCGAACAGGATGCTGTTCGAGGAGCGCCTGACGCAGGCCCTGAAGCTCGAGAAGCGCGGCGGCCCGCCGGTCGCCCTGCTCTGCCTCGACCTCGACCGGTTCAAGGCGGTGAACGACACGCTCGGCCATCCCGCGGGCGACGAGCTGATCCGCCAGATGGCAGCGCGCCTGCGCTCCTACGTGCGCGAGACCGACACCGTCGCGCGGCTGGGCGGCGACGAGTTCGGGATCATCCTGATGGGAATGGGCAGCGACGAGGCGCTGGCACGCTACTGCAGCGGCCTCGTCCATCTGCTGTCGGCGCCCTACGATCTCAAGTCCGCTCAGGCCCATGTCAGCGCCAGCATCGGCGCGGTGCGCGCCGCCGATGTCGAGGGCGGGATGGAGGCGCTGATGCGCAGCGCGGATGCCGCGCTCTATCGCGCGAAGGGCGACGGCCGCGCCCGCTTCGGGATCTTCACGCCCGAGATGGACGCCATGTTCAGCCGCCGTCACGAGATCGAGCGCGACCTGCGCGCGGCGATCGCGGCGGGCGGCCAGTTCCACCTGCTCTACCAGCCCATCTTCGACGCGGAGAATGCCGTCGTCGGCGCCGAGGCGCTGGTGCGCTGGCAGCACCCGACGCAGGGTCTGCTCGCGCCCGATGTCTTCATCGGCATCGCCGAGGAAACCGGGCTGATCAATCCCCTGGGGCGCTGGGTGCTGGAGCAGGCCTGCATCCTGGCGGCCACCGCCGGGCTGCCCAAGATCTCGGTCAATGTCTCGCCGGTGCAGCTGCGGGATGAGCGCTTCGGCCAGCAGGTGCTGGACGTGCTGGCGGCAACCGGCCTGCCCGGCCGCATGCTGGAGCTCGAACTGACCGAGCGGTTCACGCTGGACGCCGACCGGGCGACGACGGCGAACCTCGATCAGCTGCGCGCCGCCGGGATCTCGATCGCGCTCGACGACTTCGGCACCGGCCAGTCGCTGCTGCGCTACGTCCGCGACTACCCGATCGACACCATCAAGATCGACCGCTCGTTCGTGAGCCGGCTGGGCACGGGCGACGGCACCGATCAGGTGGTGCGCGCCATCGTCGATCTGAGCCGGGCAATGGGGATCGAGATCACCGCCGAAGGGGTCGAGAACGAGGCGCAGCGCGACCTGCTGCTGGGGATGGGCTGTCATGTCTTCCAGGGCTTCCTGCTCGGGCGCCCCATGGACCCGCTGCGCCTCGCCGCGCTGACGGCCCGAAAGGGAACGGCGCAGAAGCGGGCCTGAGCGACAGGCGGCCGCCGCGACCCCGGCGCCAGGATCCGACACCGGCCGCGCGCCGCGGATGCGGACCCGTGGAGGGCCGGCACGGGCTCTGCCATCGGTCCGGCGGTGTCGCGCGGCCTGTCCTTTCCGCAATCCGAGGGAAGGTGCGCTTCTGGCCCTCGCGGCCCGGGCGCCCCGCCCGGGGCGGCGGGACAGGCCTGGCACGACGCGATCCCGTCTATGCCCGCCACCGCTACATGGCCGTCTTGCATGACGGCCCGGAAAGACCCGTGGTCCACGTGGACGGCGCGCCCAAGGGCATCCTGATGATGTGCCGGGCACTCAGCGCGGCCGAGGGCGTCACCGGCACGCCGGCGCGCCGGCCATCGCGCGGATGATCGGCCTGGACAAGCCCTCCCGGGTGCTGACCGGCCACCGGTCTTGACGGGCTCGACGATGCGATGCTGGCGGCGGAGGTGCTGGGCGCCGATGTCTTCGCCCGCAGGCTCGCGCTTTCCGCCGGCTGATCCGAAATTTAACCGGCGAAGGATGAAGACGGCCGGCGGTTCCGTATATCCTGCAAGATGCGAGAGACCGATGACATCCTTTCCGAACTGACGCCGCTCCGGCGCTATGCGCGCTCGCTCACGCGCGACGCGGCGGATGCCGAGGATCTGGTGCAGGAGGCGCTGCTGCGCGCGCATGAGCGGCGCGGCAGCTTCCGGCGCGGCGCGGGCCTGCGGGTCTGGCTGCTGTCGATCCTGCACAACCTGTTCATCGACGGCCTGCGCAGCCGCCGGGCCCGCGAGCGGCGCGAGGCAGCGGCGGGCGAGCTGTTGCCCTCGGTGGTGCAGGCCCCGCAGGAGATGGCGGTGCGGCTCGCGCAGATCCGCGAGGCCTTCAACCGCCTGCCCGAGGAGCAGCGGTCCGCGCTGCATCTCGTGGCGATCGAGGGGCTGTCCTATTCCGAGGCCGCGGCGGTGCTCGGTGTGCCGCAGGGCACGCTGATGTCGCGGATCGGGCGCGCGCGCGCCGCTCTGCGCGCCTTCGAGGAGGGCGAGGCCCCGGCACGGCACTCGCTTCGGATTGTGGGAGGACGCGATGCGGACGATGCATGATCCCGTGACCGAGTTCGACCTGGTGGCCTATGTGGACGACCAGCTCGACCCGTGGCGGCGGGTGGCGGTCGAGCGGCATCTGGCGGCGCATCCCGACGCGGCGGCGCGGGTGATGGCCGACCTTCAGGGCCGCGACGAGCTTCGCCTTGCGTTCGCCGAGACCCTGCCGCCCGAGGCGCCCGCGACGCGGGCCGCGGCGCGTCGTCTGGCCCTCGGCCTCGGCCGGGACCGCCTGCTCGCCCGTCTTGCCCCGATGGCGGCGGTTCTGGTGCTTGGCGGGATGCTCGGGGCCGGCGTCGCGGGCCTCGGGCCGCTGCGGGTGCCGCAGGTCGTGGCCTCCGAGGCGCCGCCGGTCTTCGTGCAGGCCGCGCTCGAGGCGCACGAGGCCGGGCGCCTGCGCCTCTCGATGGCCTCGCAACCGGCGGCCCCCGGCTTCGATGCGGCCGAGATCCGCGCGGCGACCGGCATCCGCCTGCCCGCGCTGCCGCGGGACTGGACGGTCCGGGACGTGCAGATCTTCCCCTCGGCCCAGGGACCGAGCGTCGAGATGGCGCTGGAGACGCCCGAACTGGGCCGGATGTCGCTGTTCGCGGTGCGGCCCGGAACCTTCCGCGTGGCCCTGCCGCACGAGACCGACCAGCGCGGCCTGCATGTCGCCTGGTTCCAGATCGGCGAGGTGGCGCATGTCCTCGTGGCCGAGGCCGCCCCGCCGAAAGCCCTGCGTGCCGCCGCCGAGGGGCTGTCGCGCACGCTCTACTGATCCTTCATCCTGACGGAGATCCGAACCATGACCCTGCCTCCCCGCAGCCGCAGCGCCGGCTTCGCGCCCGCCGCCGTCATCGACAACGGCCTGCGCGCGCACATGCTGCGCATCTACAACTACATGGGCGCGGGCCTCGCGCTGACCGGCCTTGTCGCCGTTCTGGTCGCGGCCACGCCCGCGCTTTACGTGCCCATCTTCTCGACACCGCTGAAATGGCTGGTGATGCTGGCGCCGCTCGGCTTCGTGCTGTTCCTGTCGTTCCGGATCGAGGCCATCTCGGCCGCGACGGCGCAGGCGCTGTTCTGGGCTTTCTGCGCCGTGATGGGGCTGTCGCTCGCCTCGGTCTTCCTCGTCTTCACCGGCACCTCGATCGCCCGGGCCTTCTTCGGCGCGGCCGCCATGTTTGCCGGCATGAGCCTTTACGGCTACACGACCAAGCGCGACCTGAGCCAGTTCGGCAGCTTCCTGATGATGGGCCTGATCGGCGTCATCATCGCCAGCGTCATCAACCTGTTCCTCGGCTCGTCCGCGCTTCAGTTCGCCATCTCGATCATCGGCATCCTGGTGTTCGTGGGCCTCACGGCCTGGGACACGCAGGCCATCAAGCTGCAATATGCCGAGCATCACGACTCGGAGACGTCGCAGAAGCTTGCGGTGATGGGGGCGCTGTCGCTCTACCTGAACTTCATCAACATCTTCCAGCTCCTGCTTTCCCTGACGGGCGAGCGTGAGTGACCGCATAAACAGTAAAAGAGGACAACATGGACCATAACGACCGTCAGGCCATCGAAGGGCTGTTCCGGAAGCTTTCCGAGGTGGAGCGGCAGGCGCCCGCCCGCGATCCCGAGGCGGATGCCTTCATCGCGCAGCGTCTCGGCGCGCAGCCCGGCGCCCCCTATTTCATGGCCCAGACCATCGTCGTGCAGGAACAGGCGCTGGAGCAGGCGCAGACCCGGATCGAGCAGCTCGAGGATCAGCTGCGTCAGGGCGGCCAGCAGGGTGGTTTCCTTGGCCGGCTGTTCGGCGGCCCCGCCGTGCCGCCGCCGCGCCGGCCCGCCTACGGGCAGGCGCCGATGTCCGGCGGTGGCGGCGGTTTCCTTTCCGGCGCCGCGCAGACCGCGATGGGCGTGGCGGGCGGCGTGCTGCTCGGCAATGCCATTGCCGGGATGTTCGCGGGCGAGGCCGAAGCGGGCGAGGTCGAGGAGGATCCGGGCTTCGACGAAGGCGGCTTCGACGACAGCGAATTCTGATCGCCTGACATGAAAAGGGGGCGCGGCCGGTTTCCCGGCCGCGCCCCTTTCCCTTGCCCGACGGCTCAGTGCGCGAGGGCTCCCGCCGCACCGAGGCCGGTCTCGGACCGGACGAACTGCGCCGGGAAGCCCGCGCGGTCGATCCGGGCCCGGTCGGAGCGGTCGGTGATCGAGAAGAACCAGATCCCCGAGAAGGCTGCGACCATCGAGAACAGCGCATACTGCTCGTAGGGGAAGATCGCCGTCTCGAAGCCCAGCACCTTGACCCAGACCGTCGGCCCCAGCACCACGCAGGCCACCGCCGAGACGAGGCCCATGAGCCCGCCGACGAAGGCGCCGCGGGTGGTCGTGCCCTTCCAGAAGATTGACAGGAACAGCACCGGGAAGTTCACCGAAGCCGCAAGGCCGAAGGCGAGGCTCACCATGAAGGCGATGTTCTGGTTCTCGAACACCAGACCCAGCGCGATGGCGAGCACACCCAGCACCAGCGTCGCTAGCCGCGACACCCGCATCTCTGTCTTGTCCGAGGCCGCGCCCTTCTTGATCACCCGGGCATAGAGGTCATGGCTGACCGCAGAGGCGCCCGAAAGGGCCAGGCCCGACACCACCGCGAGGATGGTCGCGAAGGCCACTGCCGAGATGAAGCCCAGGAACACGTCGCCACCGACTTCGCCCGACAGGTGGATCGCCGCCATGTTGCCGCCGCCCACCAGCGCGCCCTCGGCATCGAGGTAGGCCGGGTTGGTGCCGACCAGCGTGATGGCGAGGAAGCCGATCGTCACCGCGAGCACGAAGAAGTAGCCGATGAAGCCTGTGGCGTAGAACACCGACTTCCGCGCCTCCTTCGCATCCGGCACGGTGAAGAACCGCATCAGGATGTGGGGCAGGCCCGCCGGGCCGCACATCAGCGCCAGCGCGAGCGAGACCGCGGTGATCGGGTCCGAGATCGAGCTGGACGGCGCCAGGATCGCATCATGCGCCGCGTGGTTGTCGAGCGCGGCCTGCATCATCGCCTCGGGCGAGAAGCCGAACTGCTTGAGGCCGAGGAAGACGAGGATCGTGCAGCCGCCGAGCAGCAGCACCGCCTTGACGATCTGGACCCAGGTCGTGGCCAGCATGCCCCCGAAGGTCACGTAGAGCATCATCAGCACGCCCACGAGCACCACGGCATAGGTGTAGTCCAGCCCGAACAGCAGCTGGATCAGCTTGCCCGCGCCCACCATCTGCGCGATCAGGTAGAAGATCACCACGGTGAGCGCGCCAAAGGCCGAGAGCGTGCGGATCTTCGTCTGCTCGAGCCGGAAGGATGCCACGTCGGCGAAGGTGTAGCGGCCGAGGTTGCGAAGGCGTTCCGCGATCATGAACAGGATGAGCGGCCAGCCGACCGTCCAGCCTACCGTGTAGAAGACGCCGTCCACGCCCTTGCCGAACACCATGCCCGACACGCCGAGGAAGGCCGCTGCCGACATGTAGTCACCGGCGATGGCGAGGCCGTTCTGGAAGCCCGTGATGCCACCGCCCGCGGTGTAGAAGTCCGAGGCCGACTTGGTGCGCCGCGCGGCCCATGCCGTCAGCAGCAGCGTGGCTGCCACGAAGAACAGGAACATGCCGATGGCGATGACGTTCACGGAGCGCTTGGCGACCTCGCCCTCGATGGCGCCGCCGGCGGCAAGGCCGGAACCGGCGATGGCCACGAGCGCAGCGGCCGACAGGAAGAAGACACGGATCATATGGCGGCTCCCCGGATGGCTTCGCGGGCAAGCCGGTCGAACTGCCCGTTGGCGCGGGCGGTGTAGATCCCGGTCATGACGAAGGCGAAGGCCTGGATGCAGAAGCCGCCGACGAGCCCTACGCACCACGCCGAGGTGCCGAACAAGCGCATCGAGAACAGGGGCGGGTTGAAAACCGCGATGGCGACGAAGCTGACATAGACCGCCAGCACGATGATCGAGAGCGTGATGGCGAAGCGGTTGCGGCGCGCGACCAGCTGCTGGAAGCGTGGGTCGGCGAGGATCTTTTCGTGTATGGGAACCATGATCTCCTCCTCGGTACACGGCGTGCGAAATATTCGTTTGCGAGAGCAATTCATAGCGAAACTTTTGCTCGCGCAGCATTCGACTTCGCAGGTGCGGCACAATGCGGCGGAGGGCGCCGGCGGTTTGCCGCTTTCCGAGGCGGAGCCGCAGGTTGACAGCCGGCACCGCAGCGGAAACAGTGCTTTGACCGGGCCTGAAGGACCGGGACACCTCGTCGGAGCCGCGGCCATGCGCAGGACAGGACGCTGCCTGATCCTCCTGTTGCTGATGAACCTGACTCCGCCGGGCGCGGTGGCGCAGGGTGGCGGATCGCTCTCCGGCACCGGGGAGGCGGCTGATTCCCTCGCCCGTGCCCTCGCGCTTGCGGGGACCGAGCAGGCCGTGACACTTCTTGCGGCCTCGATCGATGACGCGCGCCGGCAGGCCATAGCCGAGGGGGTGGCCGAAATTCCCGGCGCGATCCGCGCGCAATTGGAAGGCATGGTTCCGCAGGTCGATCTGGAGGCGGTGCGCTGGCGGGTCGGCGGCGGCAGCGAGCTGTCGCTGCAGCGCAACGCCATCCTTCACGGCGGCGCCTCGGCGATCACGCTGGTGGATGTGGTGGTCTTTGCCGACGAGGGTGACGCGCTGGCCAATGCCACGCTCTGGGCGCATGAGCTGCGCCATGTCGCGCAGTATCGCGAATGGAGCCTGATGGAGTTCAGCCGCCGCTATGTCACCGATCACGAGACGGTCGAGGCCGACGCGGTGGCCTTCGCCGCCGGCGTCCGGAGCCGCTCGCTGCCGCAGGGCGCGCTTCGCCCGCCGCCGCCGCGCCCCGACCCGCGCTGAGATTGGCGCGCGCCAGGGTGGGGCAGGGCGAAGGCCGCCCGACGATCGTTGCCCTGGGCTCGCCTGCCACGGCCGGCGGATCATCCGGGTTGACGACCATGGTCAGGACCCCGGCCCCCGCGCGGGCTTCTGGCGCAGACCAAATCCCCGCGCCAACGCCCGGTTGCCCTCATGCCAAGGGGGCGAGGAACAGGCCGGCCAGCAGGACGAGATAGAGGAACAGGACGCCGGAGAACACCCTCCGGGCGGCGGGGGTCTGGTCGAGGCGGAGATAGGCCCCGAGGATCGTGCGCGACTTCAGCCATGTGACGCCCAGCAGAAGCGCGCCGCCCCAGGCAAGGCCGCGCGGGTCCAGAAGCCCGGCCCCCGCCAGTTCGGCGAAGGCGGTCGAGGCCGCGGACAGCAGCAGAAGCAGAAGCCAGGCACGGAACAGCCGGTCGGGCATCGGGTCACCTCAGCAGATAGACAACGGGCAGGATCAGCACCCAGACCAGGTCCACCATGTGCCAGAAGGCGGCCGCCATCTCGACACCGGCCGGCCAGCAGCGCCAGCCGACCACCGCGAAAAGGATGACCCCGCCAGCGACATGCGCCGCATGAAAGCCGGTCAGCAGGTAGTAGAACATGAAGAACGGATGGCTCTCGGTGCCGATGCCGAGCTGTGCCAGCGCGCCGAACTCGCTGCCCTTGACGGCAAGGAAGACGAGGCCGAGCGCGGCCGCGGCCAGCAGCCAGAGGCGCGTTGCCGCCGTCCGGCCGGCCTCGGCCGCACTGACAGCGCGGGCGGCAAAGAGGCCGGAGGTGACGAGGACCAGCGTGTTGACCCCCGCCGCGCCACGATGGAGCATGTCCTGCGCCCCGGCAAAGCCCGCCGGATCGTTCAGACGCACGGCGAGCAGAGCAGCCAGACCGGCCCCGAAGACCAGCAGTTCCGACACGATCAGGATCCACATCATCAGATCGCCGGGAAGCGGCGGGCCAACCGGCGCCGGAGCGGCGGCCGTCGCCGGACAGGTGTTCGCTGATGCGGCCATGAGACATTCCCGAGGTTCTGAGCCTGCGGCCATCCTTGCGCAGGCCGCGGCGCGGAACGTTGCGCCCCCGCAACAACTGCGGCATCCGGACGCGGCGCTCGCGATCTGCCCGATCCATGGGCAAACCGAAAAATAGCGCCCACGAACGCGGCATCAGCGCAGGGGCACCGTCCGGAAAGGGCGCGCCGGCCTCATCCGCGCTCATCTGACCGCGCGATCCATGAAAGCACGAGGCAAGGCCGCACGCACAGGAACCCGCATGGAGAAGCGTCTTTCGATCGTGGTCGTCGAGCGCGACAGGGAGCGCGCCCTGCGGATCGTCGACGGCCTGCGCGAGGCCGGGGATCACGAGATCCAGATCGTTTCGGAAGAGGCGGGGCTAGCCCGCCACATCACCGACCGCCGGCCGGACATCGTGCTGATCGACATCGCCAATCCCTCGCGCGACATCCTCGAGGAACTCGCGCTGGCCTCGGGCCCGATGGAGCGGCCGGTGGCGATGTTCGTCGACCGCTCGGACGAGCAGCTGACCCGCGCCGCCATCGAGGCCGGCGTCTCGGCCTATGTGGTGGACGGGCTGCGCACCGACCGCATCAAGCCGATCCTCGATGCCGCCATCGCCCGCTTCCACATGTTCCAGCGCATGCGGGCGGAACTGGCGGCCACACGAGCCGCGCTGGAAGAGCGCAAGATCATCGACCGCGCCAAGGCGATCCTGATGAAGGCACGCGGCATCGACGAAGAGGCTGCCTATGCGCTGCTGCGCAAGACGGCGATGGATCAGGGCCGCCGCGTGGCCGACATCGCCCAGCAGCTGGTGATGGCGGCGGGGCTTCTGACATGACGGCGCAAGTCCTGACGCTGGGATACCTGCCTCTGACCGATGCCGCACCGCTGATCGTGGCGCATGAACTGGGATTCGCCGCCGAGGAGGGGCTGGACCTGCGCCTGCTGCGGCTGGCGAGCTGGGCGCAGAGCCGCGACCTCCTGGGGGCCGGCGTGATCGATGCGGCGCACATGCTGGTGCCGATGCCGATCGCGCAGTCGCTGGGGCTGGGTCCGGCGCTGCCCGATGTCGATCTGGTGATGGTGCTGTCGCAGGGCGGACAGGTGATCGCCGTCAGCAGCGACCTGGCCGGGACAATGCGTGCCGCGGGGCATTCCTTCGACTTCGCCGATCCGGTCGCGGCGGGCTCGGCGCTGCACCGAAGTTCCGGCGGGCGGCTTCGGGTCGGCGTCCCGTTCCCTTTCTCGACCCAGGCGGAGCTGGTCTGGCACTGGCTCGGCGCCTCGGGCTTCGACCGCGCGGGCGTCGAGGTGGTGACCGTGCCGCCGCCGATGATGGCCGGGGCGGTTGCGCGCGGCGAGGTGGATGCCTTCTGCGTCGGCGAGCCATGGGCCTCCTTCGCGGTGGAGACTTCTGTGGCGGCGCTGCTGCTGCCCGGCAAGGCAATCTGGGCCTCGCCGCCCGAGAAGGGCCTTGTCCTGCGGCGGGACTTCATCGAGACGCGCGGCGACGACACCGGCCGGCTGATGCGGGCGATCTGGCGGGCGGGCCGCTGGCTCGACCGGCCCGAGAACCGCGGCACCGCGGCCGAGATCGTCTCACGCGCGGATTATCTCAACCTGCCTTCGGAACTGGCCGAGCGCGGCCTGACCGGCCGGCTTCTGGTGTCCCCCGCGGGCGAGATGCGCCAGCTGCGCGACTTCATCGCCTTCCATGACGGCGCAGCCACCTTCCCGTGGAAGAGCCTCGCCGCCTTCTTCGCCGGCCGGATCGCGCGGCGCCACGGCCTCGAGGTGGCCCCGGCGATGGAGCGGGCGATGGGCTGCTTCCGCTCGGACATCTACCGGCAGATGCTGCGCCCCGCGGGCGCGGACCTGCCGGGAGCCTCGGCCAAGGTCGAGGGGTCGATGCGGCATGCCCACGCGGTCGCCTCGGAGAAGGGCCGGATGATTCTGCGCCCCGACGCCTTCTTCGACGGCCACATCTTCGAGCCGCCGTTCGCACGCCGCTGAGTTTTACGGCACGGATGGCGCGCCGCTCGGCAAAGTCGCGCTGCACCTGCAAAAGGGCCCCGCGACGCTTGACCCGAGCAAAAGAGACCGGCAGTCTTCCTCAAAAGGCGGGTGCAACGGCGCATCCTCCTTCCCCTCCCGCAAGGACGCGGGTCTCCCACAGGCAATGACGCCACCAGCTCGCGTGCCCCTTCGGGCTGCGCATGCGGTGGCTTTTTTCGTTCCGCAAGTTCCGAAAGGACAGCCCGATGACAGCCCTCAGGACCAGCACCCGCCGATCCTTCCTGAAGACCGCCGGCCTTGCCGCCACCGTCGCCGCCGCCCGGTCGCTTCTGCCGGGAGGCGCCTGGGCCGCCCCCGCCGCGCCGGAGGTGCCCGGCGCGCGCCTCGGCTACATCGCCCTGACCGACAGCGCCCCGCTTATCATCGCGCAGGAAAAGGGATTTTTCGCCCGCCACGGCATGAGTGAAATGGCGATCGAGAAGCAGGCCAGCTGGGGCGCCACCCGGGACAACATGGCGCTTGGCGGCGCCAACGGCGGCATCGACGGCGGACACATCCTGCGGCCGAAGGTGCACCTCTATTCGACCGGCAAGGTGATGCAGAACGGCCGGCCGCTGCCGATGTACACGCTTCTCAACCTGAACGAGCAGTGCCAGGGCATATCGGTCGCCCGCGCCCATGCCGATCTCGGCGTCGGCCTGGACTCCTCGCCGCTCAAGCCCATCCTTGCGGCGAAAAAGGCTTCCGGCGCCGAGGTGCCGATGGCGATGACCTTCCCGGGCGGCACGCATGATCTGTGGATGCGCTACTGGCTGGCGGCGGGCGGCATCGATCCCGACCGCGACGTGGACCTGATCGTGGTGCCGCCGCCGCAGATGGTGGCCAACATGAAGGTCGGCAACATGGAGGCCTTCTGCGTGGGCGAACCGTGGAACGAGCAGCTGGTGAACCAGGGCATCGGGTTCACCGCCACCACCACCGGAGAGATCTGGGCGCGCCATCCCGAGAAGGTCCTGGCGATGCGGGCGGACTGGGTCGACGCCCATCCCAACGCGGCGAAGGCGATCCTGATGGCGGTCATGGAGGCGCAGATCTGGTGCGAGGATCCGGCCAACAAGGACGAGATGGCAAAGATCGTCTCGGGCCGGCAGTGGTACAAGGTTCCGGCCAAGGACATCATCGGCCGCCTGAAGGGCGAGATCAACTATGGCAACGGCCGGCAGGAAAGCCGTCCCGATCTCGCGATGAAGTTCTGGGGCGAGCGGGGCGAGACCTCCTTCCCGTGGAAGTCGCTCGACAGCTGGTTCATCACCGAGAACAAGCGCTGGGGCTATCTGCCCGGCGATCTCGACGCCGCGGCGCTGGTCGGGCGAACGAACCGCTCGGATCTCTGGCTCGAGGCCGCGCGCGAACTGGGCTTCGACACGACGGGCTTCGGCGACAGCCGCGGGGTCGAGACCTTCTTCGACGGCAAGACCTTCGACCCGGCCGACCCCGAGGCCTATCTGGCCAGCCTCGCCATCAAGGCCGTGGCGTGAGGAGGCAGCGATGACCGTGACCGCCCTGAACCGGAAGACCTCCGCCTCCTCCGCCTCCGCCGCCGCCCCCCGGCCGGCGCCCGCCGCACAGGTGGTGCGGCTCCCGCGCGCCACGCCGCGCGGACGCCTGACCGGCCTGCGCCGGATGGTCGTCGAGCAGATGTTGCCGCCCGCGCTCGTGATGCTGGCGCTGCTGACCGTCTGGCAACTGGCCTGTGCCGGCGGCGGATCGGCCCTGCCGGCACCCAGCGATGTCTGGGAGCAGAGCCGCGACCTGATCCTGCAGCCGTTCTATGTGGCGGGCTCGCAGGACATGGGCCTTGGCTGGCGGGCGCTGACCTCGCTGCAGCGCGTGGGCATCGGCTTCGGCCTTGCCGCGCTGGTGGGCATCTTCGTGGGCGCCGTGATCGGGCAGTCGCTCTGGCTGATGCGCGGCCTTGATCCGCTGTTCCAGGTGCTGCGCACGGTGCCGCCGCTGGCGTGGCTGCCGATCAGCCTCGCAGCCTTCATGGACAGCGGCCCCTCGGCGATCTTCGTGATCTTCATCACCGCGATCTGGCCGGTGATCATCAACACGTCAGCGGGCGTCCGCGCCATCCCGCAGGACTACCGCAACGTCGCGGCCGTGCTGCGCCTGAACCATCTGGAGTTCTTTTTCAAGATCATGCTGCCCGCCGCGGCGCCCTACATCTTCTCGGGCCTGCGGATCGGCGTGGGCCTCGCCTGGCTCGCCATCGTGGCGGCCGAGATGCTGACCGGGGGCGTCGGCATCGGCTTCTTCATCTGGGATGCCTGGAATTCCTCCATGCTGACCGACATCATCGTGGCGCTCGCCTACATCGGGGTCACGGGCTTCGTGCTCGACCGTCTGGTGGCGCTTCTCGGCCGCGTGGTCTCGCGCGCAACCATGGCCTGAGGAGGGAACGCGGATGAACTACCTCAAGATCGACAACATCACGAAAAGCTTTTCCGGCGGAATTCCCGTGCTGGACGGCGTCCATCTCGGGATCGGAAAGGGAGAATTCGTCTCGATCATCGGCCACTCGGGCTGCGGGAAATCGACCCTGCTCAACCTGATCGGCGGGCTGACGCAGGTCACCACCGGAGCCATCACGCTCGAAGGCCGCGAGGTGAACGCTCCCGGTCCTGACCGCGCCATCGTGTTCCAGAACCACAGCCTTCTGCCGTGGCTGAGCGTCTACGACAACGTGAAGCTCGCCGTGTCGAAGGTCTTCGGCTCCACCCGCTCGCGGGCCGAGCGGCACGACTGGATCATGCAGAACCTCGATCTGGTGCAGATGGGTCACGCGAAGGACAAGCTGCCGGGCGAGATCTCGGGCGGGATGAAGCAGCGCGTCGGCATCGCTCGTGCCCTTGCCATGGAGCCGAAGATCCTGCTTCTCGACGAGCCGTTCGGGGCGCTCGACGCGCTGACGCGGGCGCATCTGCAGGATGCGGTCATGGCGATCCATGCCCGGCTGAAGAACACCATGATCATGATCACCCATGACGTGGACGAGGCCGTGCTGCTCGCGGACCGCATCGTGATGATGACGAACGGCCCCGCCGCCAGCATCGGCGAGGTGCTGGAAGTCGACATCGACCGACCGCGCGACCGGATCGCGCTGGCCTCGGACCCGGATTACGTGCGGGCGCGCGAAAGCGTGCTGCGCTTCCTCTATGAACGCCACCGCTTCGTCGAAGCCGCGGAGTAAGCCCATGAAACAGAGACTTGTGGTGGTCGGGGCCGGCATGGCCTCCGGCCGGATGCTGGAGCATGTCTTCGAGGCCGCTCCCGATGCCTTCGACGTCACGCTGTTCAACGCCGAACCGCGTGGCAACTACAACCGGCTGATGCTGTCGCCGGTGCTGTCGGGCGAGAAGACCTACGAGGACATCGTCACGCACGATGGGGACTGGTACGCGGCGCATGGCGTCGACTGCCGCTTCGGCGAGCCGGTGGTGCGGATCGACCGGGCGAACCGGGTGGTCTATTCCAATGCAGGCGGCGTGCCCTATGACCGGCTGGTGATCGCGACGGGCTCGGCCCCGTTCATCCTGCCGGTGCCGGGCAAGGATCTGCCGGGCGTGGTGACCTACCGCGACCTCGAAGACACCGAGGCGATGATCGCCGCCGGTCTGGCGGGACGGGACGCGGTGGTGATCGGCGGCGGCCTGCTGGGCCTCGAGGCGGCGGCAGGTATGGCCGCGCGCGGCGCGAAGGTGACGGTGATCCATCTGATGGGGCACCTGATGGAACGCCAGCTTGACCCTGCAGCCGGCTACCTTCTGCAGAAAGACCTGGAGCGGCGCGGCATCCGGGTGCACTGCAAGGGCGCGACGAAGGCGATCCTCGGGAAGGGCCGCGTCGAGGCGGTGCTGCTGGAGGATGGCATGGTCTACCCCGCCGACATCGTCTGCATGGCCGTGGGCATCCGTCCCGAAGTGCGACTTGCGAATGACGCGCATCTCGAGGTGAACCGCGGCGTGGTCGTCGATGACGCGATGCGGACCTCGGACCCGGCGATCCTCGCGCTCGGCGAATGTGTGGAACATGACGGGCAACTCTTCGGGCTGGTGGCGCCGCTTTACGACCAGGCGAAGGTTGCGGCGCGGACCCTGCTGGGCGAGGAGGCCGCCTTCCGCCCGGTCCAGACCGCGACGAAGCTGAAGGTCACGGGCTGCGACCTGTTCTCGGCCGGCGACTTCGCCGATGGCGAGGGGCGCGAGGACATCCTGTTCCGTGATCCGGGGCGCGGGATCTACAAGCGTCTCGTGCTGCAGGACAACCGCATCCTGGGCGTGGTGATGTATGGCGACACGGGCGACGGGGCGTGGTTCGCAAGCCTGATGAAGGACGGAACCGACATCTCGCCGATGCGCGACACGCTGATCTTCGGCCCGGCCTATCAGGGAGGAACCGCGCCGGACCCTTTGGCGGCCGTTGCAGCCTTGCCGCCTGAGGCGGAGATCTGCGGCTGCAACGGCGTCTGCAAGGGCCGGATCGTCGATGCGGTGCTGGGCGGGGCGGTGACGCTCGATGCCGTGCGGGCAGAGACCAAGGCCAGCTCCTCCTGCGGCACCTGCACGGGTCTGGTCGAGCAGGTCATGGCGGCGACACTGGGCGAAAGCTTCGTGAAGCCTGCAGCGCAGGCCATGTGCAAATGCACCGGGATGAGCCACGAGGACGTGCGCCGCCTGATCCACTCGATGGGTCTGAAGTCGATCCCCGCGGTGATGCAGGAACTGGGCTGGAAGACGGTAGGCGGCTGCCATTCCTGCCGGCCGGCGCTGAACTACTACCTGATTTCCGAATGGCCGCTCGAATATCAGGATGATCGCCAGTCGCGACTGGTGAACGAGCGCAATCACGCGAACATCCAGAAGGACGGCACCTATTCCGTCGTGCCCCGGATGTGGGGCGGCGTCACCACGCCGGCCGAGTTGCGCGCGATCGCGGATGCGGCCGAGAAATATGCCGTGCCGATGGTCAAGGTGACCGGCGGACAGCGCATCGACCTTCTGGGCGTGCGGAAGGAGGATCTGCCGGCGATGTGGGCCGACCTCAATGCGGCGGGGCTGGTGTCCGGGCACGCCTATTCCAAGGGTCTGCGCACGGTAAAGACCTGCGTAGGCTCGGAATTCTGCCGTTTCGGCACGCAGGATTCGACCGGGCTCGGCATCCGGCTGGAAAAGCTGCTCTGGGGTTCGTGGACGCCTCACAAGGTGAAGCTCGGGGTCTCGGGCTGTCCGCGCAATTGCGCCGAGGCGACCTGCAAGGATGTCGGCGTGGTCTGCGTGGATTCCGGCTTCCAGATCGGCGTGGCGGGCGCGGCGGGGATGGAGTTGAAGGAGACGCAGCTTCTCGCCACCACGCCCTCGGCGGACGAGGCGGTGGAGATCATCACCGCCTTCATCCAGCTCTACCGCGAGAGCGCGCGTTACCTGGACCGGCCTTACAAGTGGGTGGCGAAGGTGGGGCTGGACTGGGTGAAGTCGCAGGTCGTGGAGGATCCCGTCATGCGCCGGGCGCTCTGCGAGCGGTTCGAGATCAGCCAGTCGGTCTATCGCCGCGACCCCTGGGCGGAACATGCCGCCCCGACCGAGCGCGCCAAGTGGGGCCCGCTCGCCGACCTGACGCTGGAGGCTGCGGAATGACCCTCTACATCGACATCGGCGCGCTGGAGGACATCCCGGCGCAAGGCGCCCGGGTGGTGCGGACTTCGGAAGGCTGCGTCGCCGTCTTCCGGACCGCGGATGACCGGGTCTTCGCACTCGAGGACCGCTGCGCGCACCGCGGCGGCCCGCTGTCCGAGGGCCTCGTGCACGGGGACCGGGTCACCTGCCCGCTGCACGGCTGGGTGTTCGACATGAACACCGGCGAGGCGCAGGGTGCCGACAAGGGCCGCATCCGCACCTTCGCGGCCAAGGTCGAGGGCGGGAGGATCTTCCTTGACGCGGCACTTCTGAAGCGTCGGAGCGCGGCGTGACGGCCCCCTCCCCTCCCCTGCCGCCCCCAGGGCAGGCGGTGCGCACGACCTGCCCCTATTGCGGGGTGGGCTGCGGCGTGCTCGCCACGCCCAATGGGCAAGGCGGGCTGTACATCGCGGGCGATCCGGATCATCCGGCCAATCGCGGCATGCTCTGCGTCAAGGGCATGGCGCTTGGCGAGACGGTGGGGACAGAGGGACGCCTGCTCGCGCCCCGGATCGGAGGGCGCGAGGACGGTTGGGACGAGGCGCTGTCTCTGGTGGCCGAGCGGTTCTCGCAGGCCATCGAGCGCCACGGGCCGGAGTCGGTCGCCTTCTACGTCTCGGGGCAGATGCTGACCGAGGATTACTATGTCGCCAACAAGCTGATGAAGGGTTTCATCGGTTCTGCCAATATCGATACAAATTCAAGGCTCTGCATGGCCTCGTCGGTGGCCGGCCATCGCCGGGCCTTCGGAAGCGACACCGTGCCGGGGCTCTACGAGGATCTGGAGCTGGCCGACCTCGTCGTGCTGGTGGGGTCGAACCTCGCCTGGTGCCATCCGGTGCTTTACCGCCGGCTGGCGGCGGCGAAGGAGGCGCGGCCGGAGATGCGGATCGTCGTGGTGGACCCGCGCCGCACCGCGACCTGCGATCTGGCCGACCTGCATCTGGCCGTGGCACCGGGATCGGACGCGGTCCTGTTCAACCGGCTTCTCGCCGAGATCCACCGTCGGGGCGCAACGGATCCCGATTATCTTTCTCACGTCGAGGGGTTCGACGCCGCGCTGGCCGCGGCCAAGCTCGCTGACGGCGCCGCAACGGGCCTCTCCGAGGCCGACCTCGGGCGCTTCCTCGACCTCTGGATCGGGACCGAGCGCACCGTGACGCTCTGGTCGCAGGGGGTGAACCAGTCCGACAGCGGCACGGACAAGGTGAACGCGATCCTCAACTGCCATCTCGCGACCGGCCGGATCGGACGCCCCGGCATGGGGCCGTTCAGCATCACCGGGCAGCCGAACGCCATGGGCGGGCGCGAGGTGGGCGGGCTGGCCAACATGCTCGCCTGTCATCTCGATATCGAGAACCCGGCACATCGCGAGGCGGTGCGCGCCTTCTGGAACGCCCCGCGTATCGCCGAGCGGCCGGGGCTGAAGGCGGTGGACCTGTTCCACGCCGTCGAGGACGGCCGGATCAAGGCGCTCTGGATCATCTGCACCAATCCCGCCGTCTCGATGCCCGAGGCGGACCGGGTGGCCCGCGCCATCGGGGCCTGCGAATTCTCCGTCGTGTCGGACCTCTTTGCCACAACGGACACCGCGCGCCTCGCGCATGTGCTGCTCCCGGCCACCGGCTGGGGCGAACGGGACGGCACGGTCACGAACTCCGAACGGCGGATCAGCCGCCAGCGGGCAGCCCTGCCCGCCCCCGGCCGCGCCCGCGATGACTGGCGCATCCTCGCCGAGGTCGGCGCGCGCATGGGCTGGCCCGAGGCCTTCGGCTGGGAGACCGCCGCTGAGATCTTCCGCGAGCACGCCGACCTTTCGGGCGTGGCGGGGCGCCTTGGCGGCGACTTCGACATCTCGGACCTCGGAGGGATCAGCGGCATTGACTACGACGAGCTGGACCCCTTCCTCTGGCCCCGCGCGGGCGCCCGACAGGGCGGGCGCTTCTTCGGTGACGGCCGCTTCCACACCAGCGACGGCCGCGCGCGGATGATCCCGGTTGCGCCAAAGCTCCCGGCAGGGGGCGCGTTCCGGCTGAACACGGGGCGGGTGCGCGATCATTGGCACACGATGACCCGCACCGGCCGCTCGCCGCGCCTTGGACGGCATCTCGCCGAGCCCTTCATCGAGATCCACCCGGCCGACGCCGCCCGTCTCGGCCTGAAGCCCGACACGCTGGCAGAGGTGGGGAACACGCATGGCAGGGCGATCCTGCGCGTGCTGGTGACGGCGCGCGTGCAGCCCGGCCAGCCCTTCGCGCCGATCCACTGGACAGGCGAGACCGCGCCCTCGGGACGGATCGGCGCGCTGGTGGAAGCGGCGACCGATCCGGTCTCGGGCCAGCCTGCGAACAAGTCGGCGGTCGTCTCGATCCGGCCGTTCCCGGCGCGCTGGTATGGCTTTGCCCTTTCCGACGGTGCGCTTCGTCCCTCCTGCCCCTACTGGGCGCGGGCGACGCTGCCGCTGGGCACGCAGGCGGAACTGGCCGGAACCGAGATGCCCGCGGACTGGAACGCCTTCGCCCGCGACCTTTTCGGGCTGGCGGTCGAGCCGGTGGTCGCCCGCGATCCGGCGCGCGGGTTGATCCGCATGGCCTTCCTGCAGGATGGCCGGCTGAGGGCCGCGCTGTTCGCGGGGCCGGACCCGGTCGCCCTGCAGCGCGCCCATGTCGCGACCCTCCTCGGCGCCGTGGCGGACCCCGGCCTGCTCGCCGGTCGTCCCGGCGCTGGCCGCGCCGACGAAGGCGCCACGGTCTGCGCCTGCCTCGGGATCGGCGTGAACACCATCGCCCGTGCCATCGCCGACGGCGGCCTGATCACCGTCGAAGCGCTCGGCGCTGCGCTTGGCGCGGGCACGAACTGCGGCTCCTGCCGCCCCGAGCTTCGATCCCTGATCCAGCTTCACTCCGCCAGATGCGAGGCCGCCGAATGACCTTCCAGCCCTCCCAGCCCGAACCCTTCGCCGCCGAGCGCCTCCGCCCCGGCCGGATCAGCCTTGTCGGCGCCGGTCCCGGCGCCGCCGATCTCCTGACCTTCCGCGCGGTGGAAAGAATGCGGCAGGCCGACGTGATCTTCCACGACCGGCTGGTCGAGCCGGAGGTGCTGGAGATGGCCGGGCCGGGTCCGCGCCGCGTCTTCGTCGGCAAGGAGGTCGGCGCGCATGACTGGCCGCAGGAGCGCATCGATGCGACGATCACCGCCGCCGCGCTGTCCGGGCTTGCCGTGGTGCGGCTCAAGTCCGGCGATCCCTCCGTCTTCGGCCGCGCCTGCGAGGAGATCGCCGCTGCCCGCGCCTTCGGCATCGAGGTGGAGATCATCCCCGGCATCACCGCGGCCAGTGCCGCGGCGGCCGCGCTCTGCCGCCCGCTGACCGAGCGGGGCGCGACCGATCGGCTGGTCCTCGCCACCGCCACCTGCCGCCCCGGCGACCGCAAGCCGGATCTGGCCGCGCTCGCCCGGCCGGGAACGACGGTCGCACTTTACATGGCGATGCATCGGCTGGACGAGGTCGCCGACGAATTCCGCGCCGCTGGCGTGCCTGACGACGCGGAAGTGCTGATCTGCGCCCATGTGGCGCGACCGGGGCAGCGCAGCCTCGTCACGACGCTCGCCCGGATGGCGCGGGACGCGCGACGCGAGGGCCTGGGCAATCCGGCGGTGGTCTTCCTGCGCCTGCCCCGGCATCAGGCGGCACCTGCAAGCGCGGCACGGCGGGCGGATGCCGCTGCCGTCCCGAGCTGACTTCTCAAGACGATCCCCGCGTCGTATGAGCGCCTCGCACCCCAATCGAAAGGCGCGACTCCCATGCTGCCCACCGTCCCCTCGACCATCCGCCGCCGCAGCCTGCTGGCCGGTCTTGCCGCGCTGCCGGTGGCGCCGGCCCTCGTTCGCGCCGAGCAGGCGCCGGTGCTCTACTTCTCGGCGATCCCGGATGACGACGACACGCGCCTCACCGAACGCTTCGACCGTGTTGCGGCCTATCTTTCGCAGACGCTCGGGGTCGAGGTGCGCTATGTGCCGGTCAAGAGCTATGCGGCGGCGGTCACGGCCTTCCGCAACGATCAGGTGCAGCTTGCGTGGTTCGGCGGGCTGTCGGGCGTGCAGGCACGGCTTCTGGTGCCGGGCAGCCGCGCCATCGCGCAGGGCGCGGAAGATGCGGCCTTCGTGACCTACTTCATCGCCAACACCGCCACCGGCCTGACCGAGGGTCCGGATTTCCCGAAGGCAGCCGAGGGCCTCTCGTTCACCTTCGGGGCGCAGACCTCGACCTCGGGGCGGCTGATGCCCGAGTTTCACATCCGCCAGCAGACCGGCCGCGCCTCCGAGGCGTTCTTCTCCAACGTCGGCTTCTCGGGCGACCACGGCCAGACGCTGCGGCTCGTCGCCTCGGGCGCCTGGCAGGTCGGCGCGCTGAACTACTCGGTCTACGAGCAGGCGGTGACCGAGGGCGCGCCCGAGATCCAGACGGCACGGGTGATCTGGAAGACCCCGCCCTACCCCGACTACAACTGGACGATCCGCGGCGATGTCGAGGAGCGTTGGGGCGCGGGCTTCATCGACAAGGTGCAGGCCGCGCTGACCGGCATGACCGATGCCGAGCTGCTCGCCTCGTTCCCGCGCACCGGGTTCATCCCGGCGGACAATGCCCTTTACGCCCCGATCGAGGAAACCGCGCGGCAGCTTGACCTGATCGGGGAATGACCGCCCTCGCCCGCTTCGACGGCGCCGAGATCGGCTGGCCGGGCCGCCCCGTCCTGCGGGACCTGCGCTTCGAGCTGCAGGCGGGCGAGCGCGTGGCACTGCTCGGCCGGTCGGGGTCGGGCAAGTCGACGCTGGTCGAGGCGATCCGGCGGCAGATCGAGGCCCGCCAGCTGCGGCTGGCGCTGGTTCCGCAGGATCACGGGCTGGTGCCGCAGCTTTCGGTGCAGCTGAACGTCTGGATGGGGGTGCTGGACGATCATTCCACGCTCGCGAACCTGTGGAACCTGATCCGGCCGACGCGGCGCGCCCGCGCCGCGGTGGCGCCCTGGCTGGAGACGGTCGGGCTTCAGGGCCTTGGGCCGCAACCGGTGGAAACGCTGTCGGGCGGGCAGCGGCAGCGCACGGCGGTGGCGCGCGCGCTGTTGCGCGGCGGCCTCGTCGTGCTGGCCGACGAGCCGGTAAGTGCCGTCGATCAGGAACAGTCGGCCGCGCTGGTCAGGGCGCTCAACGGTCGGTTTCCGACCGTGGTCATGGCGCTGCACGACACCGATCTGGCGCTGGCCCATGCCACGCGCATCGTCGGCCTGAGGGCCGGCGGCATCGCCTTCGACCGGCCGGCCACCGAGGTCGGCCCGGCGGATCTGGCCGCGCTCTATGCCCGCTGACACCCGACACGACCCCCGGCGCGCCAGCCGCAGCAGAGTGCTCGCGCTGTTCGGGATGCTCACGCTGGCGGCGCTGTTGCTGGCCGACCTGCGCATCCTCGGACCCGATCCGGGCCGGATGCTGGCGGCGATGGCGGAGGGCCTGCTACACCCGCGCGTGACCGACCTGGCAGCCCTGGCCGAGGCCGCCGGGCTGACCGTGGCCTTCGCCCTGTGCGGCGTCGGACTGGGCGCGGGGTCCGGCCTGCTGCTTGCGCCCTTCTACCGGCTCTGGCCGGTGCGCGCGGCCTGCATTGCCGTCCGCTCGATCCACGAACTGTTCTGGGCGCTGCTGCTGATGCAGGTGACGGGACTGTCGCCGCTGACGGGCATCCTTGCCATCGGCCTGCCCTATGCCGGCATTTTCGCCAAGGTCTTCGCGGAATACCTCGACGAGGCAGATCCCGCGGCCGACCGCGCCCTGCCCCCGGCGACGCGGCCATTGGTGCGGCTGCTGTATGCCCGGCTGCCGCTGGTGCTGCGGGACATGGCGAACTACACGCTTTACCGGATCGAATGCGGCCTGCGCTCGGCCGCCGTGCTGGGCTTCATCGGCCTGCCGACGCTCGGCTTCCTGCTGGAGAGCCAGTTCCGCCAGGCGCTTTATTATGCCGAGGCCGCGGCGGTGCTCGGGGTCTATCTTGCACTGATCCTTCCCTTGCGCCGGTGGATGCGCTGGCCGCTGGTGCCGCTCTACCTTGCCGCGTCGGTCTGGCTTCTGAGGGGCGTCGAGGTGCCGCCGATGGGCTCGGGCGTGATCTGGCGGTTCCTGACCGAGGACATCGTGCCCGCCCCGCTGCGGCAGGGCGACTGGGCCGCGCTGCCCGGCTGGCTGGGGCGCATCGTCGAGGGACAGATGCTGCCCGGGATCTGGACGACGCTGGTGCTGTCGCAGGTGGCGCTCGGCCTGACGGCGGTGGTCGCGGTGATCTGCTTTCCGCTGATCGTGCCGCGCGTCACCGGCCGGATCGGTGCCATGCTTGGCCACGGGCTGCTTGTGCTGGGCCGGACCGTGCCGGACTACATGCTGGCGTTCATCCTGCTGCAAATCCTCGGACCCTCGATGCTGCCGGCGGTGCTGGCCCTGGGGCTGCACAACGGCGCCATCGTCGCCCATCTTCTCGGCCGCCAGTCCGAGGGGATCTGCGCGACCCTGCGCCCCGACGCGCCGCGCGGCCTCACGCTCTGGGGCTACGAGCTGCTGCCGCGGCTGTTCGCCAACATCCTCGCGCTGCTGCTCTACCGGTGGGAAATCATCGTGCGCGACAGCGCGATCTTCGGGCTGATCGGGGTCGCAACGCTGGGCTTCCACGTCGATGCTGCCATCCAGGAGTTGCGGATCGACCGCGCGCTCGTGCTGCTGTCGGGCATGGTGGCGCTGACGCTGGTGATCGACGCGATCTCGCGCCGCCTGCGCCACCGGCTGCGCCTGACAGCCACGCCCGGCGTCAGCCGGGCGGTTCTGCCCGAAAGCCTCGGGGCCGACTGCATCGGGGCCGTGCGCTGAGGCGCTCAGTCCTCGTCGGCCGCAATCTTCACCAGGATGTCCCCCCTGCCCCACCGCCGCATCAGCATCGGCACGATCAGCGCCGCCGCCGCCAGGGCCAGCAGCGTCGCGGCCACGGGAGATGCGACAAGCGTCGTCACGTCGCCCTGCGCGATGGCAAGCGCGCGGCGCAGCTGCTGCTCGGCCATCGGGCCGAGGATGAGGCCCACCACGACCGGCGCGATCGGATAGCCGAAGATCCGCATCAGGTAGCCGAGGATGCCGAAGGCCAGCAGCATGCCAAGCTCCACGCGCGAGGGGTTGACCCCGATCGTGCCCAGCGTGGCAAAGAGCAGGATGCCCGCATAGAGCCAGTGGCGTGGAATGGTCAGCAGCTTCACCCAGAAGCCGATCAGCGGCAGGTTCAGCACGAGAAGCATCACGTTCGCGATCAGAAGGCTCGCGATCAGGCCCCAGACCAGCTCGGGGTTGGTGGCGAACAGCAGCGGGCCGGGCTGCAGGCCGAACTGCTGGAAGCCGGCCAGCATGATCGCGGCCGTCGCCGTCGTCGGCAGCCCCAGCGTGAGCAGCGGCACCAGCGTCCCCGCCGCCGAGGCGTTGTTGGCGGCCTCGGGCCCGGCCACGCCTTCGATGGCGCCGTGGCCGAACTCCTCGGGGTGTTTCGATATCCGCTTTTCGGCGGCATAGGACAGGAAGGTCGCGATATCGGCGCCGCCCGCCGGCATGGCGCCGACGGGGAAGCCGATCACCGTGCCGCGCAGCCAGCTTTTCCACGAGCGGCCCCAGTCTGCGGCGGTCATCCAGATCGAGCCCTTGACCGGGATCACCCGGTCCTCGGGGCGGAGGCCCTGGCCCGCCACGAACAGCGCCTCTCCCACCGCGAACATCGCAACCGCCAGCGTCGTCACCTCGACCCCGTCCAGAAGCTGCGGCACGCCGAAGGACAGCCGCGCCTGCCCGGAAAGCTGGTCGATGCCGACCACCGCCAGCGACAGGCCGACGAAGAGCGAGGTCAGCCCCTTGAGGGTGCTGTCGCCGAAGGCGGCGGAGACGGTGATGAAAGCCAGCACCATCAGCGCGAAATACTCCCGCGGCCCGAAGACCAGCGCAAGCTTCACCACCGTGGGGGCCAGGAAGGCCAGCAGCAGCGTCGCGATGAGGCCGGCCACGAACGAGCCGATGGCGGCGGTGGCAAGCGCCGGGCCGCCGCGTCCCGCGCGCGCCATCTTGTTGCCCTCGAGCGCGGTCACGATCGAGGCGCTTTCCCCCGGCGTGTTCAGCAGGATCGAGGTGGTCGATCCGCCATACATCCCGCCGTAGTAGATGCCCGCGAACATGATGAGCGATCCCGCGGGATCGAGCCCGTAGGTCACCGGCAGCAGCAGGGCGACCGTCAGTGCCGGGCCGATCCCCGGCAGCACACCCACCGCCGTTCCGAGCGTGACGCCGACAAGCGCATAGAACAGGATCATCGGGTCGAGCGCGACCACGAGGCCCTGCAACAGGAAATCGAACGTGCCCATCTAGCCCCCGTACACCAACCGCTCCGGCAGCCCGGCCGGCAGGTTCAGCGACAGCAGCCGGTCGAACACGCCATAGACCACCAGGGCAAACAGAAAGCCTGCCGGCAGCGTCACCCAGAACCGCCGCGCGCCGAAGGCCCGCGCCGTGCAGGCAAAGAGCAGCCCGCTTGCGATCGAGAACCCGGCCGCAGTCAGAAGGATCAGCTGGGCCGCCAGCCCGCCCACGATCCACAAGACCGGCGGGATCTGCTGGCGGGGCCGGGCCTCGAACCGGCCGCGCAGCGCGTCCGCCAGCGTCCAGGCCGCAAGCGCCATCAGGCACCAACCGACCAGCTTCGGCACGTCCGCGGGGCCCACGCCGGCATAGCCGGTCTGCTGCGGCAGGCGATACCCTTCCCAGAGCATCACCCCTCCGAGCGCGGCCAGCAGGATCCCGATGACGGCCGCCGCCCCGTCGGGGCGGCGCGGCTTCTCAGGAAAGCGCAGGTTCATTTGACCAGCCCGATGTCCCGCAGGATGGCCTCGGTCGTCTCGGTGTCCTTGGCAAGCTGGGCCTCGAACTCGGCGCCGGCCAGATAGGTATTGGCCCAGCCCTTGGTCTCCAGCGCGGCCTTCCAGCCCTCCGAGGCGTTCAGCTTCTCGATGTCGGCCGCGACGGCGGCCTTCTGCTCGTCGGTCAGGCCCGGCGCGGCGGCGACCATCCGCCAGTTCTGCAGCACGACGTCCAGCCCGGATTCGGTCAGCGTCGGGGCATCCACGCCCGCGATCCGCTCGTCGGAGGTCACGGCCAGCAGGCGCATCGTGCCGGCCTGCACCTGCGGAAGGAATTCGCCCAGGCTCGAGACACCCGCCGTGACCTGGTTGCCGAGGATCGCGGCCAGCGCCTCGCCGCCGCCCGAGAAGGCGATGTAGTTGATCTTGGTCGGGTCGACCCCCGCCGCCTTCGCGAAGAGCCCCACGGTGATGTGGTCGGCGCCGCCCGCCGAGCCGCCCGCCCAAGAGACCGAGCCGGGATCAGCCTTCAGCTGCGCCACGAGGTCCGAGACCGACTGGATCGGCGAGGCCGCCGGGACGACGATCGCCTCATACTCGCCCGTCAGCCGCGCGATCGGCGTCACGTCGTCCAGCCCCACGGGAGAGGCATTGGTGAGGATCGCGCCCACCATCACATAGCCGCCGACGATAAGCTGCGAGGGATCCCCCGCCGCGCCCGCCACGAACTGCGCCAGCCCGACGGTGCCGCCGGCGCCCGGGACGTTCTGGACCTGCACGCTGTCCGATATGCCTTCGGCCTGCAGCACGTCCTGCATCGTGCGCGCGGTCTGGTCCCAGCCGCCGCCCGGCGCGGCCGGTGCCATGATCGTGTAGTCCGCTGCCAAGGCGGGCAGCGCCAGCGCCCATGCGACCAGTCCCGAAACGATGATGCTTTTCATGAGATCCTCCCTTGAACACTGCGTCGCCTTCCGGCCCGGGTTTTCGCGGGCGGCCCGTTTCCGGCGCTCGGCTGCGACAAATCGCGCCTGCGACAGTCTCACCAAGCGGTGCCTGTGGAAAGCCCGAAATCATGTCACGCTGAGGCGTGGAGCCTACGGGAATCCGCAGGTTGCGATTGCGGGCTCACGGCCGCGGACCATTGCGGGAGGTGGACGCCGGCGCGTGGGCCGCCGGCGTGTCGGGTCGTCAGCGACGCTGCGACAGTGCCGCCTCGATCTTCCGGTCGGTCTTGTATTGGCTCAGCGCATAGACCGACCAGATCGCGGCGGGCAGCCAGCCGATCAGGGTGATCTGCAGAATGAGGCAGATGATGCCGGCGAAGGGCCGGCCGATGGTGAAGAACTGCAGCCAGGGCAGCAGGATGGCTAGAAGGAGGCGCATGGTCGGTCGATCCCTTATGGTCTGCCGATTGATGTAGGCACGCCCGGGCGACGGTTCCAGCAGGGACCTGTGCGTCCCGCGCCCGCCCCGCCCGCCGGATCGGCCGACAAGCAGAGCCCCTCCAAGACCGCTGCGACGGCACCCCCTACGGGAAGCGGGCAGTGCCAGTCATTTTTGCGCCACTTTGCGCATTGTGACCGCAAACCTTTGCTGGAAGCCGTTTTTCCAGGCATGTCACGGCGGCACTTGCACCGATCCAAAGCCCCCCGTCGCCCGGTTGAGCGGCCGATCATTCTCAGTCTGCTGCCAGTTTTCCCGCCTGTCCAGCCCCCTCCGCTACTGCAGCAGGGGCTGGTGCCGCATCAGGGCATGCCCGGTTTCGCCGGCGAAACCTTGCCCGTCTCGAGCATGCGGCGGATCTCCGTCGCAATACGCTGGACAAGCTGGTCGTCGACATCGGGTCCCTGCAGGCGCAGCAGGAAACCCCTTCCATCGCCGGCGCGCTCGATCGAAACATCGGCGATCGAGGGAACGGGCCGGCGGGCCGGCCTGCCACCACGGGACGGATCGAGCGCCTTGCCCTCGGCAGCCTTGACCAGCGGTTCCATCAGGGCCCACTCCGCCTCGGCATCGGTCCCCTGCCCTGTCGCCAACACCTCGCGCAGCGCCGTGGCATAGCCGCCGCGCAGCGCATGCGCGAGGCGCAGACCGGGACGTTCCCCAAGAGCCGGCGCGAACGCCAGGAGGTCGCCGAGTTCCTCGTGGATCAGCGCGAAGCTGCGGATCTTCGACCGCTTCGCCTTCGAGGCTGCCGCGAAGAGAACATCCACGGCCTCCTCGACCGAGGCAAAGGCCCCCTGCCCTGCGGCGAGTGCCGCGATGCGGCCGCGCTCGTAGGGCGAGAGATCGGCGCGGATCTCGTTCTCCTCGACCATCGAGACATAAGCCGCCGAGACATCCGCAGGCCGGCGCACCAGGGCGCGAACCACGGCATAGCGGTCCTCACCGGTCTCGGCGTGCAGCGAGCGAAGCGCCCACAGCCGACGCCAGCCGGAGATGAGCCCGAAGCGCTCGCCCTGCCCCTCGGGCCGCTCGAACACCTCCACCGGCAGCCGCAGGCCGTGCGCCCGGATCGAGGCGCGCAGCTCGTCCATCTCCTCGCCATCCACGCGCAGCCGGTCGCGGGTCAGGTCGTCCGCCCGGATCTCGGCCAAGGGGATCTCGAGCAGCAGCAGGCCTTCCGCCTCCGCCCGGCGCAGCCGCGACGCATCCGCGCTGTCGCGGGCGGCCGAGGCGCGCTCGGTCGCGGGCAAGGGCATGGAGAGCGAGGCGGCATCCGCCGCCACCTGCGCGATGGGGGGGCGGGAACTCACCGAGGTTTCGCGGGCGAAACCGGTTTCGAGTTCCTCCAGTTCCGCCGCCGAGGGCGCCTCAAGCCGTCTGCGCTTCGCCATTGCGCGCCTCCTTCTCCTGCATCGCCTGATCGCGCCACCACGAGCCGATCAGGATCTCCTTGAACTCGGCATAGGTCCGGTCGAACGTCTCGCGCCCCCGGACATAGGTCTCGCGGTTGAAGTCGCGATAGTCTGCCTCGTAGATGCCGTTCACCTGCTCGCCTGCCTGCCCGACCAGCGCCGTGAAGTCCTGACGGTAGGCGTTCATGAAGTCGCCGAAGTAGGCCTGCACGACGTTGGCGAGGTCGGTCTGCTGGTTCGCGTCGAAACGGGTGATCAGCGCGCGCACCACGTCCCATTCGAACTTCATTTCCGGCAGGCCCGCCGTTCGGCGGGCAGCATTCTCACCATCCTCGATGGAGGCGAAGGTGGAATAGAGCATGTCGAAGAACCGACCCGTCGAGTCGAATTCCAGGAACGAGGCGCCGAGCGGCACCAGAAGGATGTCGGCCGCCGCCAGCGCGTTGATCGTCAGGTACCCAAGGGCAGGGGGCGTATCGAGCAGGATGATGTCATAATCATCGAGCAGCCCCTCGCGGCCGAGGAACCCGGTCAGCGCATCCCAGAGCGGCCAGCGTCGCAACATCATGCGCCAGACCGGGACCTGGAACTCGGCCCAGTAGAGGTTCAACTGCGCACCGATCAGGTCGATCGTCGGCCAGTGCGTTTTCTGCACGACGTCGGCCGCGGTTATCTTCAGCGCCTCAGTCAAGGTCTCGTCGAGGGGCAGGGGGCTTTCGCCCCGCGCCTCACGGACCTCGTTCTCCTCCTGCACGTGAAGCGCGTAATCCTTGGCCAGAAGCGGAAACACGGTCTGCCACTCGTCCGCCACCTTGCCGCCCATAATCGAGGTCATCGAGCCCTGGCTGTCCAGATCGATCACCAGCACCCGGTAACCGTCGAGCGCCGCCGACATGGCCAGGTGCGCCGCGGTCGAGGTCTTGCCGACGCCGCCCTTGAAGTTCGCCACCGCCACGACCTTCGCCGGTAGTCCCGCCGGCCGGAAGGGACGATACTCCTTCTTCGCGGCGCCCTCCTCAGCGAAGTGGTTTCGCAGCGCAAGGACTTCCTCGAGCGTGAACCACTTCGCGCCGCCTTCGCCTTCGCCCTGCGGCAGGTCGGGATTGTTGCGCAGCACCCGGCGGAGATGCGACGATGCCACCGGAATCAGGTAGCGGCAGATCTCCCAGGTCGAGAACTTGCGCAGCCGCTTCTTGCCATCCGGAGCGTATCCCTTGCGCGCAAGATCATCGCGACCACGGCCACAGAAAGCTGCCGCCTTTGCGAATCGCGTGGTGTCCACCGGCTTGCCGAGCTTCGCGGCGGATGCTGCGGGGTCCAGGTTGAAATAGGGTGGCAGGGATAAGTCGCTCTTCCGGGTCATGCTCACGCCTCAGCTCGATGTCACGTGTTTTGTTGTCTGTTGCCGAAACTATCGCACATCACAGTGGACATGTGAATCCGCTTCCTCTGGTGAGCGCGAAACCCAGCAGACTGGCAGGTTTCGCAGGCGAAACCCGGCAATTTTTCCTTCTTCCCTCCAGCGCCAGCACGACAAAGCTTGTTGGTTCTTTCAGAACTTTATGATCTTTGTGCCGCAAAATGCACTGCATTCCAAACACTTGCCGTAACAATGGCACCTGTTTCCGGGACCGCCGGTACCCGTGCCCGGTATCTCGGGCACCTGTTTCCGGGATCGTGAGCATCCGATTCCGGGCCTACGGGCACCGTTCCTCGGGATGATTCGACTCCGAGACGCCCCGATTCGGCCTGATCAGGGCCTTTGACCCCTCCCGGACCCGACGGTGCCCGCCGTGTCCACGGGCGCATCCCGGAAACTGGTACCTGAAGCTCCTCTGCCTGCCACCGAAGGAACCCTTTTCCGGGATGGCCGTCATCCTGCAGAACGGTACCTGAAGATGGCTTGAGGCAAGGTCCCTTTTCCGGCATCATCAGAGCCGAGCAGAACAAGGGCAGGGCATGGCGCAGAAGATCGCTGGCCGCAGCAGGGAGCCGCAGGGCAACCTCGTGGAGATTCCGCGCGAGGCGTTGACGGGCGCGCTTCGCCGCGAGTCGGTGAAGAAGAACGTGGCGGCGATCCACGTCTCTGGGAAGCTCACGCTCCTGCAGCGCAAGCTGTCGAACGTGCTGCTGCTCAACGCCTACGACCATCTGATGACGCGGCCGAAACATTCGATCGACGCGCGCACGCTCTGCCTGATGGTGGGCTACAACTCGAATGACATGGAGACGTTGAAGGCCTCGCTTCGGAGCCTCGCAGAGACGGTGGCCGAATGGGACATGCTCGACCAGAAGGGTCGCCAGGAATGGGGGGTGTCATCGCTGCTCTCCTATGCCAAGCTGGCGGGCGGGATCTGCGAATATGCCTATTCGCCCGCGCTGGCCGAGAAGCTGCACGACCCGAAGGTCTTCGCGCTGATCAACCTGAACATCCAGCGGCGGTTCACCTCGGGTCACGCGCTGGCCCTCTATGAGAACTGCTTCCGCTTCGTGCGCACGGGCTCGACCGGCTGGTGGCCCATCGAGATCTTCCGCCGGCTGATGGGGGTGGACGACAGCGCCTATTACGAGAACTTCAAGCAGCTCAACGCCAAGATCATCAAGCCGGCCGTGGCCGAGGTGAACCGCAGCTCGAACATCCTCGTCACGCCGGAGTTCC